>NZ_CP082273.1:1603241-1923890 GCF_019880385.1 Nocardioides coralli
CGCGTCGGGCCCGCCCCCGAGCGTCTCGGCGTGGCGAGGAGTCTCGTGCACGGCCAGCAGGCTAACCGTGGGGCAGGATGGGGCCATGACGGCCCACCGTGCTCGGGATCTCGCCGCCGCCACCGTCCTGCCCCTCGTGGCCGCTCTCGCGGTCACGACGCTCGGCACGCCAGCTGACGCGGGCACCACCGAACCGCGGACCGTGAGCATCACGGCCGTGGAGCCCCGCGACGACGTCTTCCTCGTCAAGGGCAAGGTGCGGCCCCACCACCCGGGCGGTCGGGTCCTGGTGCAGCGCAAGCGGCCGCAGGCGGCCCACTGGCAGAAGTGGCGGACCGTCCGGACGACCGACGCGAGCCGCTACCGACGTCGCGTGCGGCAGCTCCGCCGACCCGGCGTGATCTGCTACCGGGTCAAGGTGCCGGGCGACGCGACGTACGCCGACGCCTTCTCCGAGAAGGTGTGCATCCGCACCTACTGGAAGTGAGGCCTCGGCTTGAAGTGAGGCCGGTGGTCGGGGCCGCTCAGAAGGCCTGACCCAGCCCCCGGTAGGTCGCGGCCTCGCCGACCAGCTCCGAGCCCGAGAGCAGCTGCACCGAGCCGGTGTGCTCGAACAGCTCGCCGGACTTGGCGTGCCGGAACCACACGAGGTCGCCGATCCGCAGTCCTGCGGCGCCCGGCCCGGCCAGCGGCGTCTGCACCTCGCCGGCCCCCTCGAGCGCCGTCAGGTGCAGGCCCTCGGGCAGCCACGGCACCGGGAGCCGGTCGCCTCCGGCCGGGCCCGATGCGACGAGTCCACCACCGAGCACCGTGGCCACCGACTCCGAGGGCCGGCGCACGACCGGCACCGCGAAGAACGCCGCCGGCCGGGGCTCGAAGTCGCGGTAGTGGTCGAACAGGGCGGGGACCAGCAGGCCAGAACCTGCGGCCACCTCGGTCACCACAGGGTCCGCCGCCGTGGTCTCCACCGAGCCGGAGCCCCCCGCGTTCCAGAGCTCGAGCTCGGCGATCTCCTCGAGCAGGCGCGCCACTGCGCGGCGTCGCTGCTGGAGCTGGGCGATCGAGGCGCGCTTGACGCCGCGGACGACCAGCGAACCGCCACGGCGCAACGGCGCCTCGTCGGGCATCCCGGCGACCTGTCCCTCGTAGGTCATCACTCCGACCAGCCGGAACCCCGGCCGAGCCACGACGGAGCGGGCGAGCGCCGCCACCTCCTGCGGCTCGGCCAGCGGTGACCGCTTCGGTCCGAGGTGTTGTCCGGCGAGCCGCAGGCCTGCGTCGACGTCGATCGCCACCCGCACCGGGGGTGCGGCTGGCCCGCGCACGGCGTCGACGAGGTCGAGGTGGTCCGTGTCGTCGACCATCAGGGTGATCGCCCGGGCATGCTCGGGGGAGGCGACCAGTCGCGTCAGCGCGGCCCGGTCCGTGGTCGGGTAGGCGACGAGGAGGTCGGCACTGACACCCCGGTCGTGGAGCCACAGCGCCTCCCGCAGCGTGAACGCCAGCACGCCCCGGAAGCCGGGGGTGGCCAGCGCCCTCGTGATCAGGTCTGGCACCCGCACCGACTTCGAGGCCACCCGTACCGGCTTGCCGGCGGCGCGGCGCACGAGGTCGGCGGCGTTGGCGTCGAAGGCGTCGAGGTCGACCACCATCAGCGGGGTCGGCAGGGGGCCGGTCCGGTCGAGCGCAGCGGCGAGCCGGCGAGCGAGCAGGGACCTCGCCGAGGAGGTCGGCGGCATCAGGAGATACCGCGTCGCCGCAGGATGTCCTCGATCTCAGACAGGTCGTCGTCGCCCAGCGCGGGGTCTCCGGCCTTCGGCTCCGTCAGCTGTCCGCGCGGGGACCCTGCCTCGGTCTCCCGCTGAGCCTGCTTGCCCTGGGCCAGCGCCCGGTCGCGCACGATGCCCGAGACCACGAGCAGGACGACGGCGAGCCCGGAGAGCACCACGCCGATCCACACCTGGGGGCTGAAGACGAGCCCGGTGGCCCAGTCGAGGACCGACCCGCCGATCTCGGTGAACATCTCGAGCGTGCCGGTGAGCCAGGCGGCCAGCGGCAGCAACGTGAGCCCGGCGCCCCGCAGGCCGGAGGCCAAGCCGCGGTGCCGGAAGGCGAACCAGGTCCAGGCGGCACCCACGGCCGTGAGGGTCGCGGCGAGTGCGGTCCAGGTGACCTCGTCCACGTCTCCAGCCTGTCACACCGGTGGTGGCCAGACCTGCCCCGGATGCGAGGATCGGTGCGTGTCGACGCCCCGATCCATCCCCGACCCGGGGTTCGCCGACGACGACGGGTCGGGCGACCCCGCCGTCGCGACCGCGCTGACGGCGTACGCCGCCGGCGAGATCGACCACGCCGACGCCCTCGACGTCGTCCGGCGCAGCCGCCTCGTCGTGCCCGTGGTCGCCGTCCTGGGCGAGGTCGAGCACGGCCACGACGGTCTGGCGAGGGAGAAGTCCAGCGACATGGCGGCGGTGCTGCTGGCCCGGCCCGACGGCCGCCGCGGCATGCTCGCCTTCACCAGCACCGACTCGCTCCGCGCCTGGAACCCCGAGGCGCGACCGGTGCCCGTCACCGCGGCGACCGCAGCCCGGGCGGCGCAGCAGGAGGAGGCGGACGCCCTGGTGGTCGACGTCGCCGGGCCTGTCCGGTTCGTGATCGGCCGCCACGACCTCGCCGGGGTGGCGGGGGAGTGGGCGCTGACGCGCGTCGGCGGCCGCAGCGCCTGGATTCGACCGGCCGCGGAATGAGCGGGTAGAGTTCGGCGTTGACCGATCCGTCCCGTGACGGCCGCGTGCGGCCCCGCAGGACAGATCCGCAAGCGGGGACCAGCAGCTTCACGTCTCCCACCCGCACCGACCGAACGAGGTCGTCGGGTCCGGTCCCGGTGCGACACCGCGTGTCGTCGTACCGGAGGACACGAGTCCGCACGGCGGGCGACGTGTCGCGACTGGCTTCCGCTTGTGACAGCGGAGGCCTTTTTCGTCTGTCGGCACGGGTGCCGCGCAGACGGGGGTGGACCTCCGACCGCCAGACCACAGGAGGACACATCAGCACCGAGTTGCGCATCAACGACCGGATCCGGGTACCCGAGGTCCGGCTCGTCGGCCCCAACGGGGAGACCGTCGGCATCGTCCCGACCGACCAGGCCCTGAAGCTCGCGGTGGAGGCAGACCTCGACCTGGTCGAGGTCGCGCCCATGGCCCGGCCGCCCGTCTGCAAGCTCATGGACTACGGGAAGTTCAAGTACGAGAACGCCCAGAAGGCCCGTGAGGCACGACGGAACCAGACCAACGTCGTGATCAAGGAGATGAAGCTCCGCCCCAAGATCGACAAGCACGACTACGAGACCAAGAAGGGTCACGTGGTGCGGTTCCTCAAGGCGGGCGACAAGGTCAAGATCACGATCATGTTCCGGGGTCGGGAGCAGCACCGCCCCGAGCTGGGCTTCCGGTTGCTCCAGCGGCTGGCCGAGGACGTCACCGACCTCGGGTTCGTCGAGTCGGCCCCCAAGCAGGACGGTCGCAACATGACCATGGTCCTGGGGCCGCACCGCAAGAAGGCCGACGCCAAGGCCGAGGCCAAGGCTGAGAAGGAGACCCGCGCAGCCGAGCGGGCCGCCGAGGAGGCCGAGGAGCGCGCCGAGCGCGCGGCTCACCCGCCGGCGCAGAAGAAGGAGCGCGGTCGCTCCGAGAACCTCGATCCCGAGATCGAGGCCTGAGCCCGCTCCCGTCCCCACGTCCGACGTAG
Source organism: Nocardioides coralli (assembly GCF_019880385.1). NCBI lineage: Bacteria > Bacillati > Actinomycetota > Actinomycetes > Propionibacteriales > Nocardioidaceae > Nocardioides > Nocardioides coralli. The sequence goes on from NZ_CP082273.1 coordinate 1,606,989, forward strand.
ACAGAAAGCGAAGAGAATGCCGAAGAACAAGACGCACTCCGGTGCCAGCAAGCGCTTCCGTGTGACCGGCTCGGGCAAGATCCGCCGCCAGAAGGCGGGCCTGCGCCACAACCTGGAGAAGAAGCCGTCGAAGGTGACCCGCCGGATGGCCGGGACCACCGACGTGGCGAAGGCCGACGTCAAGCGCGCCAAGAAGCTGCTGGGTCGCTGACCCGTCCACCCCCGGTGGTCGCGCCCGACCACGACGACTTGAGCAACAAGGAGTAACGACATGGCACGCGTCAAGCGCGCAGTGAACGCCCACAAGAAGCGCCGTACCACCCTCGAGCGGGCCTCCGGCTACCGCGGTCAGCGCTCGCGCCTCTACCGCAAGGCCAAGGAGCAGGTCACCCACTCGCTGGTCTACAGCTACAACGACCGGCGCAAGAACAAGGGCAACTTCCGTCGCCTCTGGATCCAGCGGATCAACGCGGCCGCCCGAGCGCAGGGCCTGACCTACAACCGGTTCATCCAGGGACTGGGCCTGGCCGGCGTCGAGGTCGACCGCAAGATCCTGGCCGACCTCGCCGTCAACGACACCGCTGCGTTCAACGCCCTCGTCGAGACCGCCAAGGCGGCGCTGCCCGACGACGTCAACGCCCCGAAGGCCTCCTGAGGCTTGACGACCCACGCGCCGCTGGTGGCGGGCAACGCCCGCGTCAAGGCGGCCCGCAGGCTCAGCCGCCGCTCGGTTCGCGCCGAGCGGCGGCTGTTTCTCGCTGACGGTCCGAAGGCGACCGGCGCCGCCCTCGCCACGCCGGACCGGGTCGTGGAGGTCTTCGCGACCGAGCGCGCGACCGCGGCGTACGCCGAGCTGCGCGACCGGGCCGCGCGGCAGGGTGTCGCCTGGACCCTCGTGGAGGACCGGGCGATGGCGGGCTTGAGCGACAGCGTGACCCCGGCCGGGGTGGTGGCGGTGTGCCGGTTCCTCGAGCAGCCGCTCCCGGCGGCCCTCGCGAGCGGCGACCTCCTGGTCGTCTGCGCAGACGTCCGCGACCCCGGCAATGCGGGGACCGTCATCCGCACCGCCGACGCCGTCGGGGCCGACGCCGTCGTGCTCGCCGGCCGGTCGGTCGATCCCTACAACCCCAAGACCGTCCGCGCCAGCGTGGGCAGCCTCTTCCAGCTCCCGCTCGCGGTCGCGGCCGAGCCCGCTGAGGCCGTCCGGGCCGCTCAGCAGGCGGGGGCGGTGGTCCTGGCCGCCGACGGCGCCGGCGAGGTCGACCTCTTCGACGCCGACGACCTGCTGCGTGGTCCGGTCGCCTGGCTCTTCGGCAACGAGGCCTGGGGCCTCCCTGCCGAGCTGGCCGGACTTGCCGACCACCGCGTCGCCATCCCCATCACCGGAGGCGCCGAGAGCCTCAACCTCGCCACCGCCGCCGCCGTCTGCCTCTACGCCACGGCCCGCGCGCGCCGGGGCTGACGCCCCGACCCGGCGGTGAGCGACTAGGTTTCCTCCGAGGGACCGCGCCGACGGACGACGGGAGGACCGGTGGAGGACACGCTCGCGCCCCGCGCCCTCGCGGACGCGCTGCCCGACGGTGTGGTGGTCGCCGACGGTGGCGGCACCGTCCAGCTGGTGTCCCGGCTCGCCGGCACCATGCTCGGCGTCGACCCCGACGCGGCCGTCGGCCAGCGGCTCGAGGAGGTGCTGCGGCTCCAGGACACCGAGGGACGCGACTGGTGCGACCAGAACGCCCCGTTCGACGGCCTGGCCTCCCGCACCGGCATCCCCGAGCAGTCCTGGTTGCTGCCCAACGGCACCGAGGTGCTCACCACCGCCCGGTTCACCCGACGCGGTGGGCGCGGACCGGTGGTCAGGCTCACGGTGCTCATCCGCAGCGGGCGCGGCCGGGCCCGGCTCGACCGGGACCGGTCGGACCTGGTGGCGACCGTCGCGCACGAGCTGCGGTCGCCGCTCACCGGGGTGAAGGGCTTCGTACAGGCGATGCTCAACCGGTGGGACAAGCTCACCGACGAGCAGAAGAAGCTGATGCTCACCACGGTCCACGCCGACTCCGACCGGTTGAGCCGGCTGATCACCGAGCTCCTCGACGTGGCGCGCATCGACACCGGGCGGCTCTCGCTCCACCCGCGGCCGTGCGACGCCACGGTCCTGGTGGAGCGTGTCGTCGCCTCGGTCAGGGAGGGGACCGCCCGCCCGGTGCTGCTCGAGAGCTCAGGTGAGCTGCCACAGATCGGAGCCGACCCGGACAAGTTCACCCAGGTGGTCACCAACCTGGTCGAGAACGCCGTACGCCACGGCGCCGGCACGGTCACGGTGAGCCTCGAGCCGCTCGAGGGCCACGAGCACCCTGGTGTCCGGCTGGTCGTCGAGGACGAGGGGGACGGGATCCCCGAGGAGATGCGGCGCCGGGTCTTCACCAAGTTCTGGAACAGCGGTCGCCACGGCGGCTCCGGGCTCGGGATGTACCTCGTCAACGGTCTCACCCGTGCCCACGGTGGCACCGTGACGATCGATGACGCCCCCGGGGGAGGCGCGCGGGTCGCCCTGGTGTGGCCCGCCCCGCAGCTGCCCGACGCCTGACCGGTCTGATCTGCACAGGACCTTCACGCGTCCTGCCCACGAGGTCCGTACCCGGACTCCTACTGTCGTCGCATGTCGCCATGCACGGTGCTCGTCGTCGAGGACGACCGCGTGATCAACCAGGCCGTCGCCGACCGCCTTCGCGCCGAGGGGTACGCCGTCGTCCAGGCCTTCGACGGCCCGTCGGCCGTCGCGGAGTGCTCCCGGAGCCGCCCGGACCTGCTCGTCCTCGACGTGATGCTCCCGGGATTCGACGGGCACGAGGTGTGCCGGCGGGTGCAGGCTGAGCGGCCCGTCCCCGTGCTGATGCTGACTGCGCGTGACGACGAGGCCGACATCCTCGTCGGGCTCGGCGTCGGGGCCGACGACTACCTCACCAAGCCGTTCCGGATGCGGGAGGTCGTCGCACGCGTGGCCGCTCTCCTGCGGCGTGTGGAGCGTGCGTCACAGCTCGCCTCCAGCAGCACGGGACCGCTCACCATCGGCGACCTGACCGTCGACCCCGGCACCCGACGCGTCCACCTCGCGGGGACCGAGGTGCGGCTCACCCCCACCGAGTTCGACCTGCTGGTGTGCCTCGCGCGCACACCTGGGCAGGTCCTCACGCGTGATCGGCTGCTCGCCGACGTGTGGGACTGGGCCGACGCCTCGGGCACCCGCACCGTCGACAGCCACGTCAAGGCGCTGCGTGCCAAGATCGGCGCCACCCGGGTCCGCACCGTCCACGGCGTCGGCTACGCGCTGGAGCCCGAGGCATGACACCCGCCTCGCCAGGTCCGCTCGACGCGGTCAGCAGCATCAAGGTCAAGCTCGGAGCCCTGGTGGCCGCCTCGGTCGTCGTGGCCGCGGTGGTCGGCGCCGCGGGGTCCCGGGCCGGCGTACCGCTGCTGCTGGCGTTGCCGGTGGCCGTGGCGCTCGCCCTGGGCGTGACCCAGCTGCTCGCCGCAGGCATGGTGGCGCCGCTGCGGGAGATGACGGTGGTGGCGCAGCGCATGGCTCGTGGCGACTACGCCGGCCGTGTGCGGACCCAGGCCACCGACGAGGTCGGCCGGCTCGCCGCGGCGTTCAACCGGATGGCGGCGGACCTCGCGACCGTCGACCGGGAGCGGCGGGAGCTGGTGGCGACCGTGTCCCACGAGATCCGCACGCCCCTCGCGGCGCTCACGGCGGTGCTCGAGAACCTCGCCGACGGGGTCGTCGCGCCGGACCGCCCGCACCTGCAGGACGCCCTCGAGCAGGCGGAGCGGCTCGGTGCGCTGGTCTCCGACCTGCTGGAGCTCTCCCGCCTCGATGCCGGCGCCACCCGGCTGGACCTCGGTCCCGTGCTGCTCCACGAGCTGGTCGCGCAGAGCCTGCAGCAGGTGGCCGCCTCCGGTCGCGACGTCGGCTACGACGTGCAGGTGCCCGAGAAGCTCTCGGTGACCGGGGACGCGCTGCGGCTGCGGCAGCTGCTCACCAACTCCCTGGACAACGCGGCTCGCCACGGCCCCGCCGGGTCGACGGTCCGGATCACCGCAGGTGAGGAGTCGGGCCGGTGGTGGCTCGAGGTCGCCGACGACGGTCCCGGCGTCGCGCCAGCCGACCGCGAGCGCGTCTTCGACCGCTTCGGCACGGTGACCGACACCCACGGCGGGGGGACGGGTCTCGGTCTGGCCATCGCCCGCTGGGTCGCGACCCTGCACGGCGGCACCCTCCGCTTCGTCGACCCGCCCGGGGGATCGGACGGCGCACGACTCCGCCTCGAGCTGCCCGCCGAGCCCGCCCCCAGCCCGACCGAGGAGACGCTCATGACCACGACCGCCAGCCCTGCCGATCCCGTACCGGTCGCGGCACCGGCCGCACCGCTGCTGGACACGCTCTTCGGCCGCTTCTGGCCCGAGCCGCCCGGACTGCGCGGACCGTTGGCGATCACCGGTGCAGCCGTGGTGGGGGTTCTTGGTGGGGCCCTGCTCACCTTCCGGCCTCCCGGCCTGGCCTGGCTGCTCGTGCTGCTGGCCGCTCTCGTGACCGCGTGGTCGGTGGCACGACACCGGAGCAGCGGGTTCGCCCGGCTCTGCTCGATCCTGGCCGCGCTCCTCGTGCTCCCCGTCGTCCTGCGCGCCGGGGACTGGATGGTCCCGCTCTGCCTGGCAGTGGCCGCCGCCGTGTTCCTCGTCGGCGTCACCAGCGCCCGTGGCCTGCCGGGCATGGTGATCGCCTGGCTCGCCTGGCCGCTCGCCTCCCTGCGGGGCCTGCCCTGGTTCGGACGCCGCCTCCGACTGGTCGGCACCGGCGGTCGCACGCCCGCAGTGGTACGCACCGTGGCCTGGTCGGCCCTCGGCGTGAGCGTCTTCGTGGTCCTGTTCGCCTCCGCCGACGCGCTCTTCGCGAGCTGGGTGGACGCCCTGCTGCCGTCCCTCACGCTGGGTGACGTGGTGGTCCGCGGCTTCGTGGCCGTCCTCGTCTTCGGCCTCACCCTCGCCGCGGCGTACGTCGCCCTCAACCCGCCCCGCACCGACCTGGTGTCCACCGCTGGCGCGCGCCCGCTGGCCAACCGGTTCGAGTGGCTCGCGCCGGTGCTGCTCGTCGACGCCGTGTTCGTGGCGTTCCTGGCAGCGCAGGCCACGGCTGTCTTCGGTGGCCACGCCTACCTCGAGCGCACCACCGGGCTGACCTATGCCGACTACGTCCACGAGGGCTTCGGGCAGCTGACGGTCGCCACCGCGCTCACGCTGCTGGTGGTCTGGGTGGCGGCCCGCCGGGCGGGCAGGTCGCCGGCGGACCGGCGCTGGCTGCTCGCTTCCCTCGGCACCCTCTGCTGCCTGACGCTGGTCGTCGTCGCGTCCGCGCTCCACCGGATGCACGTCTACCAGGAGGCCTACGGCTTCACCCGGCTGCGGCTGCTGGTCGACGCCTTCGAGGGATGGCTGGGGCTGCTCGTGCTGGCCGTGATGGTGGCGGGAACGCTCCGGCTCGGCCGGTGGCTGCCCCGGTTCGCGCTGGTGTCGGGGGCGGCGACCGTCCTCGCGCTGGCGGTCCTCAACCCCGACGCCTGGATCGCCGAGCGGAACATCGACCGGTGGGAGGAGACCGGTCGGCTGGACGTCTTCTACCTCTCCCAGCTCTCCGGTGACGCCACCCCGGTCATCGCCGAACGGCTCCCTCGGCCGCTGGCCGCGTGCGCCGTCGCCGGCTTCGGCGTGCCCCCGGGCGAAAACGTCCTCGACTGGAACCTCGGACGGGAGCGGGCTCGAGCCGCGCTGGCCAGCATCGGACCGGATCCGACGGCGCCGTGCCCCGAGGTCGTGGGCGAGGACTGAGCGCTAGCGGCAGGGGAGCGAGCCCCCTACGATGAGGCGCATGCAGGCGAGCAGGCGATTTCCCAGCCCCGGGCCGGTCGACGGCCGGGGTGCCTGCGGCGCGGCCGCCTGAACCCTGTCGCCGCCGGGCCCGGGGAGTGAGACCGTCCCCGCCCACCTAGACTCTGCGGGTCCTCAGCACTGACTGACGTCCGCACGAAAGGGAGCCATGTCCGGCCCCAACACCGACTACGACCCCGTCCAGGTGACCCCCCTGGACGAGGAGAACGTCGCCGCGATGCGCGACGCGGCGATCGCCGCCATCGAGGCTGCCGCCGACCTCGCGGAGCTGAAGCAGGTCCGGCTCGAGCACGCCGGTGACCGGTCGCCGCTGGCGCTGGCCAACCGCGAGATCGGGGCACTGCCCCCTCAGGCCCGCAAGGAGGCCGGGCAGCGGGTGGGCCAGGCGCGGGGAGCGGTCAACCAGGCGCTGGCCGCGCGCACCGCCGTCCTCGAGGCCGAGCACGAGGAGCGCATGCTCGTCGAGGAGACCGTCGACGTCACGCTGCCCGTCGACCGGGCCCGCCGCGGCAGCCGCCACCCGCTGACGACGGGGTCCGAGCTGATCGAGGACATCTTCGTGGCCATGGGCTGGGAGGTCGCCGAGGGACCGGTCGTCGAGGCGGAGTGGCTCAACTTCGACGCCCTCAACCTCGGGCCGGACCACCCGGCACGCACCATGCAGGACACCTTCTGGACCGAGCCGGCCGACCACCACCTCGTGCTGCGCACCCACACCTCGCCGGTGCAGGCGAGGACGATGCTGACGCGCACCCCGCCGATCTACGTGATCTGCCCCGGGCGGGTCTTCCGCACCGACGAGTACGACGCCACCCACAGCCCGATGTTCCACCAGGTCGAGGGGCTGGTGGTCGACGAGGGCATCTCGATGGCCCACCTGAAGGGGAGCCTCGACCACTTCGCGGCGCGGATGTTCGGCGAGGGGATCGCGACCCGGTTCCGCCCGTCGTACTTCCCCTTCACCGAGCCCTCCGCCGAGGTGGACCTCCGGTGCTTCGTGTGTCGGGGCGTCGACGCCGAGGACTGCCGCACCTGCAAGGGCGAGGGCTGGATCGAGTGGGGTGGCTGCGGGGTGGTGAACCCGCGGGTGCTGACCGCCTGCGGTGTCGACAGCGAGCGCTACACCGGGTTCGCGTTCGGGATGGGCATCGACCGCACGCTGATGTTCCGGACCGGCGCGGCCGACCTGCGCGACTTCTTCGAGGGCGACGTCCGCTTCTCGGCCGACTTCGGAACGGAGCTCTGAGCACATGCGTGCCCCCGTGTCCTGGATCCGCGACTACGTCGACCTGCCGCAGGACCTGGAGCTGTCGGCCTTCGCCGACGCGATGACCGACCTCGGGCTCAAGGTGGAGTCCCTGGACCGTCCCGGCCACGACCTGACCGGCCCCCTGGTCGTCGGCCGGGTGCTGACGATGGAGGCCGAGCCGCAGAAGAACGGCAAGACCATCAACTGGTGCACCGTCGACGTGGGCGACGCCAACGGCACCGGCGATCCCCAGGGCATCGTGTGCGGCGCGCACAACTTCGCGCCTGGCGACCTGGTGGTCGTCGTCCTGCCGGGTGGCGTGCTGCCGGGTGGCTTCGAGATCTCCGCGCGCAAGACCTACGGCCACGTCTCGGCCGGGATGATCTGCTCGGCCAGCGAGCTGGGCCTGGGGGAGGACCACGACGGCATCATCGTCCTGCCACCGGACGCCGGAGCGCCGGGTGACGACGCCATCGGGCTGCTCCACCTGCGCGACGAGGTCGTCGAGTTCGAGATCAACCCCGACCGTGCCTACGCGCTGTCGCTGCGCGGGATCGCCCGCGAGGCCGCGCTGGAGTACGCCGTCCACGGTGGCGGCGCGTCGTTCCGCGACCCGGTCGCGCGCGACGTCCCGCCGGCCGACGACGCCGGCTACCCCGTCGTCGTCGACGACCCGGCAGGTTGCCCGGTCTTCGTGGCCCGCACCGTGACCGGCTTCGACCCCTCCGCCCCGACGCCCGCGTGGATGGCCCGGCGGCTGCTGCGCGCCGGCATGCGGCCCATCTCGCTGGCGGTCGACGTGACCAACTACGTGATGCTCGAGACCGGACGGCCCATCCACGGCTACGACGCCGACACCCTCCAGGGGCCGGTGCGGGTCCGCAGGGCGGAGCCGGGGGAGTCGCTGACCACGCTCGACGGGCAGCGGCGCGAGCTGCATCCCGAGGACCTGGTCGTCACCGACGACTCCGGCCCGATCGGCCTGGGCGGCGTCATGGGCGGTGAGAGCACCGAGATCTCCGCGTCCACGACGCGGGTGCTGGTCGAGGCCGCGCACTGGGACCCGGTCGCGATGTTCCGGACCGGTCGTCGGCACCGTGTCACCTCGGAGGCGGGCAAGCGCAACGAGCGGGGCGTCGACCCCACGATCTGCGAGGCCGCCGCAGACCGCGTCGTCGAGCTGCTGACGACGTACGGCGGTGCGACGGCCGAGCCCGGCGTGACCGTGGTCGGGACCCCGCCGGCCTCCCCGACGATCACCATCCCGGTGGACCTGCCGTCCCGCATCACCGGGATGGACATCGACGCCGACACGACGGTCCAGCACCTGACGGCGGTCGGGTGTGCCGTGCAGCGCGAGGGTGACCGGGTCGCCGCCACGGTCCCGCCGTGGCGCCCCGACCTGCGCGACCCGCACGACCTGGTGGAGGAGGTCGCCCGCATCGTCGGCTACCGCAACGTGCCGTCGGTGCTGCCGCCCGCCCCGCCGGGCCGCGGCCTCACCCGGCGGCAGCGGCTGCGTCGTCGCGTCGGCCGCACACTGGCCGGCTCGGGCTTCGTCGAGGTCGTGAGCTTCCCCTTCGTCGGGCACGCGGACCTCGACCGGCTCCAGCTCCCGGCCGACGACCCGCGCCGGACGGTGCTCACCCTCGCCAACCCCCTCTCCGCGGAGGAGCCGGCGATGACGACGACGCTGCTGCCTGGCCTGCTGCGGGCGGTCGCGCGCAACCACGGGCGCGGTGCCGACGACGTGGCGATCTTCGAGCTCGCCACTGTCACCGAGCCCCGCGGCGAGGCGACCGCCATCCTGCCGGTCGACCGCCGCCCCGACGACGACGAGTACGCCGCGCTGGTCAAGGCCGTCCCCGAGCAGCCGCTCCACCTCGGCGTGGTCGCGGTGGGCGAGCAGGTCCGGTCCGGCTGGTGGGGTGAGGGCCGGACGTTCGAGTGGAGCGACGCGGTCGCCGCCGTTCGTGACGTCGCCGACGTGCTCGGCGTCGACCTGCAGGTCAGCGCGTCCACGCACGCGCCGTGGCACCCGGGCCGCTGCGCGGCGCTGCTGGCGGAGGGTGTCGTGGTCGGCTGGGCCGGCGAGCTGCACCCGCGGGTGTGCGCCGCCTTCGACGTGCCGTCCCGTGCCGTGGCCGCGGAGGTGGACCTGGACCGCCTCTTCGCGCTCGCCCCCGAGGAGGTCCGGGCCCGCGGCTGGTCGCACTACCCCGTGGCCAAGGAGGACGTCGCCCTGGTCGTCGACGAGGGGGTCACCGCTGCCGAGGTCGAGGCCACCCTGCGGGAGGGCGCGGGTGACCTGCTCGAGTCGGTGCGACTGTTCGACGTCTACACCGGTGCCCAGGTCGGGGAGGGGAAGAAGTCCCTGGCGTTCGCCCTCCGCTTCCGGGCCACCGACCGCACGCTCACGGAGGGGGAGGCATCGGCCGCGCGGGAGGACGCCGTCGCCCTGGCGGGCGAACGGCACGGCGCGATCCTGCGGAGCTGACCCCGGTCAGGCGGCGCGGTCGGGCAGATCGAGCTGGTCCTGCACCCAGCGCCACATCCGGTCGACCTGCGCGGCCGTGCTGCGGGTCCGTGGGGTGAGGGCGACGGGCCGTTGCCGCCGGTCGTGCCAGAGCGTGCCGCCCTCGGGCGCCGGCTCCACGGCGGCGAGCCAGACGGTGGTGTCGGCACCCTGGTGGAGGTCCCGCAGCACCGGACCGGTCACGCGGTGGAAGGTCGGCAGGGAGTCCAGCACCCCGGGCGTGTCCGCCCACCCGGGGTGGGTCGCGTAGACCGAGACGCCCGCCGCTTCCCACCGCTCCTGGAGTCGCGGCAGGAGCTCGACCTGCGCGCGTTTGCTCCTGGCGTACGCCGTGGTGCCCGAGTAGTCGCCCCGGCGGTACTCGGGATCGTCGTCCCGCAGCCGCTGGGCGTACATCCCACCCGAGGTCACGAACAGCACCCGCGCGTCGTTCCCGTCCAGGGTCGGCAGCAGCCGCTCGGTGAGCAGCACCGGGGCCAGCACGTGGAGCGCCATCGTCAGCTCGTGCTCCTGGGGTGACAGCGTGCGCTGGGCAGGCAGGGCCCCGGCGTTGTGGACCAGGGCCGCGAGTGGGGGAGCCGTGGCCGCGATGCCCGTGGCCAGGCGTTCGACCTGCGCGAGGTCGCCGAGGTCTGCGGTCCACAGCGTGAACCTGTCGCCGTGGGTGGCGACCAGGCGGTCCTGCACGGATCGACCCTTGTCGGAGTCGCGCACGACGAGGTGCACGTGCGCGCCCAGTGCTGCCAGCTCGTCGGCGGTCTGCGTGCCGAGTCCCGAGGACGCCCCGGTCACGAGCGCGTGGCGGCCGGCCAGGGCGTGCGGGGACGGGTCGGCCGGCCATCCCGGCAACGCCTTGCGGACCAGGTAGCCGACCTTGCTGTAGCCGGGAGCGATCGTCCGGTCGAGGGTCGTGTCCACCGCACGCGCCAGCCGCTCACCCGTCATCGCTTCCCCCGTCCGCGCAGCACGGTGCCGTCCGTGTAGGCGACCATGCGGTTGAAGACCGCTGTCGCGTTGCGGGTCGAGGCGGGCGCGGGTGGCGGTGCGTCCTCCAGCAGCCCGAGGACGCGTCGCGAGCCCTCGGAGCCGAGGGCGGCTCCTGCCCCCGCCGTCATCGCCGCGGCGTCACGCACGATCCGGCCCTCGACGCTCCAGATCGCCTCGAAGTGCCGCTCGGGCTCCGGTACCGCGTCCTGTCCGGGGAGCTCGATGGCGACCAGCACTGCGGCGAGGCTGGCCCCGTCGCACACCACGATCCACTCCCGCAGCAACGGGGAGTCGTCCGGAAGAGCCACCCGCACCGGCCGGGCGTCGTCGTCGTGCTCGGTGAAGTTCGCCATCACCATCGCCCCGCGGGCGGTACGCGCCAGGTCCTCCCAGCGGGCCCGCGAGTGGCCGAAGTAGCGCGCCTTCTGGAAGGTGCCGATCAGCACGGCCTGCGTGGCCGCGGCGACGCTCTCGTCCTCGATCGCCCACGACAGCGCCAACAGCGTCCGCTTCGTCAGGGTGTAGGAGGGGAGGGTCGGGTGGCGCGCGGACAGGGCGGCGTAGACCGACCCGGAGTCCTCGACGGACCCGGCGCGCACCGCGGCGGCGATGGCCTGCTCCAGGCGGACACCGTGGTCACGCTCCTCCAGCACCCGCTGGACCGCGCGCACGTCGTCACCTGTGTAGCGCCGGTGCCCGCTCGGCAACCGGATCGGCTCGGGAAACCCGTGACGGGTCTCCCAGGTGCGCAGCAGCTCGGGGGTGAGACCGGTGTGGGCCGCGAGCTCCCCGATCGTGAGCAGCGTGTCAGGTGCTGGGGGGGCCCCTTGCGTCTTCGTCGTCTCCGTGCTCATACTTGAACAGTAACCTAAACAACGTGTTTAGGAAACTGTTGAGGAGGAAGTCATGAGCACCAGCACCCACGAGTCCAGCAACCAGGTCGTCGACTGGACCGACCTCGGCCGCGAGATGTGGTCGTTCCTGACCGGCCGCCGCGCCGCGATCAACTACCAGTTCGTCGACATGTCCGTCGAGATCCCGCGGGACACCGGACCCAGCGCCCCTCGGGCCGTGTGGAAGTTCGACGGTACCCTCCGGGTCTCCACCGACGACTCCACCACGCGGGAGTCCTCGTGACCGCGAGGGTCACCCGCGTGGAGGCCGACCTGTGCTTCCAGGTCGACGTCGACGGTCGGCCACCGGTCACCGGCTCGCTCACCGGCAGCGGCAGCGACCTCACGCTCGCCGTGAGCGACCCGGCGGCCTTCGCCGGCGGCAGCGACGCGGAGTCCTTGCGTCGCGTCGCCGACGAGCTGGCGGACCTCGGCCTGCGCGTGCGGGTCACCGACCGCGGGGGTCGCAGCCTGCTGCGGATGGGCGACGTCCGCACCCCCTGGTGGCAGCGTCCGGTGACCCGCAGCGCCCACCTGCGCGTTGCGGGCGTCCGGGGTCTGCTGGCCGCCGGTCGAGGTCGGGCACGTGACGCCGGCGGAGCGCTGCCGGGCGGCGGCCTCACGCCGCCCTCCACGCCGTACCCGGTCGCGCCGACCTTCCTGCGACGCCCGGTGAAGCGGGTGACCACGACGCACGACCCGGGTCGTGGCGGTGGTCCCCGACTGGTCGAGGTGCCGATGACGGACGTCGCGCGCAGCGACCATCCCGTGCACTGGCTGCAGAGCGAGGTCACGACGATCGGTAGCGACCCCGCGTGCGACGTCGTGCTGCCGGGACTCGCCGCCAGGCATGCGGAGGTGCGTCACGACGCGGACGACGAGTTCGTGCTCGTGGCGCTGCACCCGGATGTGCGCGTGCACGGCGAGCGGATCCGGGAGCGGGTCCTGCGGACGGGGTCACGGGTCGACCTCGGTGTGCGCCAGCTCGTCTTCTCCCGGGAGGAGTACGCCGACCACGGTCGGCCCTACGGCGGCCGGATCGGTGGCGAGCTCGGGTTCCAGCGGCCCCAGCCGCCGCGGCACGCCCTCCGGGAGGACCGGCCGACCGGATCGGCCGACTAGTTGATCGGCTGGTGGATGACCTGCCGGAAGTGGTCGACGATCTTCAGGTCGCCGGCCAGGTGGATCTCCGATCCGTCACCGCGGCGCCACAGCCGCGTCAGCAAGGGCGCGGCAGCGCCGCTGATGACGGCGTCGGGCTCGACGCCCGGGTCCGCCACGACGTGGATGTCGTCCTCGTCGTGGTGGGTCCCCTCGGCATCGTCCCCGGAGAAGCGGCCCAGCTGTACCCACACCTGCTCGTCGGTGTCGGTGATGTCCAGCCGCAGGTAGTGGGGGAGCGGGCTGAAGCTGCCCCACGGCGGGCACCCGCCGTACATGACGTCGAGCACCTCGTCCACGCCGTCAGCGGCGAGAGCCGCGTCCAGCGGTGACTCCGCACCCGCGGCCTGCTCGGCGTCGACCCGGTGGACCAAGGCCTCGAGCGCCTGGCGACGCATGATGAAGCCGACCGTCTGCTCGGTGGACCACGTCCAGGCCTCGTCGGGCGCCTCCGCCGCCGCCAGCGCGTCCTGCAGTGCCCGTGACCGCTCGTCGAAGACGGCGAGCATCTCGGTGTGCCCCGAGGGTCGTTTGGGGTCGGGGTAGTCGTCCGGTGCCTTGGGCCGGTGCGTGACGACGTGGGCCCAGAAGTCCTGGACCTCGGTGAGGTGCCACAGCAGGTCGGCGGCGTTCCAGTCCGGGCAGCCCGGGACGCGGGCCGACGGCTCACACGACGAGAGCACCTCGCGGAATCGTGATGATTCGGACGCGAGGTGCCGGAGGTAATCCTCGGAGTCGAGCTTCATCCTCGCAGGCTAGACCCGCTGGTCGCGCACGTCACGGGACCGATCGCAGATGCATGATCGTGCTATTGCATGTATGGTCATGCACATGCCAGTCAGCGTCGCTGTTGCCGGAGCGAGCGGGTACGCCGGGGGCGAGGTGCTTCGGCTCCTGCTCGGCCACCCGGACGTCGAGATCGGTGCCCTCACGGGTGGTTCCAACGCGGGTCAACCCCTGGGGGCGCTGCAGCCCCACCTCGGCCCGTTGGCCGACCGGGTGCTCGACGAGACCACCCCCGAGACCCTCGCAGGCCACGACGTCGTGGTCCTCGGGCTTCCGCACGGGCAGTCGGGGCCACTGGCGGCTGCTCTGGGCGAGGACACCGTGGTCATCGACTGCGGGGCCGACTACCGGCTGCGCGACGCGGCCGCGTGGCAGCAGTTCTACGGGGGTGACCACGCCGGGTCGTGGCCCTACGGGCTGCCGGAGCTGCCGGGCCAGCGCGACCGGCTGTCCGGGGCAGCCCGGATCGCCGTGCCGGGCTGCTACCCGACCGTCTCGACGCTGACCCTCGTCCCCGCCCTGGCCGCCGGCCTGGTCGAGCCCGACGTCGTGGTGGTCGCCGCCTCGGGCACCAGCGGTGCCGGCAAGGCGGCCAAGCCGCACCTCCTCGGCAGTGAGGTCATGGGCAACGCCAGTGCCTACGGCGTCGGGGGTGTCCACCGGCACACCCCGGAGATCGTCCAGAACCTCACCCAGGTCGCCGGAGGTGACGTGCGGGTCAGCTTCACGCCGACCCTGGTCCCGATGTCGCGGGGGATCCTCGCCACGTGCTCGGCGCCGCTCGCGGGCGACGTCAGCGCCGACGAGGCGCACGCGGTCTACGAGAAGGCCTACGCCGACGAGCCGTTCGTGCGCGTCCTGCCCCCGGGCCAGTGGCCGCAGACCCAGTCCGTGCTCGGCTCCAACGCCGTCCAGGTGCAGGTGACCGTCGACGAGGCCGCACGCCGCCTCCTCGCCGTGGGTGTCGTCGACAACCTCGCCAAGGGGACCGGAGGCGCCGCCGTGCAGTGCCTCAACCTCGCGCTGGGCATGCCGGAGACGACCGGCCTGACGACGGTCGGGCTCGCCCCGTGAGCATCACGACCCCGGCCGGCTTCCGGGCCTCGGGCGTGGCCGCCGGTCTCAAGTCCACCGGCGCGCGCGACGTGGCGCTCGTCGTCAACGACGGGCCCCGCCACGACTCCGCGAGTGTCTTCACGGCCAACCGCTGCAAGGCGAATCCCGTGCTCTGGAGCGAGGAGGCCGCCCGCGACGGAGTCGTGCGGGCGATCGTGCTCAACTCGGGTGGCGCGAACTGCTACACCGGCCCGGACGGCTTCCAGACCACCCATGCGGTCGCCGAGCGGGTCGCGGGACACCTCGGGATCGGGGCCGTCGACGTCGTCGTGTGCTCCACGGGGCTGATCGGCCTGGCCAACGACCGCGACGCCGTCCTCGCGGGGGTCGACGCGGCGTACGCCGGCCTCGCGCCCGACCGGGGTGCTGATGCCGCCGAGGCGATCATGACGACCGACTCCGTCAGCAAGCAGGTCGTCGTCGAGGGTGCCGGGTGGAGCATCGGCGGCATGGCCAAGGGCGCGGGCATGCTCGCGCCCCAGCTGGCGACGATGCTCGTGGTGCTCACCACCGACGCGGTGGTGGACGCGGCCGAGCTCGACGCCGCGCTGCGGTCCGCCACGCGGGTGAGCTTCGACCGGCTCGACTCCGACGGCTGCATGTCCACCAACGACACGGTCTCGGTGATGGCCAGCGGCGCCTCGGGCATCACGCCGACCACCGACGACTTCACCGACGCGCTGACCCGGGCCTGCACCGACCTCGCCATGCAGCTCCTCGCCGACGCCGAGGGAGCCGGCCACGAGATCGCGATCACCGTCCTGGGTGCGGCGAGCGAGGACGAGGCGGTCGAGGTCGGCCGCAGCGTGGCGCGCAGCAACCTGTTCAAGACCGCCGTCTTCGGGAACGACCCCAACTGGGGCCGCGTGCTGGCCTCCATCGGCACCACGGGTGCCGCCTTCGACCCGGCCGACCTCGACGTCGCCATGAACGGCGTCTGGGTGTGCCGACGCTCCACCCCGGCGGAGGACCCCGCCAAGGTCGACCTGTCGGGTCGCGAGGTGAGCGTGACCATCGACCTCAAGGCGGGGCCCGCCCGGGCCACCGTCTGGACCAACGACCTGACCCACGCCTACGTCCACGAGAACAGCGCCTACAGCTCATGACCACGTCACAGCCCCAGACCCCCGACGTCCCCGACCTCCCCGACCTCACCGCGCAGCACGAGCGGGCCTCGGCCAAGGCGCGGGTGCTCGCCGGCGCCCTGCCCTGGCTGAAGCGCTACCACGGCAAGGTCGTGGTGGTGAAGTACGGCGGGAACGCGATGACCGACGACACCCTCAAGCAGGCCTTCGCAGAGGACATCGCCTTCCTGCGGTTCGCGGGCTTCCGGCCGGTCGTCGTGCACGGCGGCGGCCCCCAGATCTCGACGATGCTGGACCGCCTCGGCATCGAGTCGGAGTTCCGCGGGGGGCTCCGCGTCACCACCCCCGAGGCCATGGACGTGGTGCGCATGGTGCTGGTCGGGCAGGTGCAGCGCGAGCTGGTCGGGCTGATCAACGACCACGGACCCCTCGCGGTCGGCCTGTCCGGCGAGGACGCCGGGCTGTTCACCGCCAAGCCGGCCAACACGATCGTCGACGGCGAGGAGGTCGACCTCGGCCTCGTGGGTGAGGTCGCGTCCGTACGCCCGGAGGCGGTGGTCGACCTCGTCGACGCCGGGCGGATCCCCGTCATCTCGAGCGTCGCGCCCGACGCCGACGGCCGGGTCCACAACGTCAACGCCGACACCGCGGCCTCCGCCCTGGCGATCGCGCTCGGCGCGGAGAAGCTGCTGGTGCTCACCGACGTCGAGGGGCTCTACCGCGACTGGCCCGACAGCGACGACGTGATCCAGGAGATCAGCCCCGAGGCGCTCGAGGAGCTGATGCCGACGCTGGCCAGCGGCATGGTCCCGAAGATGACCGCCTGCCACCGGGCGGTGACCGGCGGCGTGGCCAAGGCGACCGTGGTCGACGGTCGCGAGCCGCACTCGGTGCTGCTCGAGCTCTTCACCGACGAGGGGATCGGCACCCAGGTGCTCCCCGGCGTACCGACCCGGCTCAGGAAGGCGAAGGGATGACTCTCCAGGACCGCTACCCCCAGGCGCTGATGAACACCTTCGGCCCACCGCGGCTCGCGCTGGTGCGGGGCGAGGGTGCCCGGGTGTGGGACGACGCCGGCCGCAGCTATCTCGACTTCTTCGGCGGGATCGCCGTCAACGCCCTCGGTCACGGCCACCCCGCACTGGTCGACGCGGTCACCGAGCAGCTGCGCACGCTCGGCCACGTCTCCAACTTCTTCACCACCGCCCCCCAGGTGGAGCTGGCCGAGCGCATCCTCGAGCTGCTCGGCGGGTCCGAGGGGAGGGTCTTCTTCGTCAGCTCGGGCACCGAGGCCAACGAGGCGGCCCTCAAGCTCACCCGCCGGACCGGCCGTACCCGGCTCGTCGCCGCGGAGGGCTCGTTCCACGGCCGCACGATGGGAGCGCTGGCGCTCACCCACAAGGCCGCCTACCGCGAGCCGTTCGAGCCGCTGCCCGGCGAGGTCGACTGGGTGCCCTACGGGGACGTCGAGGCGCTGCGTGCTGCCGTCGACGACCGCACGGCGGCCGTCGTCCTCGAGCCCATCCAGGGCGAGGCGGGTGTCGTCGTCCCGCCGGACGGCTACCTCGCAGCCGCGCGCGACATCACTCGCGCCCACGGTGCGCTGCTCTGGCTCGACGAGGTCCAGACCGGCGTGGGACGCACCGGCGAGTGGTTCGCCCACGACCCCGCCGTCGCCCCCGACGTGGTCACCCTCGCCAAGGGGCTCGGCGGCGGGATCCCCGTCGGCGCGTGCGTCGGACTGGGGGAGGCGGGAGCGCTGCTCGGGCCGGGCAACCACGGCACGACCTTCGGCGGCAACCCGGTCGCCTGCGCGGCCGGCCTCGCCGTCATCGAGACCGTCGAGAAGGAGGGGCTGCTGGGCAACGCCGTCGACCGCGGTGGGCAGCTGGTCGACATGCTCCGGAGCAGTTCCCACGTGACGGCCGTCGAGGGGCGGGGGCTGATGATCGGCGCCCAGCTGGCCGACGAGCGCGCCGTCGGGGTCGTCACCCGGGGGCAGGACGCCGGCTTCCTGCTCAACAACACCGGCCCGGCCCGCCTGCGCTTCGCCCCACCGCTCACCATCACCGAGGCCGACGTGGCCGAGCTCGCCGACGCGTGGGCCGGGATCGTGGAGGACCCCTCGTGACCCGTCACTTCCTTGCCGACGACGACCTCACCCCCGCCGAGCAGGCGGAGGTGCTGGCGCTCGCGCTATCGATGAAGCAGGCCCCGTTCGACCGGCAGCCGCTGGCCGGCCCGCACACGGTCGCCATGATCTTCGACAAGCCGACGCTGCGGACCCAGGCGTCCTTCGCGGCCGGCATCGCGGAGCTCGGCGGCCACCCGATGCTGGTCGACGGCAGCCTCGCTGGCATCGGGGTCCGCGAGTCGATCGCCGACGTCGCCCGCGTCCTGGGACGCCAGGCCTCCGTGGTCGTGTGGCGCACCTACGGGCAGGACCGGATCGAGGAGATGGCGGCGTACGCCGGTGTGCCGGTCGTCAACGCGCTGACCGACGACTACCACCCGTGCCAGCTGCTGGCCGACCTGCTGACGGTGCAGGAGCACCGTGGTCGGCTCGCGGGGCAGCGCGTCGCCTTCGTCGGGGACGGCGCCTGCAACATGGGCAACTCCTGGCTGCTGGCGGGTGCGACCGCGGGCATGCACGTGGTGATCGGCGCCCCGGAGGGCTACGTGCCGGACGCAGCCATGGTGAAGCGCGCGGCGGCGGTCGCCGCCGGGACCGGCGGGTCGGTGGCCCTGGAGACCGACCCGGTGGCGGCCGTCACCGGCGCCGATGTCGTCGTCACCGACACCTGGGTGTCCATGGGCAAGGAGGACGAGGCCGCCGACCGGCTGGCCGACCTCGCGCCGTACACCGTGACCAGCGAGCTGTTCGCCCGCGCGGCCGACGACGCCGTCCTGCTGCACTGCCTGCCGGCCTACCGCGGCAAGGAGGTCGACGCGGAGGTCATCGACGGGCCGCGCAGTCTTGTCTGGGACGAGGCCGAGAACCGGCGCCACGCCCAGAAGGCGATCCTCACGTGGCTGCTGGGGGCCGACGATGACTGACGCCGCCCTCCGGCCGACCACCAAGAGCGCCCGCCACCAGCGCATCATCGCCCTGGTGACCCACCACGAGGTGCGGTCGCAGACCGAGCTCGCCGAGCTGCTCGCCGCGAGCGGCCTCCACGTCACGCAGGCGACGCTGAGCCGCGACCTCGTCGAGCTCGAGGCGGTCAAGGTGCGCGGTCACTCCGGCGCGCTCGTCTACTCGGTGCCGGGGGAGGGCGGCGACCGTCGGCCCGTGGTGCCCGGCGACAACGCCGCGGCACACCAGCGGCTCGCGCGGCTCTGCAACGAGCTCCTGGTCAGCGCCGAGGCCGTCGGCAACCTGGTCGTGCTCCGCACGCCCCCCGGTGCCGCCCAGTTCCTGGCCAGCTCCTTCGACAAGGCAGAGCTGTCCGACGTGCTCGGCACGATCGCCGGCGACGACACCGTGCTGGTGATCGGGCGGGTCTCGGGGGGCGGCGACGCGCTGGCCCGACGATTCGTGGCCCTCGCCGGTGACCAGACGGTCCCCGGCTGAGCGGCCGCCCGCGCACCCGTCCCACCTCTCCCGAAAGGGTTCCCACGTGAGCAAGGTCCTGGTCTCCCTCCCGGTCGGCGAGCGCGTCGGCATCGCGTTCTCCGGCGGGCTCGACACCTCCGTCGCCGTCGCCTGGATGCGCGAGAAGGGCGCGGTGCCCTGCACCTACACCGCTGACATCGGTCAGTACGACGAGCACGACATCGACGGCGTGCCCGGTCGCGCCCTCGAGTACGGCGCCGAGCTGGCCCGCCACGTCGACTGCAGGACCCAGCTCGTCGAGGAGGGCTTCGCGGCGATCGCCTGCGGCGCCTTCCACATCCGCTCGGGAGGTCGGGCCTACTTCAACACCACGCCGCTGGGCCGCGCGGTGACGGGCACCATGCTCGTCCGTGCCATGCACGAGGACGGCGTCGACATCTGGGGCGACGGGTCGACCTTCAAGGGCAACGACATCGAGCGCTTCTACCGCTACGGGCTGATGGCCAACCCGGAGCTGCGCATCTACAAGCCGTGGCTGGACCCCGACTTCGTCCACGAGCTCGGCGGGCGTGCCGAGATGAGCCGCTGGCTCTCCGAGCGCGACCTGCCCTACCGCGACTCCGCGGAGAAGGCCTACTCGACCGACGCCAACATCTGGGGCGCCACCCACGAGGCGAAGACCCTCGAGCACCTCGACGTGTCCCTGGAGACGGTCCAGCCGATCATGGGTGTCCGGTTCTGGGACCCGGCGGTCACGATCGAGGCGGAGGACGTGACGGTCCGGTTCCACGAAGGCCGGCCGATCGCCCTCAACGGCATCACCTTCGACGACCCGGTCGCGCTGGTCCACGAGGCCAACACGATCGGCGGTCGTCACGGCCTGGGCATGAGCGACCAGATCGAGAACCGCATCATCGAGGCCAAGTCGCGGGGCATCTACGAGGCGCCGGGGATGGCCCTGCTGTGGGCCGCCTACGAACGGCTGCTCAACGCCGTGCACAACGAGGACACGATCGCCCAGTACCACGCGGACGGCCGGCGGCTCGGACGGCTCCTCTACGAGGGCCGCTGGCTCGACCCCCAGGCCCTGATGCTGCGCGAGGCGATGCTGCGGTGGATCGCCTCGCTGGTGACGGGGGAGGTCACGCTGCGGCTGCGGCGAGGAGAGGACTACACCGTGCTCGCCACCGACGGACCGGCGTTCTCCTACCACCCCGACCGGCTGTCGATGGAGCGCACCGAGAACGCGGCGTTCGGGCCGCTGGACCGCATCGGCCAGCTCACGATGCGCAACCTCGACATCGCCGACTCGCGCGCCAAGCTCGAGATGTACGCCGGGCAGCCGCTCGACCAGGGGCAGGTGCTCGTCGAGAACGGAACCCTCTACGGGGCGATCGAGCCGGGTGGCTACGACCGGATCACCCGCAACCCGCAGGCGGAGGGTGACGAGAGCGAGGCGGCGCTGGACCACGCCGCTATGGAGTTCGGGACCGACTGATGACGACCAACGAGGGCAAGCTGTGGGGTGGCCGCTTCGCCGGCGGGCCGTCGCCCGAGCTCGAGGCGCTGTCGAGGTCGACCCACTTCGACTGGCGGCTGACTCCCTACGACCTCGCCGGGTCGCGCGCCCACGCCAACGCCCTGCACCGGGCCGGGCTGCTGACCGACGACGACCACACCGAGCTCCTGCGGGGGCTCACCGTCCTGGGGGAGCGGTACGCCGCCGGCGAGCTGCGTCCTGACCCGGGCGACGAGGACGTCCACGGCGCGCTCGAGCGTCTGCTCCTCGAGGAGGTCGGCCCCGAGGTGGGCGGCCGGCTGCGCGCCGGCCGGTCCCGCAACGACCAGATCGCCACGATGCTCAAGGTGTTCCTGCGCGACCACGCGCGCGTCGTGGCCGGGCACGTGCTCGACCTCGTCGCGGCCCTGCACAGGCAGGCGCACGACCACCTCGACGTGGTCATGCCGGGCCGCACCCACCTCCAGCACGCGCAACCGGTGCTGCTGGCCCACCACCTCGCCGCTCATGCGTGGCCCCTCGTCCGGGACGTGCACCGGCTCCTCGACTGGGACACGCGCGTCGCCGCCGACTCGCCGTACGGGTCAGGCGCCCTCGCCGGCTCGTCGCTCGGTCTCGACCCGGAGGCGGTCGCCGCCGAGCTCGGGTTCACGGGCAGCTCGGCCAACTCGATGGACGGCACCGCAGCACGGGACTTCGTCGCCGAGTTCGGGTTCGTCGCCGCGATGGTCGGGGTGGACGTGAGCCGACTGGCCGAGGACCTGATCCTGTGGTCGACGCACGAGTTCGGCTTCGTCGAGCTCCACGACGCCTGGTCGACCGGGTCGAGCATCATGCCCCAGAAGAAGAACCCCGACGTCGCCGAGCTCGCGCGTGGCAAGGCCGGCCGCCTCGTGGGCAACCTGACGGGGCTGATGACCACGCTGAAGGCACTCCCGCTGGCCTACAACCGCGACCTGCAGGAGGACAAGGAGCCGGTGCTCGACTCGGTCGACACCCTCGAGGTCCTGCTGCCCGCCGTCACCGGGCTGGTCGCCACGTTGCGCTTCGACGCCGCGCGGATGGCAGAGCTGGCGCCGCGGGGGTTCTCCCTGGCGACGGACGTGGCGGAGTGGCTGGTGCGGCAGGGCGTGCCGTTCCGGGTCGCCCACGAGCTCGCCGGCGCCTGCGTCCGCCGGTGCGAGGAGCTAGGCCTCGACCTGCCGGACCTGACCGACGATCAGCTGAGGGCCATCTCCCCGCACCTGGCACCGGAGGTGCGGACCGTGCTCACCGTCGAGGGGTCGGTGGCGTCCCGCCGCGGGCGGGGTGGCACGGCACCGGTCCGCGTGCGCGAACAGCTCGCCGAGCTCGCCGACGCCGTGACCACCTTGCGGGAGCGCCTTGCCTGACCTGGCCGCTGTTCTCGCCCACCCCGTCCTCGAGGTCGCCCCCCGGCTGCTGGGCGCCGTGGTCCGTCACGGCGACGTCGCCGTGCGCCTGACCGAGGTGGAGGCATA
This sequence comes from Nocardioides coralli, assembly GCF_019880385.1. Taxonomy (NCBI): domain Bacteria; kingdom Bacillati; phylum Actinomycetota; class Actinomycetes; order Propionibacteriales; family Nocardioidaceae; genus Nocardioides; species Nocardioides coralli. The sequence continues at coordinate 1,629,322 of NZ_CP082273.1, forward strand.
CGCCGGTGCCGACGACCCGGGTTCGCACGCCTACCGGGGTCGCACCGCACGGAACGAGGTGATGTTCGGCCCGCCGGGGCACCTCTACGTCTACTTCACCTACGGCATGCACCACTGCTGCAACGTGGTGACGGGGGAGGACGGGGTCGCCAGCGCGGTGCTGCTGCGTGCCGGCGAGGTGGTGGCGGGTGTCGACGTCGCGGCTCTGCGTCGACCACGGTCCTCCGAGCGCGACCTCGCCCGCGGACCCGCGCGCTTGTGCTCGGTCCTCGGCATCACCCACGAGCAGGACGGGACCGACCTGGCCACGGGTCCGGTGACCCTGGAGCTGGGGGAGCCGATGACCGGGTGGCAGACGGGCCCCCGGGTCGGGCTGCGAGGTGCTCCCGAGCGTCCGTGGCGCTTCTGGCTGCCCGGCGAGCGGTCCGTCTCGACCTACCGGCCGGCCACCCCGAGGCCCACGAGGGCACCCGATTTGGGATCGTGACGAGCGCGCTGCTAACGTTCCACCCGTCGCGAGAGCGGCTCCCAACACCTCGGGCTCTGGCCCTCGTTGGGTGGCGCGCGCGGCGCCGGAACAGCCCGGCCCCGTCGAGTTGACGGGCACCGAGCCGGACCGGTAAGTTTTTGCAGGTTGCCCCAGCGCTGGCCCGCAAGGGTCGGTGTCGGTGCGCGCCCGATGTTTGAGAACTCAACAGTGTGTTTATGTCGATAGAATTAGTTTGTGTGCCCTGTCAATGGCGCAATGTTTGTTGTGTTGTTGTTTGGGTTTGATGATTGATTCTGGCAATTGTGTCAGGGTTTGTTGTCAGGTTTGAGTTTTTTGTAGGTTTTCTACGGAGAGTTTGATCCTGGCTCAGGACGAACGCTGGCGGCGTGCTTAACACATGCAAGTCGAGCGGAAAGGCTCCTTCGGGGGTACTCGAGCGGCGAACGGGTGAGTAACACGTGAGTAATCTGCCCTCCACTTCGGGATAGCTCCGGGAAACCGGGATTAATACCGGATATGACTCCTTCACGCATGTGGGGGGGTGGAAAGTTTTTCGGTGGAGGATGTGCTCGCGGCCTATCAGCTTGTTGGTGGGGTAATGGCCTACCAAGGCTTCGACGGGTAGCCGGCCTGAGAGGGTGACCGGTCACACTGGGACTGAGACACGGCCCAGACTCCTACGGGAGGCAGCAGTGGGGAATATTGGACAATGGGCGGAAGCCTGATCCAGCAACGCCGCGTGAGGGATGACGGCCTTCGGGTTGTAAACCTCTTTCAGCACCGACGAAGCGCAAGTGACGGTAGGTGCAGAAGAAGGACCGGCCAACTACGTGCCAGCAGCCGCGGTAATACGTAGGGTCCGAGCGTTGTCCGGAATTATTGGGCGTAAAGGGCTCGTAGGCGGTCTGTCGCGTCGGGAGTGAAAACCCAGGGCTTAACTCTGGGCTTGCTTTCGATACGGGCAGACTGGAGGCATGCAGGGGGAGAACGGAATTCCTGGTGTAGCGGTGAAATGCGCAGATATCAGAGAGGAACACCGGTGGCGAAGGCGGTTCTCTGGGCATGTCCTGACGCTGAGGAGCGAAAGTGTGGGGAGCGAACAGGATTAGATACCCTGGTAGTCCACACCGTAAACGTTGGGCGCTAGGTGTGGGATCCATTCCACGGGTTCCGTGCCGCAGCTAACGCATTAAGCGCCCCGCCTGGGGAGTACGGCCGCAAGGCTAAAACTCAAAGGAATTGACGGGGGCCCGCACAAGCGGCGGAGCATGCGGATTAATTCGATGCAACGCGAAGAACCTTACCTGGGTTGACATACACCCTGCCGCTCCAGAGATGGGGCTTCTTTTGGGGGTGTACAGGTGGTGCATGGCTGTCGTCAGCTCGTGTCGTGAGATGTTGGGTTAAGTCCCGCAACGAGCGCAACCTCGTTCCATGTTGCCAGCAGGCCCTTCGGGGTGCTGGGGACTCATGGGAGACTGCCGGGGTCAACTCGGAGGAAGGTGGGGATGACGTCAAGTCATCATGCCCCTTATGTCCAGGGCTTCACGCATGCTACAATGGCCGGTACAGACCGCTGCGATCCCGTGAGGGGGAGCGAATCGGAAAAAGCCGGTCTCAGTTCGGATTGGGGTCTGCAACTCGACCCCATGAAGTCGGAGTCGCTAGTAATCGCAGATCAGCAACGCTGCGGTGAATACGTTCCCGGGCCTTGTACACCGCCCGTCACGTCACGAAAGTCGGCAACACCCGAAGCCCATGGCCCAACCGCTTGCGGAGGGAGTGGTCGAAGGTGGGGCTGGCGATTGGGACGAAGTCGTAACAAGGTAGCCGTACCGGAAGGTGCGGCTGGATCACCTCCTTTCTAAGGAGCACGCCCTGTGCTCACCGGGCGAGTGTCTGGTGGGTTGTGTGGGGTGTTCACTAGTGGAATCTGTCGACATTCCCTGCCCGTGTGGTTGCTGGGTGCTGGTGCCGGTTGTGTCCGGTGCTGGTGGCTGGTGGTCGGGGTGGGGGCACACTGTTGGGGTTCTGAGGCATCGGGCCGGCCCCTGCTGGTTTCCCTGGTTGTCCCCTGCTGCTGCGCTGATGGTGTGTGGTGGTGGGGGATCGGGGTGTGGGGGTGGGTTGGTTGTCTTGGTCCTGGCCGTGCCTGGGCTCCTCGTCGGAGAGGGGAGTCGTCGGGGCGGTGTGGGGTTGTTGTTTGAGATCTGGATAGTGGACGCGAGCATCTTTGTAGTCTGTGTCTTCTGTGCATGCGTGGCCGCCGTGCCCTGGTGTTTTCTGGGGTGTGGTGGGGTGTGTGTGTGTGGAGACAAGCTGTGAAGGGCACATGGTGGATGCCTTGGCATCGAGAGCCGATGAAGGACGTTGGAGCCTGCGATAAGCCCTGGGGAGTTGGCAACCGAGCTGTGATCCGGGGGTGTCCGAATGGGGAAACCCAGCACGAGTCATGTCGTGTTACCCGCGCCTGAATGCATAGGGCGTGTGGAGGGAACGCCGGGAAGTGAAACATCTCAGTACCGGTAGGAAGAGAAAACAATTGTGATTCCGAGAGTAGTGGCGAGCGAAATCGGATGAGGCTAAACCTCATGCATGTGATACCCGGCAGGGGTTGTGTTGTGGGGGGTCGTGGGAGCGTTCGTGAGGGGTCTGCCGGCCCCTCGGGCAGTGATAAAACGCGTCGTGAAGGTGAGGTCCCTTGGAAGGGGGCGCCGGAGAGGGTGAGAGCCCCGTAACCGTAAGCGTGCGTCTGTGGAGCGTTTTCCCAAGTAACACGGAACTCCTGAAATTCCGTGTGAATCTGGCGGGACCACCCGTTAAGCCTAAATACTCCTCGATGACCGATAGCGGACCAGTACCGTGAGGGAAAGGTGAAAAGTACCCCTGGCGGGGAGTGAAATAGTACCTGAAACCATGTGCCTACAATCCGTCAGAGCCTTGCCTTCGGGTGGGGTGATGGCGTGCCTTTTGAAGAATGAGCCTGCGAGTTTGCGGTGTGTTGCGAGGTTAACCCGTGTGGGGTAGCCGTAGCGAAAGCGAGTCCGAACAGGGCGTTTCAGTAGCGCGCTCAAGACCCGAAGCGGAGTGATCTATCCATGGGCAGGTTGAAGCGTCGGTAAGACGACGTGGAGGACCGAACCCACTTAGGTTGAAAACTGAGGGGATGACCTGTGGATAGGGGTGAAAGGCCAATCAAACTCCGTGATAGCTGGTTCTCCCCGAAATGCATTTAGGTGCAGCGTTGTGTGTTTCTTGCCGGAGGTAGAGCACTGGATAGCCGATGGGCCCGACCAGGTTACTGACGTTAGCCAAACTCCGAATGCCGGTAAGTGAGAGCGCAGCAGTGAGACGGCGGGGGATAAGCTTCGTCGTCGAGAGGGAAACAGCCCAGACCATCAGCTAAGGCCCCTAAGCGGTGACTAAGTGGAAAAGGATGTGGAGTCGCAGTGACAACCAGGAGGTTGGCTTGGAAGCAGCCACCCTTGAAAGAGTGCGTAATAGCTCACTGGTCAAGTGATTCCGCGCCGACAATGTAGCGGGGCTCAAGTCATCCGCCGAAGCTATGGCATTCACGCGTAAGCCAAGCCGCCCTTTCGTGGGGTTGGTTCAGGTGTGTGGATGGGTAGGGGAGCGTCGTGTCGCGTGGGAAGTCCCGGAGTGATCCAGGGGTGGATGCGGCACGAGTGAGAATGCAGGCATGAGTAGCGAATCACGGGTGAGAAACCCGTGCGCCGAATGATCAAGGGTTCCAGGGTCAAGCTAATCTGCCCTGGGTAAGTCGGGACCTAAGGCGAGGCCGACAGGGCGTAGTCGATGGACAACGGGTTGATATTCCCGTACCGGCAACGTAGCGACCCTGACGAGGCCGGTGATGCTAACCACCCGAAACCCCGGGTATGTCGGCCTTCGGGCCGGTGGCCCGGTGGTGGAGCGTGGGACCCGATCCGGTAGTAGTCAAGCGATGGGGTGACGCAGGAAGGTAGCCCAACCACGGCGATGGTTGTCCGTGGCCAAGCATGTAGGACGAGACCTAGGCAAATCCGGGTCTCTCACTTTGATGTGGAGTCTGAGATGTGATGGGGAGCCACTTCTGGTGAAGTGGGTGATCCTATGCTGTCGAGAAAAACCTCTAGCGAGCTATGCGCCGCCCGTACCCCAAACCGACTCAGGTGATCAGGTAGAGAATACCAAGGCGATCGAGAGAACCATGGTTAAGGAACTCGGCAAAATGCCCCCGTAACTTCGGGAGAAGGGGGACCCGAACCGTCAACCCACTAGCTGGGGGAAGCGGGGAGGGTCGCAGAGACCAGGCCCAAGCGACTGTTTACTAAAAACACAGGTCCGTGCGAAGTTGTAAGACGATGTATACGGACTGACTCCTGCCCGGTGCTGGAAGGTTAAGAGGACGAGTCAACCACTTCGGTGGTGAAGCTCAGAATTTAAGCCCCAGTAAACGGCGGTGGTAACTATAACCATCCTAAGGTAGCGAAATTCCTTGTCGGGTAAGTTCCGACCTGCACGAATGGAGTAACGACTTGGGCGCTGTCTCAACCATGGACTCGGCGCGAAATTGCACTACGAGTAAAGATGCTCGTTACGCGCGGCAGGACGGAAAGACCCCGGGACCTTTACTATAGTTTGGTATTGGTGTTTGGTTCGGCTTGTGTAGGATAGGTGGGAGACTGTGAAACCTTCACGCCAGTGGAGGTGGAGTCAACGTTGAAATACCACTCTGGTCGTACTAGATGTCTAACCTGGGACCATGATCTGGTTCAGGGACAGTGCCTGATGGGTAGTTTAACTGGGGCGGTTGCCTCCCAAAGAGTAACGGAGGCGCTCAAAGGTTCCCTCAGCCTGGTTGGCAATCAGGTGGCGAGTGTAAGTGCACAAGGGAGCTTGACTGTGAGACAGACATGTCGAGCAGGGACGAAAGTCGGAACTAGTGATCCGGCCACGGCATGTGGAAGCGTGGTCGCTCAACGGATAAAAGGTACCCCGGGGATAACAGGCTGATCTTCCCCAAGAGTCCATATCGACGGGATGGTTTGGCACCTCGATGTCGGCTCGTCGCATCCTGGGGCTGGAGTAGGTCCCAAGGGTTGGGCTGTTCGCCCATTAAAGCGGCACGCGAGCTGGGTTTAGAACGTCGTGAGACAGTTCGGTCCCTATCCGCCGCGCGCGTAGGAAACTTGAGAAAGGCTGTCCCTAGTACGAGAGGACCGGGATGGACGAACCTCTGGTGTGCCAGTTGTCCCGCCAGGGGCACGGCTGGTTAGCTACGTTCGGAAGTGATAACCGCTGAATGCATCTAAGCGGGAAGCACGTTTCAAGATGAGGTTTCCCACCCCCACGAGGGGTTAAGGCCCCCACCAGAACAGTGGGTCGATAGGCCGGAGGTGTACAGCAGCAATGCCCAGCCGACCGGTACTAATAGGCCGAGGGCTTGTCCCACACCCACACGACCACACCCCCACCACCCGGGGAACACGGTCACGGTGTGCACGACACCCACAGACACACAAAGAGCACTGCTCCGCGTCCACTAACCAGATCCCAACCAACACACCCACCACACACGAGTGTGTGGCAGGGAACAGTTGGAAATAGAGTTACGGCGGCCATAGCGAACGGGAAACACCCGGACCCATCCCGAACCCGGAAGTTAAGCCGTTCAGCGCCGATGGTACTGCACCCGAGAGGCTGTGGGAGAGTAGGACGCCGCCGGACATTCTTTCATCGAGGGCCACCCCAGACGGGGTGGCCCTCGATCCATTTCCAGACCTTTTCCGGACCCATTTCTGGCCATGACGGTGGTTGTGGTCGAGCCCGGGGACGAGCCAGCTGTCAGGCACAGGCAAGCCATGACCGGCAGTCTTCACAGCCTGCATCGGCAGGCCCGCCGGGGCGTCGGTGCCCACCGACAGGCTGGGTGCCGAGGTGATGAGAGATGACAGGGACGACAGCAGCGAGCCAGCAGGTGGCCGACCACAACCAGGTGCGGTTGGTGGGTCGGGTCTCGGGGGAGCCCGAGGAACGCAGGTTGCCCAGCGGCGACCGGGTGTGGGCGTTCCGGGTCGTGGTGGCGCGTGAGCAGCCCCACGGCCGGCAACGCGTCGACGCCCTCGAGTGCGCGGCCTGGAGCGGGCGGACACAACGCTCGGTCGCGCGCTGGAGCCCCGGCGACCTCGTCGAGGTCGAGGGTGCGCTGCGCCGACGGTTCTACCGCACCGGTGGCGGCACCCAGTCGCGCGTGGAGGTGGAGGTCGCCGCCGCCCGGATCATCCGTCGCGCAGCGACCGCATGATGACGCCGAGACTGGGCTTGGGCTGGAACGAGGTGGCCTTCTCCGGGAGGACCCGGTGGTCGGCCACGATCCCACCCACGAGGTCGAAGTCCGGTGCCGGCATGAGCACGGCGATCCGTCGGCGGGTGAGCCGTTGCAGCGTGTCCTCGACCGAGTGGTGGTAGGTCACACGACGGGGCTTGCCGGGAAGTCGGGGCAGCAGCTCCTCGTGCAGCACCTCCACCGCCGCCCGGGAGTCCGGCAGCCGGAGCTCGAGGCGGGCCCACTCCCGACCATCGGTGACCACCAGGGTGCTGGGGCCGAGCGCCGCCATGGCATCGGGCTCCGCGGCCGCGCTCAGCTCGGCGATGCCCTCGACGGCCTCGCCGAGCTGCGGGAGCGACGTGTCCGCCACCGTGCGATGGATGGCCCCGAGGAAGAGGGGGGTGTCGTCCTGGTCGACCAGCATCGCGAGGCCCCGGTCGGCGGGGGAGCCCGGATCGGCCTCCTGCATCCGGAGGTAGGCCTCGTAGCGGTGGTGTCCGTCCGCGATGAGCGGCCGGGCATCCGCCAGGTCCTCCCGGAGTCGCGCCAGCAGCTCGGGAGCACGGATCGCCCACAGCCGGTTGTGCCGCTCGGCACGGTCCGTGAACTCGCGGTCAGGGGGGCCGGCCATGACGTCGTGGACGAGGGCGCGCACGGCGGCAGGACCGCGGTGCACCAGCAGGATGGGGGCGGGGTTCACCTGCATCTGCGTCATCCGGGCCGCCAGCTCGTCGGCCTGGGCGTCGTGGACGCCCTCGTGGGGGAGCACGACCTGCTGCTCTCCCGGGCTCGCCCGCCGTGACACGTCCAGCGCGCCGACCAGACCGCGGACGGTGAGGCCGCCGACGGCGTACTCGTGCAGGTAGACGGCGGGCTGGGTGTCGCGCGTCAGGTGTCCCTGGCGCTCCCACCGACGCAGCCGGCTGCCGACGTCCCGGTACGGCCGCGCGAAGGCCCGGGCCGACGCGGGGTCCCCGACCCGGTGCGGGGAGAGACCGAGGGCGCGGAAGGCCTCCAGACGGAACGGGCCGGCGACGGGGGCTGGGGGGCGCGCCGGTCCGGAATCCACCGGGTCATCGTAGGGTGCCCTCCCAGCGACAGCAGGGAGGAGGGTGAGCGTGCTCAGGGCGACGGCAGGACCCTTGGTCGACTCCCACGACCTGGTGATGTTCGACCTCGACGGCGTGGTCTACATCGGGGAGACCGCCGTGCCCGGGGCGCCCGACCAGCTCCGCGCCCTGCGCGACACCGGTGTGCACGTCGCGTTCATCACCAACAACGCCTCTCGCCCTCCCGACGCGGTGGTCCAGCGGCTCGCCGCGGTGGGGGTCGAGGCCTCCCCGGCCGATGTCGTCACCTCTGCCCAGGCCGCGGCCCACGTGCTCCGGACGAGGTTCGGCAGCGACGCGGCCATCGCGGTGCTGGGCGCGGAGGGCCTGGTCGAGGCGGTGCGGGAGGAGGGCCTCGAGCCGCGCGACGTCGACGACGCGGACGTGGTGGCGATCGTGAGCGGCTACGGGCCGGACGTCGTGTGGCGCGACGTGATGCGTGCGGCGGTGCGGATCCGCGGGGGCCTGCCCTGGGTCGCCAGCAACACCGACCGTACGCTCCCCACGCACGACGGCCCAGCGCCCGGGCACGGCGTGCTCGTCGACATGATCGCGCGCTTCGCTGACGTCACCCCGGAGGTGGCCGGCAAACCCGAGCGGCCCCTGCTCGACGAGACCATCCGCCGCGTCGGCGGTGACCGACCGCTGATGGTCGGCGACCGGATCGACACCGACATCGAGGGCGCGCGGAACGTGTCGGTCGCCTCGCTCCTCGTCATGACGGGCGTCACCGGCCTGGATGAGCTGGTCTCCGCCGCGCCGAGACTGCGGCCGACCCACGTCTCCACCGATCTCACGGGGTTGTTCGCGGTGCACGGGTGCCCGGAGCGACGCGACGCCGGGTGGGAGCTCGGGGGGTGGACCGCACGCGTCGACGACGGAGTCCTCGCCGTGACCGGCTCGGGAGCGGTCGACGACTGGTGGCGGGTGGTGGCCACGGCTGGGTGGCACCACCTGGACGAGCACGGCACGCCTGTGGACACCACGGGGTCGGTGCCGCCCGGGACCGCCCCGGAGCGGTAGCCTCCTGGCCATGAGCCAGGCGCATCCCGAGACCCCCAGGGCCGATGCCGTCCGGACCGGCGTCGCCGCGGTGGACGAGGTGCTCGACTCCCTCGCGGGGCTGGACGAGCTCGACGTCGCTGACCACCCGCCTGTCTTCGAGTCCGCCCACGCGCGCCTGCGAGCCGCCCTCGACGGCGACGACGCCTGACCCCGGGCCTGATCCGGGGTGCCGCGCCGACTCCGGCTGGACGCCGAGCTGGTCCGGCGAGGACTGGCCCGGTCCCGTGAGCACGCCAGCGAGCTGGTGGCTGCCGGTCGGGTCACCGTCGCCGGAGCCCGGGCCACGAAGCCTGCGACCGGCGTCACCACGGACGCGGCGATCGTGGTGCGCGACGACCCCGACCGACCCGACTACGTCTCGCGCGGGGGTCACAAGCTGGCAGGGGCACTCGAGGTCTTCACCCCGGCGGGGCTCGACGTCGCAGGGCGCCGCTGTCTCGACGCCGGCGCGTCGACCGGGGGGTTCACCGACGTGCTGCTGCGGGCAGGCGCACGAGAGGTCGTGGCCGTCGACGTGGGCTACGGCCAGCTCGCTTGGCCGGTCCGCACCGATCCACGCGTCGTCGTCCACGACCGCACCAACATCCGTGACCTCACCCCGGAGCTGGTGGGGGACCCGGTCGACCTGGTCGTGGGAGATCTGTCCTTCATCTCGCTGACGCTGGTGCTGGACGCGCTGGTCTCGGTGACCTCGCCCGACGGCGACCTCGCCCTCATGGTGAAGCCGCAGTTCGAGGTGGGGAAGGACCGCGTGGGCAAGGGGGGTGTGGTTCGGGATCCCGAGCTCTGGGTGGAGGCCGTGGCCACCGTGGCGGAGGCTGCCGCGACGCGGGGATGGGGGGTTCGCATGGTCACACCGAGCCCACTGCCCGGTCCCTCGGGCAACGTCGAGTTCTTCCTGTGGCTCCGCCGCGGCCCGGACTCCCTGTCGGCGGCCGAACGCGACGCCGTCGTGCGGGGCGGCACCTCGACGTCGGCGCCGGGTGAGAAGGTGGACCCGTGACCCCGGCCACCGACCGCCGCGTGCTGCTGCTGGCCCACACCGGCCGGCCGGAGGCGCACGCGATCGCGACGGCGTTCGTCCGCACGCTCGTCGGTCACGGGATCCTCGTGAGGCTGCTCGCCGACGAGGCACGTGACCTGGGGTTGGGCCCGGAGTGTCCCGAGGGCATCGAGTACGCCGACGGCGAGGCCGACGCCGGGCACGGCTGCGAGCTCGCCGTGGTCATCGGCGGTGACGGCACCATCCTGCGTGCGGCCGAGATCACCCACGAGAGCGGGACGCCGGTGCTGGGCGTCAACATCGGCCACGTCGGCTTCCTGGCCGAGGCCGAGGTCGATGACGTCGAGTCGACCATCGAGGCCATCGTGCAGCGTCGCTACACCACCGACGAGCGCTTCACCATCGACGTCACGGTCCACCACGACGGCGAGCTGGTCAGCAGCACCTTCGCGCTCAACGAGGCGAGCGTGGAGAAGGCGGCGCGCGAGCGGATGCTCGAGGTCGTGCTCGAGATCGACGGTCGACCGCTGTCGCGGTGGGGCTGCGACGGCGTCGTGTGTGCCACGCCCACGGGCTCGACCGCCTACAACTTCAGCGCCGGGGGGCCCATCGTGTGGCCGGGCGTCGAGGCCCTGTGCGTCGTCCCCCTGAGCGCCCACGCCCTCTTCGCCCGCCCGATGGTGGTGGCCCCGACCTCGGTGGTCGCGGTCGAGGTCCTCACCCGCAGCGACGGTGCCGGGGTGCTGTGGTGCGACGGCCGACGCACCGTCGACCTGCCTCCCGGCGCCCGCATCGAGGTCCGCCGGGGCGCCACCCCGGTGCGCCTGGTGCGCCTTCACGCTGCTCCCTTCACCGATCGGCTCGTGGCCAAGTTCGACCTGCCCGTCGAGGGGTGGCGGGGCGCCGGAGAACGCCGCCGGCGGAACGGGGGCGCGGGTGCTTGAGGAGATCCGGATCGCCTCTCTCGGGGTCATCGACGACTCGGTCCTCGAGCTCGGGCCCGGCCTGACCGTGATCACCGGGGAGACCGGTGCCGGGAAGACCATGATCGTCACCGCGCTCGGCCTGCTGCTCGGCGGCCGCGCCGACAGTGGTGCCGTGCGGACCGGCGCTTCCCGGGCACGGGTCGAGGGCACCGTCGTCACGGCCGCCCTGCCGGACTTCGCCGCGGCGGTCGACGACGCCGGGGGAGAGGTCGAGGACCAGCGGGTGGTGCTCGGTCGGTCCGTCAGCGCCGAGGGTCGCTCGCGCGCCTTCGTCGGTGGCGCGACGGTGCCCGTGAGCCGGCTGGCCGACCTCACCGCACCCCTCGTGGCCGTCCATGGTCAGTCCGACCAGCACCGGTTGCTGCAGCCCTCGGCGCAGCGGCGGGCCCTGGATCGCTACGGCGGCGACGCGATCGGCCTCCCCCTGTCTCGCTACCGCGACCTCCACACGGCCTTGCAGGCCACCGAGCGCGAGCTGGCCGAGGTCTCCGGCCAGGCCCGCGAACGCGCCCGGGAGGCCGACCTGCTCCGCTTCGGCCTCGGCGAGATCGACGCGGTGGCGCCGGTCGCCGGCGAGGACACGGCGCTGGCGGCGGAGGAGGCCCGCCTCGGTCACGCGGACGCGCTGCGGGTCGCGGCCGAGACGGCGCGGGAGGCGCTCAGCGGCGACGGTGACGCTCCCGACGCGCTCGGGACCACGGCGGCCGCCCGCAACGCGCTCGACGGAGTCCGCGACCACGACCGGGAGGCTGCCGGTCTTGCCGACCGGATCGGCGAGCTCACCTATCTGCTCTCCGACCTCGCGGCCGACGTGGCCTCCTACGCCTCGGGCATCGAGGTCGACCCCGCGCGACTGGCTGCGGTGTCGGAGCGCCGGGCGGCCCTGACCGGCCTGACGCGCAAGTACGGCGAGTCGCTGGCGGAGGTCCTCGCCTGGCGCGACCGGTCCGCCGAACGGCTCCTCGACCTCGACGGCACCGACGAACGGATCGAGACCTTGCGCGCCACCCGGGACCGGCTCCGGAATGAGCTGGTCGAGGTGGCCGGCACCCTCACGGCCGCCCGGACCGAGGCCGCGGCGCGTCTCGGCGCCGCGGTGACCAGCGAGCTCGCCGACCTCGCGATGCCGCACGCGCGGCTCGAGGTCGCGGTCGAGCCCCGCGACGACTTCGGCCGCTCGGGGCGCGACGTCGTGGAGCTGCGGCTGGCCGCCAACGTCGGCGCGGAGCCCCGACCGCTCCACAAGGGTGCCTCCGGGGGTGAGCTCTCCCGCGTGATGCTGGCCCTCGAGGTGACGCTCGCCGCGACCGGGACCGTCCCCACCTTCGTCTTCGACGAGGTCGACGCCGGGGTCGGGGGCGCGGCGGCCGTGGAGGTCGGCCGCCGCCTGGCCAGGCTGGCCCGGGAGGCCCAGGTCCTGGTGGTGACCCACCTGCCGCAGGTCGCCGCCTATGCCGACCGCCACGTCGTGGTGGCCAAGTCGCACGACGGGTCGGTCACGAGCTCGGGCCTGAGCGTGCTCGACGAGGAGGCGCGCGAGCGCGAGCTGTCGCGGATGATGGCCGGGCTGAGCGAGTCCGACAACGCGCTGGCCCACGCCCGGGAGCTGCTGGCCACGGCCCAGCCCGCACGGGCCGGCGGCTGACACACCGACGCCCCACGGATGCCGTCGGCGCGCCCACCCGGCTGACACCATGTGGCAGTGCCTGTCCGCAACCGATCCTCCGTCGCCCTGCCCGGGCTCACGGGAACGGCCCGCGTGGACCGTCGTACCAGGGTGCTGCTCCCGCGCTTGCGGCCCGGCGACATCGCCGTCATCGACCACCTCGACCTCGACCGCGCCACCGCGCAGGCCCTCGTCGACGCGCAGGTCGCCGCCGTGCTCAACGTCTCACCGTTCCTCTCCGGCCGCTACCCGGCGCTGGGGCCCGCGGTCCTCGCGCAGGCGGGGGTGCTGCTGCTGGACCGCCTGGAGGGCGGTGACCAGATCGCCGACGGTGCCCGGGTGCGCGTGCACCAGGAGGTGGTCTTCACCGAGGACTCCCCGGTGGCGATGGGTCGCAGCGTCGACCTGGCGCTGCTGACCAGCGAGATGGATCTGGCCCGGACCGGGCTCGGGACCCAGCTGGAGACCTTCACCCACAACAGCACCGAGCTCCTGCGTCGCGAGGAGGCGCTGCTGCTCCACGGCCAGGGACTACCGACTCCCGGGACAAAGGTGGCCGGCAGACCTGCTGTCGTGGTGGTCGACGGGCACGAGCACCTGCTGGAGCTGCGTGGCATCAAGGCGTTCCTGCACGAGCAGCGTCCTGTGCTGATCGGCGTCGACGGGGGTGCGGAGGTGATCCGCCAGGCTGGTCACACCCCCGACATCATCGTCGTCGGCGCCGGCGCGGACGACCCGGACCTGCCGCAGGCGGCGACGCTGCGCAGCGCCCACGACGTCGTCGTCCGGGTCGACCGGGGGAACCGGCGTCCCGTCGAGGCGCTGGACCGGATCGGGATCCGCGCCGGACGGGTGGAGACCGGTGCCACCACGGAGGACGTCGCCCTGCTGCTCGCAGACGCGGCGGGGGCCTCCGTCATCGTGGGGGTGGGCGTGCACGCCTCGCTGGACGACTTCCTGGACCGGCAGCGGTCCGGCCTGGCCAGCACCTACCTGACCCGGCTGCGGGTCGGACAACGACTCGTGGACGCCACCGCGGTGCCCATCCTCTACTCCGGACGACTGCGGCCCCGGCACCTGTTCTGGACGCTGCTGCTCGGTCTGCTGGCCGTGGCCGCTGCCGTGGCCACCACACCGGTGGGTCAGGAGTGGGCGGCGACGGCCTGGGCCTGGGTCCAGCAGACGTGGTCTGGGTGGTTCGCGTGATGCTCGTACGTCGCCACCTCGTGGTCGCCGTGGCCCTGGTCCTCGCGCTCGCGACCGGGGTCGCGCTCGGCGCCGGTCCGTTGAGCCACGAGCGGTTGCTGCCGACCACGGCCACCCCGCCGCCTTCGCAGGAGCCCGCGACCGACCCGGGCGCCTCCGCCGACGACCTCGCCGAGTCCGCAGCCGCCACCCTGCTCGGCTCCCGGCTCGACGGACGTGTCGTGGCGGTGCTGTCGACGCCGGGGGCCGACGACGGGGTCGTCGAGGACCTGGTCGCGGGGATCCGCGAGGCCGAGGGCTCGGTGGTCGCACGCTGGAGTGCGGGCCGGTCCCTGGTCAGTCCGCGCGAGAAGACGCTCATCGACACCCTCGGCAGCCAGCTGCTGGAGCAGCTGGCCGGAGGTGCTGCCGCCGACGACGCCGTCGCCTACGAGCGGATGGGCCAGCTGGTGGGCCGGGCCATCGCCTCCCCGAAGGCCACGGGTGTGGCGGCCGACCGCGACGCCCTGACGATCCGGCAGAGCATCGGTGCGGCGAGCCTGCTGTCCGGCGGGGGCGAGGAGTCACGGCTCGCACCGCTGCTGCTGGTGGTCCTCGGGTCCGACATCGAGGACCACGTCGTCGCCGACCTGGTCTCCGGGCTGTCCACGCGGGCCGCCGGAGTCGTGGTCGCGGCGCCGGCGGGTGCCCGTGACCTGGCGGTCCTCGACGAGCTCGGGTCGGTCACCACGGTCGACGGCGTCGACGGCCCGGCAGGTCGCCTGGCCGCCGTGCTCGCCCTGGCCCGGGCCGACGCCGAACCGGGGGGCTCCTACGGTGCGTCAGGATCCGACGGAATGCTCCCGCTCGGGTAGGATGAAACCCCGTGAAGCACGCGACGCCCGTCAAGCATGTGTTCGTCACCGGAGGCGTCGCCTCCTCGCTGGGGAAGGGGCTCACGGCCTCGAGTCTCGGCAACCTCCTGAAGGCGCGGGGGCTGCGCGTGACGATGCAGAAGCTCGACCCCTACCTCAACGTCGACCCGGGGACGATGAACCCCTTTCAGCACGGTGAGGTCTTCGTCACCAACGACGGCGCGGAGACCGACCTCGACATCGGGCACTACGAGCGGTTCCTCGACACCGACCTCTCCCAGATCGCCAACGTCACCACGGGGCAGGTCTACTCCAGCGTGATCGCCAAGGAGCGTCGCGGCGACTACCTCGGTGACACCGTGCAGGTGATCCCCCACATCACCAACGAGATCAAGGACCGCATCGTGGCGATGGGGGCCGACGGCGATGTCGACGTGGTGATCACCGAGGTCGGCGGCACGGTGGGCGACATCGAGTCGCTGCCGTTCCTGGAGGCCGCGCGGCAGACCCGCCACGACATCGGGCGCGACAACTGCTTCTTCATCCACGTCTCCCTCGTGCCCTTCATCGGGCCCTCCGGTGAGCTGAAGACGAAGCCGACCCAGCACTCCGTGGCGGCGCTCCGCTCGATCGGTATCCAGCCCGACGCCGTGGTGTGCCGCGCCGACCGCGATCTGCCCGAGGGCATCAAGCGCAAGATCTCCCTGATGTGCGACGTCGACCAGGAGGCCGTGGTCACCGCGGCCGACGCCCCGTCGATCTACGACATCCCCAAGGTGCTTCACCGGGAGGGGCTCGACGCCTACCTGGTGCGGCGTCTGAACCTGCCCTTCCGTGACGTCGACTGGACCGCCTGGGACGACCTGCTGCGTCGGGTCCACCACCCCAACGAGGAGGTCACCGTCGCCCTCGTGGGCAAGTACGTCGACCTGCCCGACGCCTACCTGTCCGTCGCCGAGGCGCTGCGGGCCGGAGGGTTCGCCCACGAGGCTCGCGTGCACCTGCGCTGGGTCGCCTCCGACGAGTGCGAGTCGCCGGCCGGCGCGGCCCGCAACCTGCACGACGTCGACGCGATCTGCGTGCCGGGAGGCTTCGGCATCCGCGGCATCGAGGGCAAGCTCGGCGCCCTCACCTACGCGCGGACCCACGGCATCCCGACGCTCGGCCTGTGCCTCGGACTGCAGTGCATGGTCATCGAGTACGCCCGCAACGTCGCCGGTCTCGAGAAGGCCGGGTCGACCGAGTTCGACCCCGACAGCCCGGAGCCGGTGATCGCCACCATGGAGGAGCAGAAGTCCTTCGTCGAGGGTGCCGGCGACCTCGGTGGCACGATGCGACTGGGCCTCTACCCGGCGTCGCTGGCGGAGGGCAGCGTCGTGCGCGAGGTCTACGGCGAGGCGACCGTGCAGGAGCGGCACCGCCACCGCTACGAGGTCAACAACGACTACCGGGAGCCGCTGGCCGAGGCGGGTCTGCTCTTCTCGGGCACCAACCCCGAGCTGGGTCTCGTGGAGTTCGTGGAGCTGCCGCGCGAGGTGCACCCCTACTACGTCGCCACCCAGGCCCACCCCGAGCTGCGCTCGCGGCCGACGCGGCCGCACCCGCTGTTCGCCGGGCTGATCGGTGCCGCCATCGAGCGGCAGAAGGCCGAGCGGTTCCCCATCGACGAGACCGGGCTCCGACGGCCGCCCGTGGGCGACGAGGTCTGACGGGTCCTCCTCGGCCGGGCGCGTCGGACTGGCGAGGCCTGAACGCGGACCGTAGCGTCCGGTGACATGGATCAGCCGCGAGGGCAGGCGCCGCCCCTGGGCGACGTGGCGGAGAGCTGGCCGGTCACCGACAGCGAGGACCTCCACCGCGACGACTGGGTGGTGGCGCTCCGGGCCGACCGCATCACGCGGCCGGGTGACCCGGACGGGGAGCCCTTCCGGCGGCTCGTGCTCGAGCACCCGGGCGCCGTGGTGGTGCTGGCGGTCGACGAGCGCGACCGCGCGTGCTGCCTGCTGCAGTACCGCCATCCCGCGCAACGACGCTTCGTCGAGCTGCCTGCCGGGCTGTGCGACGAGCCGGGGGAGGAGCCGCTCGCCGTGGCCCAGCGGGAGCTGCAGGAGGAGGTGGGCCTGGCGGCGTCCTCGTGGGCGCACCTCGCGACGACGTACTCCTCCCCGGGCCTGAGCACCGAGCAGATGCACTTCTACCTCGCACGCGGCCTGACCGACGTGGGGCGCGACGACTTCGACCTCGAGCACGAGGAGGCGGAGATGAGCGTGGTGTGGGTGCCCCTCACGGAGCTGCGCGCCGCGGTGCTCGACGGACGGGTGGCCGACGCCCCCCTCGTGCTGGCGGTCCTCCTCGCCGATGCCCGGGGGGTCGGCGCACCATCGGCCCGCGGGGAGTAGTCTCGGCGCCGCCCCACGATCGTGTGAGGGCGCTCACGCACCCCGAGGAGTCCAGGTGAAGGTCGGCGTCCCCCAGGAAGTCAAGAACCACGAGTACCGGGTGGCGCTCACCCCGGTCGGTGCCCACGAGCTGACGCAGCACGGCCACGAGGTCTTCGTGCAGCGCGGCGCCGGCGAGGGCTCGCAGATCCCCGACGAGGAGTACGTCGCCGCCGGTGCCCGGATCATCGACGACGCCGACGAGGTCTGGGGGAGCGCCGACATGGTGCTCAAGGTCAAGGAGCCGATCGCCGAGGAGTACCACCGGCTCCGGGAGGGGCTGACGCTCTTCACCTTCCTGCACCTCGCTGCCGACAAGCCGCTGACCGAGGCGCTGATCGAGAGCAAGGTGACGGCGATCGCCTACGAGACCGTGCAGCTGCCCTCCGGGGGGCTGCCGCTGCTCTACCCGATGTCCGAGGTGGCCGGGTGCCTGGCACCGCAGGTCGGTGCCCACTCGCTGATGAAGGCCAACGGGGGCCGCGGTGTGCTCATGGGAGGCGTGGGCGGCGTGGCCAACGCCAAGGTGGTCATCATCGGCGCCGGGGTGTCGGGGCAGAACGCCGCCAACATCGCCCTCGGCATGGGGGCCGACGTGACCCTGCTCGACACCGACCTCGACAAGCTGCGGATGTCGTTCTGGCGCTACAACAACAGGGTCCACGGCCTGGCCTCGTCGAAGCTCGCCATCCAGCAGCAGGTGATGGAGGCCGACATGGTGATCGGTGCCGTGCTGATCCCCGGTGCGGCCGCCCCCAAGCTGGTGAGCAACGAGCTCGTCTCGCAGATGAAGTCCGGGTCGGTGCTGGTCGACATCGCCGTCGACCAGGGCGGGTGCTTCGAGGACACCCGCGCCACGACTCACGCCGACCCGACCTACGAGGTCCACGACTCGATCTTCTACTGCGTGGCCAACATGCCCGGCGCCGTACCCAACACCTCCACCTACGCCCTCACCAACGCGACGCTGCCCTACACGGTGGCGGTCGCCGACAAGGGCTGGCAGCAGGCGTGCCGCGACGACCGGAGCCTGGCGCTGGGCCTCAACACCCACGCCGGCGACCTCACCAACGGTCCGGTGGGTGAGGCCGTGGGCATCAAGGCCGTGCCCCTGGACGAGGCCCTTGCCTGAGGCTGCGGTCCCCGCAACCGCTCGCGCTGTCCGCACCTACCTCGACCACCTGGGGGTCGAGCGGGGCCTCGCGGCCAACACCCTGTCGTCCTACCGGCGCGACCTGCGCCGCTACACCGAGTTCCTGGCGGGGGAGGGGATCACGTCCCTGGACGGGGTCAGTGAGGCGACGGTGACCTCGTTCCTCGCCCGCCTTCGCGAGGGCGACGCCGACCACCCGGCGCTCTCGTCGACCTCGGCGGCGCGCACCCTGGTGGCCGTGCGGGGGTTCCACAAGTTCTGCGTCACCGACGGCCTGGCCACGCTCGACCCGGCGGCCGGGGTCAAGCCGCCGCGGCCCGCCAAGCGGTTGCCCAAGGCCCTGCCGCTGGCGGACGTGGAGGCGATCCTGGAGGCCGCCGGGGCCCCGGCCACGACGCTGGCGCTGCGCGACCGGGCGCTGCTGGAGGTGCTCTACGGCACCGGTGCCCGGATCTCCGAGGCCGTGGGGCTCGACGTCGACGACCTCGACCTGGTCGAGGGCACCGTGCTGCTGCGAGGCAAGGGTGGCAAGGAGCGTCTCGTGCCTCTCGGGTCCTACGCCGGCGAGGCAGTCGACGCCTACCTCGTGCGCGCCCGACCCGAGCTCGCCACGACCCGGACCCCCAGCGGGGCACTGTTCCTCAACTCCCGGGGTGGGCGGCTGTCGAGACAGAGCGCCTGGGCCGTCCTCGTGCGCGCGGCCGAGCGCGCCGGCGTGACCCGCGACGTGTCTCCCCACACGTTGCGCCACTCCTACGCGACGCACCTCCTCGACGGTGGTGCCGACGTCCGCGTGGTGCAGGAGCTGCTCGGGCACGCGTCGGTCACCACCACGCAGGTCTACACCCTCGTCACGGTCGACAACCTGCGCGAGGTGTTCGCCACCGCGCACCCGCGGGCTCGCGGATGACCCCTGACGAGGTCTACGACGCGGTGGTCGGGCACGCGCGGCAGCGCGGCCTGGAGCTGTACCCGCACCAGGACGAGGCCGTCATCGAGCTGCTCGCCGGCAGCAACGTCGTCCTCGCCACCCCCACGGGCTCGGGCAAGTCGCTGGTCGCCGTGGCCGCCCACATGGCCGCCCGCGCGGAGGACCAGGTGAGCTACTACACCGCCCCGATCAAGGCTCTGGTCAGCGAGAAGTTCTTCGACCTCTGCCAGGTCTTCGGGCCCGACGACGTCGGCCTGCTGACCGGGGACGCCGCGGTCAACCCCGACGCGCCGATCATCTGCTGCACGGCGGAGGTCCTGGCCAACATCGCGCTGCGGGAGGGGGCAGGTGCGGACGTCGGGGTCGTGGTCATGGACGAGTTCCACTACTACGGGGAGCCGGACCGTGGCTGGGCCTGGCAGGTGCCGCTGCTGGAGCTGCCGCAGGCGCAGTTCCTCCTCATGTCGGCCACCCTCGGCGACATGTCGGCCATCGCCGAGGACCTGGGGCGCCGCAACGGTCGGGAGACCACGGTCGTCGCGGATGCGGAGCGGCCCGTGCCGCTGACCCACGCCTGGTCGCTGGAGCCGCTCGCGGACACGCTCGCAGAGCTCGTCGAGACCGGACAGGCGCCGGTCTACGTCGTCCACTTCACCCAGGCCGCCGCCGTCGACCACGCCACGACCCTGCTCAAGGGCTGGAAGGCCGGGAAGCACGTGGACAAGGAGGCGGTCGCGGAGCGGATGGCCGGCGTCAGGTTCGGAGCGGGGTTCGGCAAGACGCTGTCGCGCCTCCTCCGTGCCGGCATCGGGGTCCACCACGCGGGCATGCTGCCGAAGTACCGGCGCCTCGTCGAGCAGCTGGCCCAGGACGGGCTGCTGACGGTCATCTGCGGCACGGACACCCTCGGGGTCGGGATCAACGTCCCGATCCGGACGGTGCTCTTCACCGGTCTGGCCAAGTTCGACGGCACCCGCCAGCGGGTGCTGCGGGTGCGGGAGTTCCAGCAGATCGCCGGGCGGGCCGGCCGGGCCGGCTTCGACACCGCCGGGCACGTCGTGGTGCAGGCCCCCGAGCACGTCATCGAGAACGAGAAGGCCAAGCGGAAGACTGCCGAGAAGAACGCCACCAACCCGAAGAAGAAATCCAAGGCCCAGCTCAAGAAGGCGCCCGACGGCACCGTGGTCTGGACGGAGCAGACCTTCGACAAGCTCGTCGGCGGGACGCCCGAACGGCTCACGTCCCGGATGAAGGTCGACAACGCCATGCTGATCAACGTCGTCTCCCGCGAGGAGGACGCGTTCCCGGTGCTGCGGCGGCTGCTCACCGACAACCACGAGGACCGCAGGCGGCAGCTCCGGCTGGCCCGTCGCGCTCTGCGGCTGGCACGCTCGCTGGTCCGCTCGGGGACGCTGACCCGGCTGGACGAGCTCGACGCCCACGGGCGCCGCTACGTGCTGACGGTCGACCTGCCGCCGGAGTTCGCGCTCAACCAGCCGCTGGCGCACTTCGCGCTGGCGGCGTTCGACGTGCTGGACCCGGAGGCCCCGACCTACACCCTGGACGTGGTGTCGGTGGTCGAGGCCGTGCTGGAGGCACCGCGTCAGATCCTCTTCGCCCAGCAGTACGCAGCGCGGGGCGAGGCGATCGCGGAGATGAAGGCGGACGGCCTCGACTACGACGAGCGCATGGCGCGGCTGGAGGAGATCACCTGGCCGCAGCCGCTCGCGGAGTGGCTGGAGGCGCTGTTCGAGACCTACCGGCAGACCCACGCCTGGCTGGATCCCGACGCGCTCGGCCCGAAGTCGGTGTTGCGGGAGATGTGGGAACAGGGCATGACCTTCACCGACGTCATCTCCCGCTACCAGCTGGCGCGCTCGGAAGGACTCCTGCTGCGCTACCTGACCGACGCCTACCGCACGCTGCGTCAGAGCGTGCCCGAGCGCCACCGCACCGCGGAGCTCGAGGAGCTGGTCGACTGGCTGGGGGAGACGGTGCGTCAGACCGACTCCTCGCTCCTGGACGAGTGGGAGGCCCTGACCGACCCCGCGCACGCGCCCGCCGACGTCGCGCGGCACGAGCCGGCTCCGCCGCCGCGACCGTTGTCGCGGCAGACGCGCAGCTTCGAGGTGATGATCCGCAACGCGATGTTCGCCCGCGTGCTGCTGTGCGCCCGCGACGACCTCGACGCGCTCGTGCGGACCGAGCAGCAGGCCGCCGGCAGGCTCGACCCGGCGCGCGAGGTCGTGATGGACCGTCGGGCGTGGGACGTCGCGCTCGAGGACTACTACGCGGAGCACGACGCCATCGGGACCGACGCCGACGCCCGCGGGCCGCAGCTGCTGCGGATCGGGCCCGAGGAGCAGGGCGTGCCCGCCGGCGCCCCGGAGGACTCAGGGGCACGCATCCGACGCGTCGTGCAGACCCTCGCCGACCCCGCCGGCCACCACGACTGGGTGATCGAGGCCGTCGTCGACTGCGACGCCTCCGACGAGACCGGGGAGCTGGTGCTCGCTGCGACGGCCCTGCGCCGGCTCTGAGGCTCAGCCGGCCCCACCGAGGGCGACCGCGAGCGCGCCCGGACCGCCCACCACCGGCAGCACCAGCCGGGTGCCGGCGACCCGCACCCGGACCCGGGTGCCCGCAGGGGGACGCAGCGTGTGGGCGTGGTCGCTTGAGGCGACGACGAGTCCCAGCCTGACCCCCGCGGGCACGCGTCGTACGAGCGCCTGGTCGAGCTCGACGGAGAGCTCGTAGACCTCCCCGGGGCGCAACGGCGACTCCTGGGCGAGCGACGCGTGGTTGCGGGGGTCGGCCCAGCCGCCGCTCACCAGGCGCACCGGCTGGCCGTGCCGGTGACCCAGCGTCACGAGGCCGACGGAGACGTTGGCGGCCTCGGCGTCGACCGAGAACCGGACGTCGACCGAGCCGTGACCGGAGAGGTCCACGGGCCGCACCAGCCGCGGGCTTCGCCACAGCAGCCGGTGGCGCGAGCGCGGGGTCCGGGCGAGCCGGGTGAGGGTGTGGCGTGCGTCGTCCACCAGGCCCCCGACCCCGCCGGCCGCGGGACTCGTCCGCAGCCGGCCCTCGTGACGGCGTACCGGCCCTGCCCAGAGGGTCGTGGGCTCGCCTCCCGGCCACGCCGTTGTGCTCCGCGAGCGGCCGGCGCGGGTGACGAGGGTGCTCGCCGGGGTGGCAGCGAGCACGCCGTTGTCGGCGTCGCGGAGGAAGTGGTCGAACCAGGCCAGGACCTGGTCGCGCCACGGCTGGTGGTCGGCGAGCCAGTCGCCGTGGCCGTAGGGGTGCCACCAGGAGCGGACCGGCGCCCCCGTGGCCGCCAGCGCCTCCGCCCAGCGACCGGCCTGGTCGCTGAAGACGTTGTCGTCCGCGGTTCCGTGGAGGGTCAGCACCCCCGCCGACACCTGGTGGGCGGCCGCCCGGTAGTCACGTGCCTGCCAGAACGGCGTGAGGTCGCCGGTGCGACGCGCCTGACGGCGCCGCAGGCTCGCGATCTCCTCCCGGCAGCGGCCCGGGCGGTTCCGGGTGAGGACGGCCCGCGCGAGCACGTCGGCGTCCTCCCCCTGGTAGCCGCCCGGCGCGCGGACCATGCCCTGGGACCGGTAGTAGTCGTACCAGCTGGAGATCGCCGAGACCCCGACCACCGCGTCGAGCCCCTCGACGCCCGAGGTCGCGGTCGCCTGGGGGAGCGTGCCGTTGTAGGAGACGCCGATCATCCCCACCCGGCCGGTGGACCAGGCGGCGGTCACGGGCCCACCGTCGGTGCCGCGGCCCACGAGGTCGCCGGTGAGCCACCGCACCACGGCGGTCATGGCCGCCGTCTCGTTGCGGCCGCCCGACGTCGGGCAGCCGGTGGAGCCGCCGCTGCCGAGCGACTCGGCGGTGACGTAGGCGTAGCCCTCGGGGAGCAGCCAGTCACGGTAGGAGGACCAGGGCCGGGCCGTGCGGCGACGCAGCGCCGCGACGTCGACGTCGTGCATCCGCACGTCCCGCAGGCCGGCGAAGTACGGGCTCGGCTCCACGACCACCGGGACCGGCCCCTCAGCGGCGCGCGGCAGCCGCCACCGGACGTGGACCCGGTCGTCGCGACCGTCGTGGTCGGAGTCGACGCTGGGGACGGTCACCCACGCCTCCCCCCGACGCGGTGCGGGCGTCGGGTCGGCCTGCGCCCCCGGGGAGCCCGGGACGACGGCGAGCAGACCCGCCAGGACGGCGGCGGTGGACGTGACCGCGGCGGCCCGGCGGTGGCGGCGACGGCGGTGTGGCATGGTCCGAGATCCCTTCGACAGCAGCCGCGCGGGTCGGCCGACACGTGCACAGACTTGTCCACACCGCGGCGAGGGCTGTGCATCCGCGCCGTGGGCGATCAACAGATCCGAGAAACTGCCTGAGGGTATCGGTGAGTCGGTTGAGACGCCCCGCCGACGCGTCTAGCGTCGCCCCAAGCTCGGCCAATGTCGCCGAGTCGACAAAACGCAAGGGGAATCAGATGAGCGGCAACGGGTCCTTCTCGGGTCTCTTCGGCCACCGGGGCAGCACCGCGCAGGAGATGCCCCCTCTCGTCAGACAACCCGACCCCGCCCCCACACCCCCTGAGGCACGAGACCACGTGAGCCAGCCCCTTCCCCTGCAGCGCGACGTCGAAGCGGACGCCGCCACCACCCCGGCACCCGCCGACGCCCCTGAGCCGGTGCTCGGCCCGACCGGTCGGCCGATGCCCGACCTGCCGGACCCGGCGCCGGTCACCGAGCACGGCAAGGCCCGGGTCATCGCGATGTGCAACCAGAAGGGCGGCGTCGGCAAGACCACGACGACGATCAACCTCGGCGCCTCGCTGGCCGAGTACGGCCGCAAGGTGCTGCTCGTCGACTTCGACCCGCAGGGCTCGCTGTCGGTCGGGCTCGGCCTGAACCCCCACGAGATGGACCTCACGGTCTACAACCTGCTGATGCAGCGCGACGTCGCGCTCGACGAGGTCGTCGTGCCCTCCGGCGTGCCCGGCATGGACCTGCTGCCCTCCAACATCGACCTCTCCGCGGCCGAGGTGCAGCTCGTCCACGAGGTCGCCCGCGAGCAGACCCTCACCCGGGTGCTCGCTCCCGCGGTCGAGCACTACGACGTCATCCTCATCGACTGCCAGCCCTCGCTCGGCCTGCTGACCGTCAACGCGCTCACCGCGGCCGACGGCGTCATCGTGCCGCTGGAGTGCGAGTACTTCGCGCTGCGTGGCGTGGCGCTGCTCAAGCAGACCATCGACAAGGTGCAGGAGCGGCTCAACCCGCGGCTGGAGATCGACGGTGTCCTCGGCACCATGTTCGACGGGCGCACCCTGCACGGCCGCGAGGTGATGGAGCGGCTGGTCCAGGCGTGGGGGGACAAGGTGTTCCACACCGTCATCCGGCGCACGGTCAAGTTCTCCGACTCGACGGTCGCGGGTGAGCCGATCACGACCTACGCCACCAGCTCGACCGGCGCCGACGCCTACCGCCAGCTGGCCAAGGAGGTGGCACAGCGGTGCCTCGACGGGTGAGCCTGCCCGCCGCTGACGACCTGTTCCGCTCCACCAACGAGCAGGCGCGGGTGCGTGCGGTTCCCGACGCCCCGGAGGAGCAGGAGGAGCAGGAGGCAGCGGCCCCACCCGGACCCAAGCGGCCCAGCGGCCGCGTCCGGCACGACGAGAAGATGACGGTCTACGTCACCTCGGACGAGCTGCTCGACCTCGAGCACGCCCGGCTCACGCTGCGACGTGACCACGGCCTGGCGGTGGACCGCGGCCGGCTGGTGCGCGAGGCGGTCGCGCTGGTGCTGGCCGACTTCGAGGAGCAGGGCCACGACAGCGCCCTGGTGCGACGGTTGACCGAGGAATGACCGAGCTGATGGACCCCCCGGCCGCGCCGGCCGAGGGCGGCGGCTTCGAGGTCCGGCTCGCCAACTTCGAGGGCCCCTTCGACCTGCTGCTCAGCCTGATCGCCAAGCACAAGCTCGACATCACCGAGGTGGCGCTCTCCCAGGTCACCGACGAGTTCATCGCCCACGTCAAGGCGGGCGGCCGGAGCTGGGACCTCGAGCAGACCACCTCGTTCCTGCTGGTGGCCTCGACCCTGCTCGACCTCAAGGCGGCCCGGCTGCTGCCCCAGGGCGACGTGGAGGACGAGGAGGACCTCGCGCTGCTCGAGGCTCGCGACCTGCTCTTCGCCCGGCTGCTGCAGTACCGCGCGTTCAAGCAGGTCGCCGGCGTGCTCGAGCAGCGCCTGCTCGACGAGTCGCGTCGCCACCCCCGTGCCGTCGGCCTCGAGGAGCGCTACGCCGGGCTCCTGCCCGAGGTGCTCATCGGCATCGGGCTCGACCAGTTCGCCGCGCTGGCGGCCAGGGCGATGGAGCCCAAGCCGGTCGCCGAGCTCTCCCTGACCCACATCCACGCCGCCCAGGTCTCGGTCCGTGAGCAGGCCGAGCTCGTCGTCGACCGGCTGCGCCGCAGTGGGACGATGACCTTCCGGTCCCTGTGCGGTGACTCGCCCGACACGCTGACGACGGTGGCGAGGTTCCTCTCGCTGCTGGAGCTGTTCCGGGAGGGCGCGGTTGCCTTCGACCAGCTCTCGCCCCTGGGCGAGCTGACCGTCCGGTGGACCGGAAACCACGACGACGACTTCGAGATCGACGAGTTCGAGGGGGCGCCGCCCGACGGCGCGGCCCCCGCCGAGCCCGAGCAGGAGACCCACGATGACTGACGCCCAGACCCTCGACGTGGCCGTGGCCGAGCTGCGGCCCTCGCTCGAGGCGTTGCTGATGGTGGCCGACCAGCCGCTCGACGCCGCCACGCTCGCCTCCGCCGCCGGGCACCCGGTCGCCGACGTCGAGGAGGCCCTGGCCGGCCTGGCCGCCGAGTACGACGAGCAGGGGCGGGGCTTCGAGCTGCGCAACGTCGCGGGCGGCTGGCGGTTCTACACCCGCGAGGAGTACGCCGCGGTCGTGGAGGGCTTCGTGCTGGAGGGCCAGCAGGCCCGGCTCACCCAGGCCGCCCTCGAGACGCTCGCGGTGGTCGCCTACAAGCAACCCGTGTCACGCGCCCGGGTGTCGGCGATCCGCGGCGTCAACGTCGACGGGGTGATGCGGACCCTGCTCACCCGGGGACTGGTCGAGGAGGCCGGTCACGACGGTGAGCACGGCGCGACCCTCTACCGCACCACCGGCTACTTCCTGGAGCGCATCGGGGTCACCAGCCTCGACGAGCTGCCGGAGCTGGCGCCGTACCTGCCGGACATGGACGACCTCGAGGACGACCTCGCCGAGGCCGTGGCGGGCCTCGAGGCGCCCGAGGCGCACGGGGCGCCGGACGCGCCCGCCGCCGAGCCCGCTCCGTGACCGCGGACGACGGCCTGGTCCGGCTCCAGAAGCTGCTCGCCCAGTCGGGTGTCGCCTCACGCCGCAAGTGCGAGGAGCTGATGCTCGACGGTCAGGTCGAGGTCGACGGCGAGGTCGTGACCCGGCTGGGGACCAAGGTCGACCCGCGCACCGCGGTCATCCGCGTGGCCGGGCGCCGGCTCCCGCCGGTCTCGCCGCACGTCTACCTCGTGCTCAACAAGCCACGGGGCGTGGTGTCGACCATGTCCGACCCCGAGGGACGACGACACCTCGGCGACCTCGTCGCCGATCGCCCCGAACGGCTCTTCCACGTCGGTCGCCTCGACACCGACACCTCCGGCCTGCTGCTGCTCACCAACGACGGCGACTTCTCCCACCGGATGGCCCACCCGTCCTTCGAGGTGGACAAGACCTACGTCGCGGAGGTGGCGGGCACCCCCACCCGCGCCACCCTGCGCCGGCTGCAGGAGGGCGTGACCCTGGAGGACGGGCCGGTCGCCGTCTCCCGGGTGAGCGTGGTGAGCCAGGGACCCGGCAAGGCGATCGTCGAGCTGGTCATCCACGAGGGCCGCAACCGGATCGTGCGCCGGCTGCTCGACCACGTGGGCCACCCGGTGCGGCGGCTGACCCGGACCGCCTTCGGGCCGGTGTCGCTGGGGCAGCTGCGGACGGGGGAGCTGCGTGACCTGACCCGGGAGGAGCTCGGCGACCTCCTCGACCTCGTCGGGCTGTGAGCCAGGAGGACGAGCGCTGGCTCGTCGTCGACGGACGCCGCTGGCGCCGCCAGGACCCGGACCTGCCGGCCGACGTGGCCGAGCGCCTGCGGTCCCACCTGGGCCGCGGACGCAGCGCCACCGGCGCGGCCCGGCGCGCGGGGGACGAGGACGCCGAGCGGCGCGCCCGCCGGCGTACCGACCTGGCCAAGCGGGGGCTCGGCGAGCGCGGCACGCCCTGGTGGGAGCAGGACGCCGACGAGCGCCGTCAGCGGTGGGAGGGCGCGCTCGCGGCGCTGGACGCCCTCGACGACTGAGCCGGGGCCCCGACTAGGCTCCAGCCGGTACCCCAGACCCCAGGAGGACCACGTGGCCGTGCGGGCCGTACGCGGCGCCACCCAGCTCGAGCGTGACGAGCGCGAGCACATGCTCGACCGCGTCGCCGAGCTGGTGCGCGACGTGATGAGCAGCAACGACCTCCACGTCGACGACTTCATCTCGGTGATCTTCACCGCGACCTCCGACCTGGTCTCGGAGTTCCCGGCCTACGCCGCCCGGCAGCTGGGTTTCGGCGAGGTGCCCCTGCTGTGTGCACGCGAGCTGGAGATCGACGGCTCGATGCCCCGCGTCGTGCGGATGCTGGCCCACGTCGACACCGACCTCCCTCGCGCCGAGCTCACGCACTGCTACCTGCACGGGGCGGCTGCCCTGCGCAAGGACCTGACCCGGACCCGCGAGGTCCCCGACGATGAGTGACCTGCTGCGCGGACCCGTCGAGGTGGTGGGCGCCGGCCTGCTCGGCACGTCCATCGGGCTCGCCTGTCGCCGGGCCGGTGTCCAGGCACTGCTCCGCGACACCTCGGCGGAGAACCTGCGGACGGCGACCGGTCTCGGCGCCGGCCGGGTCACGGCGGAGGGTGACCGGCCGCAGCTGGTGGTCGTCGCGGTGCCACCGGACCAGCTCGGCAGCGAGGTCGTGGCCGCGCTCCGACGTACCGACGCCGTCGTGACCGACGTCGGCAGCATCAAGTCCGCACCGCTGCAGGTGGTCGCCGGCGAGGTGGCCGCGCTCGCGGGCCGCTACGTGGGTGGGCACCCGATGGCGGGCAGCGAGCGTTCGGGTCCGCTGGCGGCCAGCGCCGCGCTCTTCGACGGACGGCCGTGGGCCGTGACGCCTCATGGGACGGCTCCAGAGGCAGCGGTCGAGCTCGTCGAGGAGCTGGCGCGAGCGTGTGGCGCGGTTCCTGTGCGCCTCGACCCTGACGAGCACGACCGTGCTGTCGCCCGCACCTCGCACCTTCCCCACCTCCTGGCCGTGCTCGTCGCCGGGCGGCTGGCCGACGCCCCGGAGGCCCACCTGGCGCTCTCCGGACAGGGCGTCCGTGACGTGACGCGCATCGCGGCCGGCGACCCGCTGCTGTGGCAGCAGATCGTCACCCTGAACGCCGACGCCCTGGCCGGCTTGCTCGAGGAGGTCGCCGCCGAGCTGGGCGTGCTTCGGGACGCCGTCGTGGCCGGCGATCGCGCGGTCCTGGGTCGGCTGCTCAGCCAGGGTGTCGCAGGCACGCGCGCCATCCCCGGCAAGCACGGCGGGCCCCTGTCTGCCATGGGCTCGGTCTACGTCTCGGTGCCCGACCACCCCGGGGAGCTGGCCCGGCTCTTCGCCGACGCCGGTGCGGTGGGCGTCAACATCGAGGACATCCACATCGACCACGACCCGGGCCGACCGGTGGGCCTCGTGGAGCTCGTGGTCGACGAGGCCCGGACGGAGCTGCTGCTGGAGTCACTCGAGTCACGTGGGTGGGTCACCCACCGATAGGCTTCGCGGGTGCCTGACACGACCTCCGCGCCCGACACTGCCCTGGTGGTCGCCATCGACGGAACCTCCGGGTCCGGCAAGTCGAGCACCTCTCGCGGTGTCGCCGAGCGGCTGGGCCTGCGCTACCTTGACACGGGCGCCATGTTCCGCGCCATGACGTGGTGGATGCTGCGCCAGGGCGTCGACGTCACCGATGCGGACGCCGTCGCCGCCCGCTGCGAGGAGCCGGAGATCCTCGTCGGCACCGACCCCGTCAGTCCCGCGATCCTCGTGGACGGCGTCGACGTGGCCATGCCCATCCGCGGCGACGAGGTCAACGCGGCCGTCTCGCACGTGGCCGCCGTGCCGGAGGTCCGGGCGCTGCTCCTCGAGCAGCAGCGCGGAGTGATCGGCGGCGGCGGCATCGTGGTCGAGGGCCGTGACATCGGGTCGGTGGTGTGGCCGCAGGCCGAGCTGAAGATCTACCTCACCGCGGACGCCGGGGCCCGTGCCGCCCGCCGCGCCGCCGAGGAGGGCGGCGCCGACCACGCGCTCACCCGCGAGTCGCTGCTCGCGCGCGACCGCATCGACTCGGGACGCACCACCGCCCCCTTGGTCCTGGCCGACGGTGCCGTCCACGTGGACACCACCCCGCACACCCTCGACGAGGTGATCGACCTGGTCGTGTCCCTCGCCGACGCGGCGGAGGGCCGCGCGTGACCCACGACGAACCGCCCAGCAGCACCGAGGTCCCGCACCCGACGCAGTGGCCGCTCCACCGCCTGCGCGGGCCCGCCCAACGGCTGATCCGGAGGCGCTACGACGTCCGCCTGCACCAGACGGAGCGGATCCCGGCCGAGGGGCCGGTGATCTTCGCCGCCAACCACCTCGGCGTGCTCGACGGGCCGCTGCTGGCGATCTTCGGTCCGCGACCGGTCCACGCCCTCACGAAGATCGAGATGTTCGAGGGCCGGGTCGGCCGGTTCCTGCGCTTCGCGGGACAGATCCCGCTGGAGCGCTACGCCGTGGACCCCTACGCCATCCGGATGAGCCTCCGGGTTCTGCGCGACGGGAACGCCGTGGGTGTCTTCCCCGAGGGCACGCGAGGCGACGGCGAGCTGCGCCGGTTCCACCACGGCGCCGCCTACCTGGCACTGGTGAGCGGAGCGCCCGTGGTGCCGGTGACCTTCTTCGGGACCCGCGAGCCGGGCGGTGGGATCAACTCGACCCCGGCACGGGGAAGTCGGCTCGATCTGGTCTACGGCACGCCTGTGACCATCGACGCACGCCCCTGGCCCCGCACGCGGGGAATGGTCCGGGAGACCTCGGCGCTGTTGCTGGAGCGGACGCGTGCGACCCTGACGGAGGCGATCGCGCTGACCGGCCGCAGCCTGCCCGGACCGTTGCCGCCCGGAGAGATCGAGGACGACCCCGACACCGGGTTCGTCGATGAGGGAGCCCGATGACCCCCAGCAACACCGACGACACCGCCCACGCCGAGCCCCTCGGGCCCGACGACCCCGTCGAGGCGCTCGGACCCCTGCCCGTGCTGGCCGTGGTGGGGCGGCCCAACGTCGGCAAGTCGACCCTGGTCAACCGCATCCTCGGCCGCCGCGAGGCTGTCGTGGAGGACGTGCCGGGCGTGACCCGCGACCGCGTCTCCTACGACGCCAACTGGGCCGGCCGGGCCTTCACGGTCGTCGACACCGGCGGCTGGGACCCCGACGCACGCGGGCTGGCGGAGCGGATCGCCGGGCAGGCGGAGATCGCCGTCAGCCTGGCCGACGCCGTGCTGTTCGTGGTCGACGCGACCATCGGCATCACCGACGCGGACGAGGCCGTCGTCCGGATCCTGCGCAAGGCGGGCAAGCCGGTCGTGCTCGCGGCCAACAAGGTCGACGACGCCCGCACCGAGGCCGAGGCCCACGCCTTGTGGAACCTCGGGCTCGGCGAGCCGTGGCCCGTCTCGGCGCTCCACGGGCGCGGTTCGGGCGACCTGCTCGACGCCGTGCTGGCGGCACTCCCGGAGCCGCCGCCGGAGCGGGAGGTCGAGGAGACGGGGCCCCGCCGGGTCGCGATCGTGGGCAAGCCGAACGTCGGCAAGTCCTCGCTGCTCAACAAGCTCGCCGGCTCCGAGCGGGTCGTCGTCGACAACGTGGCGGGCACCACCGTGGACCCCGTCGACGAGCTGGTCGAGCTCGGCGACCGGACCTGGCGCTTCATCGACACCGCCGGGATCCGGAAGCGGGTGAAGGAGGCGTCCGGCCACGAGTACTACGCCTCCCTGCGCACCTCCACGGCGATCGACCGTGCCGAGGTCGCGGTGCTGGTGCTGGACGCCGGGCAGTCGATCTCGGAGCAGGACGTCCGGATCCTGCAGACCGTCCGCGACGCCGGTCGGGCGCTCGTCATCGCCTTCAACAAGTGGGACCTGGTCGACGAGGACCGCCGCTACTACCTGGAGCGCGAGATCGAGCGCGACCTGGTGCAGGTGCGCTGGGCGCCGCGGATCAACGTCACCGCCCGCACGGGGTGGCACGTCGACCGGCTCGTGCCCGCGCTCGACAAAGCGCTCGCCGGGTGGGAGACCCGGGTGCCGACGGGGGCCCTGAACGCCTTCCTCGGTCGGCTGGTGGCCGAGCACCCCCACCCCGTGCGGGGAGGCAAGCAGCCCAAGGTGCTCTTCGGGACCCAGGCCGGCACCCGGCCGCCGACCTTCGTGCTCTTCACGACCGGCAAGCTCGAAGCCTCCTACGAGCGCTACATCGAGCGTCGGCTGCGCGAGGAGTTCGGCTTCGTCGGCACCCCCGTCGTCCTGCAGCAACGTCCCCGGGAGAAGCGGAAGCGCCCATGAGCACACCCGCCAAGGATCCGCGCGGCCAGCAGTCGGCGGCTCATTGGGAGTCGATCTACGAGACCAAGGGCCGCGAGAGCGTCTCCTGGTACGAGGAGCGACCCGACACCTCGGTCGAGCTCGTCCTCTCCGGCGGCGTGCCGAGCTCGGTCATCGACGTCGGTGCCGGCGCCTCGGCCCTGCCCGATGCCCTGCTGGACGCCGGGGTCGGGCACGTGACGCTGCTGGACCTGTCGATGGGTGCCCTGGCGCTCACCGCGACGCGCCTCGAGGGCCGGGCGACGGGGGTGACGACGATCGTGGGGGACGTGCTCACCCACGACTTCGACGAGCAGTACGACGTGTGGCACGACCGGGCCGTGTTCCACTTCCTCACCGAACCCGCCCAGCGGACGGCGTACGCCGACCAGGTGCGGCGCGCGGTCGTCCCGGGCGGTCTGGTGGTCATCGGCACCTTCGCCACGGAGGGTCCGGAGACCTGCTCCGGGCTCCCGGTGGCCCGGTGGGATGCCGAGGGGCTGGCCGCGGAGCTGGGGGAGGGGTTCACCCTCGAGGACTCCCGGCGCGCGGAGCACCACACGCCCTGGGATGCCGTGCAGCCCTTCACCTGGGTGGTGCTGCGGCGCGACTGACGGGCACCGGTCCCGATTGCTGCGCCGCACAGGCGCTGCGATAGGGTTCCAACCGCTCGACCGGCGATCCCGGGAGAGCTTCGGGCTGTGGCGCAGCTTGGTAGCGCACTTGACTGGGGGTCAAGGGGTCGCAGGTTCAAATCCTGTCAGCCCGACCGAAACACCGCCTCTGACCTGCGGAAACGCGGGTCAGAGGCGGTTTCGATTTTGACGTGGATCCTCAGAATGGTCGTTTACTAGTCGTAAACGACTTCGCGGCCTACGAATCCGAGTTCGCGTCGTCGCTCTCAGCGAGCCGCTCGAGGAGCTCGGAGAGGTCGGCCGAAACCGGCGGCTTGGCGATGTAGTGGTCTCGGGTGACTTGGCTAGAGGAGTGTCCGAGTTGGCGCGACGCGAGCTCGGACGTCGTCGCCTCGGAAATCAGAGTCGCCACCGTCTTGCGGAATGTATGAGGGGTCACCCATTCGTAGCCGGTCTCCTTGCGGATCTGCCGCCACCGCCTCTCGATGTTGACGACCTGATGCCACGTGCCGTTGCGGGTCGCGAAGACGGCATCGTTCTCGTTGGGAGTCCCAAACTCGCGGCGCACCCGGAGCATCTCAGCCGCGAACCGGGGGAGCACCACGGTTCGCCGGCTGGTGTCCGTCTTCGGTGTGGGCTTCCGGTAGGTGCCTTTGCCGTTCTCGGTCTTGATCGTCCCCGACACCGACAGGATGGGCAGATCCCCGTCGAGATCCAGGTCGCTCCAGCGCAGCGCCAGAATCTCGCCGATCCGGCAACCGGTGGCAAGCATCAGGTCGATGATGTCGGCCATGTCGCCGGTGGCCTTCGGGCCAGGCCGATCCGCGTTGACCCATCGGCGTACTGCAGCGCGGATCTCGACGAGGTCCTCGACCCGCAGGGCCCTGGTCTCCTGTTTGGGTCGGTGAACCCGGGTCGTCCCGCGGGCAGGGTTCGTGGGGATCGCATCGTGTCGAACTGCGAGGTCGAACATGGCCCCGAGGACGACCTTGGCCTTGCGTTGTCGGTTCACGCTCTGATCGCGCAACCTCAGCAGGAGCCGGTCCAGCCGCCCTGTGGTGGCCTCGCGGAGCTTCAGCCCACCGACACTGGGTAGCACCAGGTTGTCCAGCACCCGGCGGTACTCGTTGATGGTGGTCTGCTCAATCCGTCCTTCGGCCTCGAGCCCAGTGATCCACTGGTTGGCGAGGTCGATCAGCCGGGTATCTGCTGTCAGGAGTCCTCCTGCTGGCGCGGTGCGCGTGCTCAGGACGTCTCGAAGCGCTCGCTCCGCAGCCGCCTTGCTCGGGCCCGTCGCGGTGACACGACGAGTGTTGCCGTCGGTGTCACGGAACCTGGTCAGCGCGCGGTAGCTGCCGTCGCGGATCTTTTCGGTGGTGATCGTTCCCCAGGTGCCGAGGGGGAGTGGCGGCCTGGCCATGGCTCTACTCGCCTGCTGCGGGCTCGAGGTGCTCGACGATCCAGGCGTCGAGGTCCGCGCGGCGGTAGCGCAGGCAACCGCCCATCTTCACCGCGCGTGGTCCGAACCCGGCCCGGCGGGTCCGCCAGGTGTACAGCGTCGCTTTCGGGATCGCGAGGTAGGCCGCTGCCTCGTCGATGGTGAGGATCAGGCTCTGGTGACTGGTGTCGACGGTGGTACTCATCGTGTTCTCCTTCGTGATCACGAGGACAGGCTTGCCCTCGTAACTGAAGGTGTGCAGCCCACACCGCGCCGGCTGTGGAGAATTGATCCGTATCGACTCTCTGGAGCGAAACGCAGGTGCCAAGCGGGCCAGCGGCGTCCACGGGACCCGACCGGCGATGGGGTCTGCTGCACGATCAGGTGACAGGTTGGGTCACGCAGCCTGAGTGGCTGGTGCGGTCATGATGGTCTCGTACTCGATGGGGGTCAATCGGCCGAGGGCGTCTTGGCGCCGTCGGCGGTGGTAGGTGCGTTCGATCCAGGTCACGATCGCGATCCGCAGCTCCTCGCGGGTCTCCCAGGATCGCCGGTTCAAGACGTTCTTTTGCAGCAGGCTGAAGAAGCTCTCCATGGCGGCGTTGTCACCGGCCGCGCCGACACGGCCCATCGATCCGACCAGGGCGTGCCGCTTCAACGCACGTTGGGCCTTGCGGCTGCGGAACTGGCTGCCCCGGTCGGAGTGAACGATGCAGCCGGCCACCTGACCGCGCCGAGCCACAGCCGACTCGATGGCGCTGACCGCGATCCTTGACTTCATCCGGTCACTGATCGAGTAGCCCACGATCCGGTTGGAGTAGACGTCCTTGACCGCGCACAGGTAGAGCTTGCCCTCGCCGGTGCGGTGCTCGGTGATGTCGGTGAGCCACAACCGGTTCGGCGCATCCGCGCTGAACGCACGCCGGACGAGGTCGTCGTGGACCGGCGGACCGGGCTTCTTGCCCTTCCCGCGGGCGTTCTTCTTCCCAAACGAGCTCCACCAGCCGTTCTCAGAGCAGATCCGCCACGCGGTCCGTTCCGCCATCGCCTCGCCGGCGTCGCGGGCCTCGTCGAGCAGGAACCGGTAGCCGAACTCAGGATCGTCGCGGTGCGCGTCGAACAACGCGTTGGCCCGGTAGGCCTCCTTGAGCTCAGCTGGGGTGACCGGCTGCGCCAACCAGCGGTAGTAAGGCTGACGGGCCAGCCCGAGCACCCGGCACGTCACCGTCACAGGCACCCGGATCGGGGCGTCCTTGTCGGCCAGCTCGCGGACGAGCGGGTACATCATTTTCCCGGCAGGTGAGCCTGCGACAGGTACGCGGCCGCCCGCCGCAACACCTCGTTCTCCTGCTCAAGTAGCCGGTTGCGTCGCCGCAGCTCACGCAGCTCGGCGGCCTGGTCGGAGCTCACGCCCGATTGGCTGCCCTCCTCGACATCGGCGGCACGCAGCCAGTTCCGCAGACACGACTCCCCGATCCCGAAGTCATCGGCGATCTGCTTCAACGGCGTCTTCGGATCACGGCCCCGAGCAACCCGCACGACATCGTCGCGGAACTCCCTGGGATACGGCTTCGGCACAGTGCACATCCTTCCAGCGACACCTCGCGGCGCCACAGATCAGATGTCACCTATCCATGCAGCAGACCCTTGGGCTCGGTTTGATTCGCAAACATGCGCAACTGCGTGCCGATGCGTTCAGGCGAGAAGGTCAGGCATCTCCGCAGGTCAAGGGTGACTTCGGGACGATGATCGCAGTCGGCCGCAAGGGATCGCGGCCACGCTCAGCCGCTTTGACGTCTTCCCGATGACCCACCACGTGGAGTGCGTCGCCCTGCTCGCCCGCTGAGTGCGGCCCAGCAGGCATCACACCTCGCCGCGCGACGCCCACTCCTCGGCCAGGATCGCGTAGGTGTAGCCGTCGACCCACCCCAGCTCGGCGTGGAAGGAGTCCCGGATCCCGTGCTGCTCGCGGCGCATCCCGAGCTTCTCCATCACGCGCCACGACGCGACGTTGTCGGCGAAGCAGCCGGCCTGCACCCGCCGCAACCCGAGCCGGCCGAACGCGTTCGACAGGGCGTCCTCGGCCAGCAGGGTGCCGACGCCGCGGCCGGCGTACGCCGGGTCGACGGTGTAGGCGATCCAGCCCTCCCGTGCCACGAACTCGGTCTCGTGACCGCTCTGGCCCATGCCGTCGCTCACCCGGACGCTGGCCGAGCCGACGGCCACGTCCTCGATCGTCGCGACGACGAGGTGACCGTCCTTGCCGTCGTACGTCGTGAACCACTCGCGCAGCTCGGCGGCGTCCACCTGCTGGGTCAGGAACCAGCGCAGCACCTCGGGGTCGTTGCGCCAGCCGAGCACCTGCTCGGCGAGGGCCGGGGTGGGCGGGACCAGGTTGACGGGGGAGGGAGGCAGCACGACGACGACCGTAGAGCCGCTGCATGCCGGTCGCGACCGGTTATCGGGCACGTGTGCGACGCGGTCGGTCGGGTACAGGGCAGGTGACCCCCAGGAAGGGAGAACCATGAGCACGATCGAGAAGAGCGTGACCGTCGACGTACCGGTGCGCACCGCCTACGACCAGTGGACGCAGTTCGAGAGCTTCCCCCAGTTCATGGACGGCGTGGAGTCGGTCGAGCAGCGTGACGACCGGCACCTGTTCTGGAAGGCCAGCATCGCCGGCGTCGACCGGGAGTGGGAGGCGGAGATCGTCGACCAGACCCCGGACGAGCGCATCAGCTGGCGGGCCACCGACGGCACCACCAACCACGGCACCGTGTCGTTCGCGGCCGAGGACCCGACCAAGAGCCGGGTGACCCTCCGCCTCGAGTTCGAGCCCGAGGGCATCGTGGAGAAGGCGGGCGACGCCCTCAACGTGGTTGACCGGCGCGCCGCCGGCGATCTCGAGCGGTTCAAGGAGTTCATCGAGTCGCGGGGCGCGGAGAGCGGTGCCTGGCGGGGCGAGGTGAACCCCGGCAGCACGCACTGAGTTGTGGCGGGGGTGGGGAGCGGGTATCTTGACATCAAGATAATCCGCTCCCGCCCTGGCTAAGGCTGGCCTTACTTCTCGGGGTGCCGCCGCCGGGGGCAGGATGGGCGGGACGACGCGAGCACCGACCGAGGAGACGACGGATGGCCAGCAAGGACAGCTTCGGAGCCAAGGGAACGCTGAGCGCGGGCGGGAAGGACTACGAGATCTTCCGCCTCGACGCGGTCACCGGCGACGGTCTCGACGTGGCCAGCCTGCCGTTCTCGCTCAAGGTGCTGCTGGAGAACCTGCTGCGCACCGAGGACGGCGCCGACATCACCGCCGAGGACATCAAGGCGCTCGCCGGCTGGGACGCCGACGCCGAGCCCGACAAGGAGATCCAGTACACCCCGGCCCGCGTGATCATGCAGGACTTCACCGGGGTGCCGTGCATCGTCGACCTCGCCACGATGCGCGAGGCGATGGCCGAGCTGGGCGGTGACGCGACGAAGATCAACCCGCTCGCCCCCGCCGAGCTGGTGATCGACCACTCCGTCATCGCCGACGTCTTCGGCTCGCCCGAGGCCTTCGAGCGCAACGTCGAGATCGAGTACGAGCGCAACCGCGAGCGCTACCAGTTCCTCCGCTGGGGTCAGGGCGCCTTCGACGACTTCAAGGTCGTCCCGCCCGGCACCGGCATCGTGCACCAGGTCAACATCGAGCACCTCGCGCGCACCGTCTTCACCCGCGAGGTCGACGGCGTGACCCAGGCCTACCCCGACACCTGCGTCGGCACCGACTCCCACACCACGATGGTCAACGGCATCGGCGTCGTCGGCTGGGGCGTCGGTGGCATCGAGGCCGAGGCCGCGATGCTCGGCCAGCCCGTCAGCATGCTGATCCCGCGCGTCGTCGGCTTCAAGCTGTCCGGCGAGCTCCCCGAGGGCTCGACCGCCACCGACCTCGTGCTGACGATCACCGAGATGCTCCGCGAGCACGGCGTGGTCGGGAAGTTCGTGGAGTTCTACGGCGACGGCGTCTCCGCGCTGCCGCTGGCCAACCGCGCCACCATCGGCAACATGAGCCCCGAGTTCGGCTCCACCATCGCGGTGTTCCCGATCGACGAGGAGACCATCAAGTACCTCGAGCTGACCGGCCGCCCGCAGGAGCAGCTCGACCTCGTCGAGGCCTACGCCAAGGAGCAGGGCCTCTGGCACGACCCGTCCGCCGACGGCTACACCGAGCCGCGCTACTCCGAGCGCCTCGAGCTCGACCTGGGCGAGGTCGTCCCGTCGCTGGCGGGTCCCAAGCGCCCCCAGGACCGCGTCACGGTCGCGGACGCGAAGGGATCCTTCCGCGGAGCACTGGGCGACTTCGTGGGTGACCACGACCCGCAGGACCCCGAGGGCTACGACGAGGCGGTCGACGAGTCGTTCCCCGCATCCGACGCGCCCTCCCACGCCGAGGGCAACGGGAAGCCGCGCAAGCCCTCCGCCGCGCCGGTCGACAGCGGCCGCCCGAGCAAGCCGGTGACGATCACGATCGACGGCGAGGAGTGCGAGGTCGACCACGGTGCCGTGGTGATCGCGGCGATCACCTCCTGCACCAACACCTCCAACCCGAGCGTCATGATCGGCGCGGCCCTCCTCGCCAAGAACGCCGTCGACAAGGGACTCCAGCGCAAGCCGTGGGTGAAGACGTCGCTGGCCCCCGGCTCCAAGGTGGTCTCCGACTACTACGAGAAGGCCGGCCTGACGCCCTACCTCGACAAGCTCGGCTTCAACCTCGTCGGCTACGGCTGCACGACCTGCATCGGCAACTCGGGTCCGCTGATCCCCGAGGTGAGCGAGGCGGTCAACGACGCCGACCTGGCGGTCGTCAGCGTGCTCTCGGGCAACCGCAACTTCGAGGGTCGGATCAACCCGGACGTGAAGATGAACTACCTGGCCTCACCGCCGCTGGTGGTCGCCTACGCGCTCGCCGGGTCGATGGACGTCGACCTGTTCGACGACCCGCTGGGCCAAGACCAGGACGGCAACGACGTCTTCCTCAAGGACATCTGGCCCTCGCCGACGGAGGTCGAGGAGGTCATCGGCCGGGCGATCACCGCCGACATGTTCGGCTCCTCCTACGAGGACGTGTTCGCGGGTGACGAGCGGTGGCGCTCGCTGCCGACCCCGGAGGGCGACACCTTCGAGTGGGACCAGGAGTCGACGTACGTCCGCAAGCCTCCCTACTTCGACGGCATGCCCGACGAGCCCGAGGCGGTCGAGGACATCTCCGGCGCCCGGGTGCTGCTCAAGCTGGGCGACTCGGTCACGACCGACCACATCAGCCCGGCCGGCGCCATCAAGAAGGACAGCCCCGCCGGTCGCTACCTGCTCGACCACGGCGTGGAGCAGCGCGACTTCAACTCCTACGGGTCGCGGCGCGGCAACCACGAGGTGATGATCCGCGGCACCTTCGCCAACATCCGGCTGCGCAACCAGCTCGCCCCCGGCACCGAGGGTGGCGTCACGCGCGACTTCACCCGGGACGGCGAGGAGAGCACCGTCTACGACGCCAGCCAGAACTACCAGGAGGCCGGCATCCCGCTGGTGGTGCTGGCCGGCAAGGAGTACGGCTCCGGCTCCTCGCGCGACTGGGCCGCCAAGGGGACCGCCCTGCTGGGCGTCAAGGCGGTCATCGCCGAGTCCTACGAGCGGATCCACCGCTCCAACCTCATCGGCATGGGCGTGCTGCCGCTGCAGTTCCCCGAGGGCGAGAGCGCCGAGAGCCTCGGCCTCACCGGCGAGGAGGAGTTCGCGATCACGGGGGTCACCGGGCTCAACGACGGCACGACCCCGCGGACGGTCAAGGTCACTGCCGGCGACGTCGAGTTCGACGCGGTCGTCCGCATCGACACCCCCGGCGAGGCGAACTACTACCGCAACGGCGGCATCATGCAGTACGTCCTGCGCAACCTGCTGAAGGCCTGAGCTGGCCGGACTCGCGGCGGGCGCGATCGTCCTGGTCGCGCTCGCCGTCCTCCTGGGCGCATGGGTCCAGGCCGTGGCCGGACTCGGCATGGGCCTGGTCACGGCTCCGCTGGTGGCCATCGTCGCGCCCGAGCTGATGCCCGCGCTGCCGCTCTGGTTCGGGCTGCTCATCTCCGGCAGCGCCACCCTGCTCGACCACCGGCACGTGGACTGGAGCGCCATCCGCTGGATCCTCCCGGCGCGCGCCCTCGGCACGCTCCCCGGGGTGTGGCTCGTCGTGGTGTTCACCTCCGACCAGCTGGGCCTCGTGCTGGCGACGGTGGTGATCATGGCGGTGCTGGTCTCCTGGCGCACGCTGCAGGTTCCGGTGAACCCGGGCACGATGGTGACCGCCGGCTTCCTCGGGGGCGTCGGCGGCACGGCGACGTCGATCGCCGGACCGCCCGTGGCCATCCTGTTCCAGCACGGACGCCCGGCCGAGGTGAGGGCGACGCTGGCCGTCTACTTCTTCGGTGGGGTGCTCATGAGCCTGGGTGCGCTGGGGGTGGCCGGCGAGCTCCCGGTCGCCTCGGTGTGGGTCGCGCTGCTGTGCGCCCCGTTGGTCGGGCTGGGTCTGTGGCTGGGCACGCGCACCCGTGACCGGCTGCCCCGCGAGCAGTTTCGACGGGCCGTCCTGCTGGTCTCGGCCGTCTCCGCGCTGGCGCTCGTGGCGAAGTCGGTCGCCTAGCGGGCCAGGTTCTGCAGCCGGACCTGGCCCCGGGCCACGAGGCGTCCCTCGTCGTCGGTGGTCTCGACGGCCCACACCTGCTGGGACCTGCCGCGGTGGACCGGGCGGACCGTGGAGGTGAGGCGTCCGGCGGAGACGCCGCGGTAGAAGTCGGTGTTGTTGTTGACGCCGACCACCTGCCCGCGGTCGCCGAACCACAGCGCCGCCGCCATGCTGCACAGCCCCTCGTTGACGAGGGAGTGGACGCCGCCGTGGAGCAGCCCGTAGGGCTGGTGGGTCTCCGGTGTCACCGACCAGCTGGCGTCGATGCCGTCGCCGTCGATCCGGGCGAACTCCATGGCCATCGCTTCGCGCAGGGGCTCGACCACGACGAAGGACGGGTCGAGCGTGGGCAGGTCTGACGTCGCGTCGGTCATCCCCCGAACCTAGCCGAGCACCCGGCGGGCCAGCGCGACGTGGAACCGCGCCGACACGAGCAGGTCATCGACATGGATCCGCTCGTCGGCGTTGTGGAACCCCGCGGCGAGAACCTCGGCCGGAGTGGTGCGGAAGGGCGTGAAGCCGTACGCCGCCGTGCCGGCCACCGCCCGCAGGTGCACCGAGTCGGTGAAACCGGTGCACAGCACCGGCACGACCAGCGCGTCGTCCCCGTCCTCGGCGAGGCACGCCGCGACCGCCTCGGGCAGCGTCCCGGTCGCGGGGGAGCTGCTGCCGGGGACCATGGCCTCGCAGAACTCGAGGTCGTAGCGCACGTCGTCGCCCAGCCGGGAGCGCACCGCCTCCAGCACCTCCTCGGCCGTCGTGCCGGGGAGGGTGCGGCAGTCGAGCTCGACCGAGGCACGAGCGGGCATCACGTTGCGGGCCGTCGCGGCCGCCAGCACGGTGGGCGCCATGGTCGTGCCGGGCAGGCACGGCAGCTGGTGGCGCAGCGCCGGGTGGAGGCGGGAGGCCTCGTCGAGGTCGGCGGCGAGGTCGCCGACCGGGCGGCCGAGCAGCACCTCGAGCGTCGCGGCCACCTCGGGGGAGTGGACCGGGTCGGGCATGCCGACCCCGATCCGGCGGATGAGCTCGGCGAGGTGGGGGACCGCGTTGTCGCCGACGTCGGGGGTGGACGCGTGGCCGGCCTCGCCCAGCGCCACCACCCGGACCGGGCAGGTGCCCTTCTCGGCGATGGCGAAGGTCTGGACGGTGCGGCCGTCGGTCAGGGGCAGCCGCTCACCCGCGCCCTCGTTGAGGGCCATCGTCGGGCGGATGTCGGGCCGGTTCTCGAGCAGCCAGCGCATGCCGACGTCGGCCCGTCCGTCCTCCTCGTCGGCGACCGCGAGGAACCAGAAGTCGCCCCGCGGGCGGAACCCCTCACGGGCGAGGGTCGCCATCGC
Source organism: Nocardioides coralli (assembly GCF_019880385.1). Taxonomy (NCBI): domain Bacteria; kingdom Bacillati; phylum Actinomycetota; class Actinomycetes; order Propionibacteriales; family Nocardioidaceae; genus Nocardioides; species Nocardioides coralli. The sequence goes on from NZ_CP082273.1 coordinate 1,671,442, forward strand.
GACCGCGCGGGCGGCGACCTCGTCCTTCATGTCGATCGCACCGCGTCCGTAGAGCCAGCCCCCGTCGTCCACGACGGCCTCGAAGGGTGGGTGCGTCCAGTCCTGCCCCTCCACGGGGACGACGTCGGTGTGGCCGACGTACGCCAGCGACGGTGCGTCCGGGTCGGTGCCCGGGATCCGGGCCACCAGGTTGGCGCGCGCGGGATCGCGTGCGACGAGCTCGCACTCCACGCCGGCCGCGGACAAGTAGTCGCGCAGGTAGTCCGCGGCCAGGGACTCGGTCCCCTCGAAGCCGTGGTTGGTGGTGTCGAGCCGGATCAGGTCCCGGGTCACCTCGAGCACCTCGTCGTGCAGGTCGCTCACCGCTCCTCCTCAGTCATCTCGAGCCGGTCCAGCAGCCAGGCGTACACCTCGGCCTCGTAGCGCAGGTGGCCCAGCCTGCCGGACGGCCCGACGTGGGCACCGGCCCCCACCTCGCACCGGAACAGGCAGCGGGGCGACCACGCGGGGTCGCTCGCGCGGAGGGCGGCCACCCACTTGGCAGGCTCGCGCACCATGACCCGCGGGTCGTGCAGCGCACCGGTCACCAACAGGTCAGGGCGGACACCGGCGGGCGGCAGGTTCTCGTAGGGCGACCAGGCGAGCATCGCGTCGAACTCCTCGCGCACCCGTGGGTCACCCCACTCCTCCCACTCGGTGATCGTCAGGGGCGTGGCCTCGTCGAACATCGTGGTGACCACGTCGACGAACGGCACCTCGGCGACGACGGCGGCCCACCGGTCGGGACGCTGGCTGAAGACCGCGCCCTGCAGCAGCCCGCCCGCACTCAGGCCCCGGGTCGCGATCCGACGGGCGTCGACGAGACCGGCGGCGGCCAGGCCGTCGGCGACGGCGACGTGGTCGTCGAAGGTGCGCTGCTTGCGGTCGAGCTTGCCGGCGAGGTACCAGGCGTTGCCGCCCTCGCTGCCGCCACGCACGTGCGCGTGGACCCACACCACGCCGCGGTCGAGCAGCGACGGGAGGGCGGGGTCCCACTCCGGCTCGAAGGTGTAGCCGTAGGCGCCGTAGCCGTAGAGGACCGCGGGCGCCGTGCCGTCGAGCGGCGTACGCCGGTGTCGCATCACCGAGGCCGGGACCAGCGTGCCGTCCGCCGAGGGGAACTCGTAGCGCTCGGTGACGTAGTCGGCCGCGACGTAGCCGGGGGCCTCCCGGCGCAGCACCTCCGTCGACGCCCCCGTGGCCAGGTCGACGTCGCTCCACACCGGCGGGGAGAGCCACGCCTCGTCCTCGACGGTGACGGCAGTGGCGTCGTAGTCGGTGTTGCGCGCCAGGTGGACCCCACCGCCCGACATCGTGCTGGCGACCTCGATGCCGCGCCCGGCGAGGTCGTCGTGACGGACCAGTCGCAGGAGGTGCTGGCCGCGGGTGCGCACCGACAGCACCACCCCGTGGGCGAACGCGTCGGCCTGGATCAGGTGCTCGTCCGCGTCCTCGGGCCGGGCCTCCTCCCAGCTGGTCCAGTCCTGGCCGCCCGGCCCCGGGACCGGCGCGGTCATCAGCCGTCCCTCGACCCGGTCCTCCGCGACGACGAGCAGGCCCTCGCCGTCGGGCGTCCGGCGGTGCTCGACCCGGTAGCGGATGCCGTCGCGGCGGCCGCCGGTCGAGCGGGGGGCGGACTCGGGCTGGTGGGCGTCGACCAACCAGGCCTCGGCCGAGGTGTTGCTCTCGGCCCAGATCACCACCCAGTCGCCGGTGCGGGCCTGGCGGAGCCGCAGCTCGAAACGGGCGTCGGGCTCCTCGAGGACGAGCACGTCGTCGGCCACGGGGGTCCCGAGCCGGTGCCGCCAGACCTGGTGGGGACGGTAGGCCTGGTCGTGGACGGTGTAGAAGAACCACCGGGAGTCGGCGCTCCACGCTCCGCCGTAGTAGGTGCGGGGAACCTCCTCCTCGAGGTCCTCACCGGTGGTGAGGTCGCGGAACCGGAGGCGGTAGACCTCGTTGCCGGTGGTGTCCGCCGAGTAGGCGAGCAGGTTCTCGTCCGGGCTGACGAGCGTCAGACCGAGCTCGAGGTAGTCGCTGTCGGTGCGCAGCGAGGCGACGTCGAGCAGCACCGTCGGTCCGTCGACGGCATCACGGATTTCGTCGGATTCAGCCCCTTCGGGCAGTGATTCTCCGGGTGTCGCTACCCGATCGTTACGAAATTCCCGCATAATCCGGGGGTAATCGCTTCCCTCGGGCGTGCTCGTGTAGTACGAAAAGCGCATCCTCCTCCACCGGGGAGACAACTCGGTCGCGGGGAGGCGGGCCGACATCTCTGCCGTGAGGCGCTCAGTCAGGGAGTCCAGATGAGCAACCGATCCGTCGTACCAGGCCCGTTCCGCCGCCAGGTGGGCCAGCAGCTCGGGCGACTCCTGGTGCATCCACCAGTAGGGGTCAGGGCGGCTCACGCCGTGCTGCCGGTGCTCGTGGGGCTCGCGGGGCGCCGTGGGCGGAACCGCGGGATGGGGCGTCACGGCGGACAACGTACTCGCCACCGCCTCGTCGCGGTGACCGGTCTGGTCCTCGCCCTCTTGGCTCCGGCCGCCGTCCTCTCGTCGGCCACCGCTGCGGAGGAGGAGGTCACGTTCACGGTCGCACTGGACAACGAGGTCGACTCGTTCAACCCGTTCCTCGGCATCGAGGTCGAGTCGTTCGAGATGTGGGGTCTCATGTACGACTCGCTCACGACCTACACCATGGACGACCTGACTCCCGCGCCGTCGCTGGCGACCGAGTGGGAGAGCTCGGAGGACGGGCTGACGTGGACCTACACCGTCCGCGACGACGTGACGTGGTCCGACGGTGAGCCGCTGACCGCGCAGGACATCGCCTACACGTTCGGACGCATCGTCGACGGGGGTCCGGAGCGGGCGACGTGGGGCAGCTTCCTCGGCGGTGTCGAGTCCGTGACGGCCCCCGACGACACCACGGTCGTGCTGGAGCTGAAGCGGCCGAGCTCGGTGCTGCCGGCGCTGCCGGTCCCGATCGTGCCGGAGCACGTGTGGACCGACGTGTCGGAGGAGCAGGTCAAGGCCTTCTCCAACGAGCCGGAGGACGGGGAGCCGGTCGTGGGGTCCGGACCCTTCCGCCTCGTCGAGGGCACGGCCGGCGGCTCGACGTACCGGTTCGAGGTCAACCCGGACTACTGGAAGGGCACGCCGCACCTCGACGAGGTCGTCTTCCGCGTGTTCAAGTCCGACGACGCCGCCGCCCAGGCGCTGCTGAAGGGGGAGGTCGACTTCGTCGAGGACCTCTCCGCCATCCAGGTCCGGGCCCTTGAGGGGCGCGACGGGATCACCGCCGTCAACGCCGAGTCCGCCGGCTTCGACGAGATCGCCTTCAACGCCGGTTCGGTCGACCTCGAGACCGGCGAGCCGATGGGTGACCCGAACCCCGCGGTGCTCGACCCCGCGTTCCGCTACGCCCTGGGGTTCGCGGTCGACCGTGAGCAGATCGTCGAGAAGGCCTACCAGGGAGCGGGGACGCCGGGGTCGACGATCGTCCCTCCGGCCCTGCCCGCCTTCCACTGGGAGCCGCCCGAGGACGACGCGTTCACCTTCGACCTCGAGCGTGCGGCAGAGCTGCTGGACGAGGCCGGCTACACGGTGGGGGACGACGGCTTCCGCACACTGCCGAGCGGGGAGCCGATCGGGACGCTGCGGCTCTTTGCCCGCAGCGACTCGAAGGTCTCGACCGACGTGCTGACGTTCTTCCAGGAATGGCTCTCGGAGATCGACATCGATGCCGAGGTCCGGGCTGTCGAGTCCAACAAGCTCACCGACATCATCCTCGCCGGCGAGTTCGACGTCTTCGAGTGGGGCTGGTTCCTGGACCCCGACCCCGACTCGATGTTGTCGTACATGACCTGCGACCAGCGGGGCAACTGGTCGGACACCTGGTACTGCGACGAGGAGTGCGACCGGCTCTACGAGGAGCAGAAGAGCGAGTCCGATCCGGATGCGCGTGCGGAGATGGTCCAGCGGATGCAGGAGATCCTCTACTACGACGCGCCCTACCTGGTGACCGCCTACAGCACCATCGGAGAGGCGTGGCGCAGCGACCGGTTCGCCTGCATGCGGCCGCAGCCTGACCCGGGCGGCGTCTACCTCATCCAGGCCAGCACCTACAACTACCTCCACATGCGCCCGGCGTCGGAGGCGGAGGAGTGCGCCGGCGAGGACGGCGTGACCCAGGCGTCCGACGCCGCCGGCGATGACGGCCCGGGCACAGGGCTGGCCATCGGCGCCGGCGCGGGACTGCTGGTGCTCCTCGGGCTCGGTGCCGTCGTGATGCTGCGGCGTCGCGCCACGGTCGAGGACCGGGAGTGACGGTCGGCGCCGTCACCGAGGCGCCGACCCCGGTCGCTGCGCCGCCGCGGCGCGGGCACGGGTTCGGCGGCTACGCGCTGGGCAAGACCCTCGGCGCACTCGGGAGCCTGGCATTCATGCTCGTCGTGAACTTCTTCCTGTTCCGCGTCCTGCCCGGCGACCCGGGACGCACCCTCGGACGGGGCCGGTTCACGACCCCCGAGCAGCTCGAGGACTTCAACCGGACCTACGGGCTGGAGCAGCCCCTCCCGCAGCAGTTCCTCACGTTCCTGCAGAACACCTTCACCGGCGACCTCGGCATCTCGTTGCGCTACCGCGTCCCCGTCGCCGACCTGATCGTGGACCGGATGTGGCCCACGCTGCTGCTGGTCGGGACGGCGACCCTGCTGGCCACCGTTTTCGGGGTCTGGCTCGGCATCCTGGGTGCCTGGCGCCGGGGCAGCGCGTTCGACCGGATCGGGACGGGCTCGTCCCTGACGCTCTACTCGATGCCGGAGTGGTGGCTCGGCCTCATGCTGATCGCCGTCTTCGCCGTGGGCGCCGGGCCGATCCCGGGACTGTTCCCGACCGGCGGGCTCGTCTCGCCGGGGGTCGACCCCACCTCGCCCGCGGGCGTGGTCGACGTCGCCTGGCACCTGACCCTGCCGGTGCTGACCCTCGCCCTGGCCTACCTCGCCGACTACGCGCTCATCATGCGCAGCTCGCTGCTGGACGAGATCGGCGAGGACTACCTGGTCACGGCGCGCGCGAAGGGGCTGCGCGACGTGCAGGTGCGCAACCGGCACGCCGTTCGCAACGCCCTGCTGCCGACCACCACGCTCATCGCGCTCAACATCGGGTTCGTGGTGACGGGAGCGATCACCATCGAGACCGTCTTCTCCATCCCGGGCCTGGGGCTGCTGGCCACCGAGGCCCTGGAGGTGCCGGACTACTGGGTGCTGCAGGGCACCTTCCTGGTCGCGTCGGCGGCGGTGATCGCGGCGAACCTGGTGGCGAACCTCGTCTACGGACTCCTCGACCCGCGGGTGCGGGCATGAGCACGACGTCGGCGGCTCCCAGCGCCCGCCAGCTGGCTCGCCAGCGGCGGCGCGAGGCCTGGGGTCGCGGCTGGCGCCAGTTCCGGACCCACCGCTCCGGCCTGGTCGGCCTCGTCGTCCTGACGATCTTCCTGGCCATGGCAGTCCTCGCGCCCTGGCTCGCGGACGCCGAGGGCCTGGAGGTCACCAAGGCCACCGGCGGGGTGCTCGAGCCACCCTCGGGCGACTACTGGCTCGGGACCGACGACAACGGCCGCTCCGTGCTGACGCTGCTGATCTGGGGCTCCCGGGTGTCCCTCTTCGTCGGTCTGCTGGCCACCGCCATCTCGATGGTCATCGGCACCCTCGTCGGCCTCATGTCGGGCTACTTCGGGGGCAGGGCGGGAGCGGTGCTGTTCCGGCTGACGGAGTGGTTCCTGGTGATCCCCTTCCTGCCGTTGGCCATCGTCATGGCCACCGTGCTGGGCCCCTCGCTGCTGACGATCGCGTTCGTCATCGGCGTGACCTCGTGGCCGGGGACCGCGCTGCTGATCAGGAGCCAGACGCTGTCGATCAAGGAACGCGCGTACCTCGAGCGGGCACGGGTGCTCGGGGCCGGTCGCTGGCACCAGATGAGTCGACACATCCTGCCCAACGTGATGCCGATGGTGTTCGCCAACACCACGTTGACCGTGACCATCGCGATCCTCGCCGAGACGACGCTGAGCTTCCTCGGTCTCGGCGACCCGACGCGGATCTCGTGGGGCAGCATGCTCGAGGACGCCTACACCCTGGGGGCGATCACCACCGGGTCGTGGTGGTTCATCATCCCGCCCGGTGTGTGCGTGGTGCTCGTCGTGCTCAGCTTCACGGTCATCGGACGGGCGCTCGAAGAGGTCCTCAACCCCCGGCTCAAGGAGCGGTGATGGCCGAGAGCCTGCTGCAGATGGAGGAACTGACGGTCACCTACCGCACCAGCGGCGGCGACGTCCCCGCCGTGCGGGGGGTGGACCTCAGCGTCGCGCGCGGGGAGGTCGTCGGCGTCGCGGGGGAGTCGGGGTGTGGCAAGTCGACGCTCGCCTCGACCGTGCTCCGCCTGCAGCCCCGGTCGGCCACTGTCTCCGGCCGGGTCCTCGTCGAGGGCCGTGACGTGCTGACCATGGGCTGGGGCGAGCTGCGGGCCCTCCGTTGGGCCGGCGCCTCGATCGTCTTCCAGGGAGCCCTGCACTCCCTCAACCCCGTCCAGCGGATCGGCCACCAGCTCGCCGAGCCGATCCGTCTCCACGAGCCCTCCCTGTCCGACGAGGAGCTCCGCCGTCGGGTGGGGGAGCTGCTCGAGCAGGTCGGCCTCGCGACCTCACGGGACCGGAACTACCCGCACCAGCTCTCCGGTGGGCAGCGTCAGCGCGTCATGATCGCGATGGCACTCGCCTGCCGCCCCGACCTCGTCATCGCCGACGAACCGACCACGGCGCTGGACGTCATGGTGCAGAGCCAGGTGCTGACCGTCATGTCGGACCTCGTCCGCGACCTCGGTGTGGGCATGCTCTTCATCAGCCACGACCTCTCGGTGCTGGCCGACCTCTGTGACCGCATCCTCGTGATGTACGCCGGTCGGCTGGTCGAGGTCGGCGCGGCCGGCGAGGTCTTCGGCGAGCCGCTCCACCCCTACGCGGCCGCGCTCTCCGCGGCCTTCCCGCGGATCGGTGACCGGGCCGCCCGCTACGCGCCGGCCGGCCTCGGTGGCGACCCGCCGGACCTGCGGTCCCTGCCACCGGGGTGCTCCTTCGCTCCCCGGTGCCCCCGCGTCGTCGAGGCCTGCCGGGCGGCGGAGCCGCCGCTGGAGCAGCATGCGCCGGGGCGCGCGGCCGCCTGCATCCGGGTGGGTGAGCCGTGACCGGCGGCGTGAGCCTGACCGGCTCCGGCCTGGTCGTCGAGTTCACCCCGCGCGGGGGTGGCGTCGCCCGGGCCCTCGACGGTGCCGACGTACGCCTCGACGCGGGGGAGATCGTCGCCCTGGTCGGTGAGAGCGGGTCCGGGAAGACGACGCTGGCGCGGACCCTCCTCGGCCTCGAGCGACCCACCGCCGGCGAGGTGCGCTTCGACGGGCAGCCGCTGGACCACTCGACCCGCGGGCTGCGGGCACTGCGTCGACGGGTGCAGATGGTGCTGCAGGACCCGGCAGGGGCGTTGAACCCGCGCCACACGGTCTACGAGTCGGTGGCCGAGGGGCTCCGGCTCCACGGCCTGGTCGCCGCGGACCCGGAGGGTCGGAGCGAGAGCGCGCTCGTGGCCGCCGCACTGTCGGACGCCGGGCTGCGGCCCCCGGAGAGCTTCTTCCTGCGCTACCCCCACGAGCTGTCGGGCGGGCAGCGCCAGCGCGTGCTCATCGCGGGGGCGCTCGCCATCGGGCCCGACCTGCTGGTCGCGGACGAACCCGTCTCGTCGCTGGACGCCTCGATCCGCGGGGAGATCCTGGCGCTGCTGCTCTCGCTGCGCGAGCGGCTGGGGCTCGGGGTCCTCGTGGTGACCCACGACCTGGGCCTGGCCTGGAACATCGCCGACCGGATCGCGGTCATGTACCTCGGCCGGGTCGTGGAGTCCGGACCGACCGAGGAGGTGCTGCAGCGTCCGCAGCACCCCTACACCCAGGCCCTGCTCTCCGTCGTGCCGGAGATCGAGCGCCTCGAACCGGTCGTCCTGACGGGCGAGATCCCGGACCCCACCCGGATCCCGGGTGGCTGCCGGTTCCACCCCCGGTGCCCCGCGCTGGCCGAGGGTCGGGCCGAGGCCGCCGGGGTGGCCGAGGCGTGTCGAGGCGAGGCCCTGCCGGTGCTCCCCGCCGACCCGACCGGTCACCAGGTCGCCTGCCACCTGGCGTCGGTGCTGAGCCGGTGAACGGCCGGATGCCGGTCGTGTGGTCACCGGCCACCCGGCGGCACGACCCCCGTCACGAGGTCTGGCTCGGGGTCGCCACTCCCGCCGTCGAGGTGGCCGAGCGCGTGGACGCGATCCTCGACGCCGTGGGTGACCGTGTGCTCGTCCCCGCCGGACCCCTCGCCGGGGACCTCCTGGCGACCGTGCACGAGCCGGCGTTGCTGGACTTTCTCGCCACCGCCCACGAGCGCTGGGTGGAGGCCGACTACGACGACGAGGTCGGCCAGGACCGCGTGACGCCCTACTTCTTCCTCACCCCTGCCCTCACCGGCGGGATGCCGGTTCGCGACCCCGCTGCCCTGCACGGACTCACCGGCCGGTTCTGCTACGACACGATGACGCTGGTCGGACCAGGGACCTGGGAGGCTGCGGTGGCGGCCGCCGACTGCGCGGCCACGGCGGCGAGCCTCGTGCTGGACGGGGCGCCGGCGGCGTACGCCCTGAGCCGTCCACCCGGCCACCACGCGACCGCGGCCGGCTACGGCGGTTCCTGCTACCTCAACAGCGCCGCCGTGGCCGCACAGGCGCTGCGCGACGGGGGTCGCGAGCGGGTGGCGGTCCTCGACCTCGACGCCCACCACGGCAACGGCACGCAGGCGATCTTCTGGGAGCGTGGCGACGTCCGCTACGGGTCGCTCCACGTCGACCCGGCGGCGGGTTGGTTCCCCCACGTCCTCGGGCATGCGGGGGAGACCGGCGTCGGCGACGGCGTCGGCGCGACGCGGAACCTGCCGCTCCCTCCGGGCACCGGGGACGACGCGTGGCTGGTCGCCGTCGACGACCTTGCCCGCTGGGTGGCGGAGTGGGGTGCCGACGGTCTGGTGGTCTCGCTCGGCGTCGACGCGGCCGCCGACGACCCGGAGAGCCCGTTGGCCGTGACCGCCGCCGGGTACGCCGGTGCCGGCCGGCGGCTCGGTGGGCTCGGGATCCCGTCGGTCGTCGTGCAGGAGGGCGGCTACCACCTGCCCACGCTCGGGACCCTGGTCGCCGCCTACCTCGACGCCCACGACGGCGCCTGAGGAAAACCTGGGCGCGCCACCCCTCCGGATCTCCTTCTCAGGGCGTACTCCCGTGTGAGGCTGGGAGGAGACGACCATGAGCACCGACATCGACCTGCGCAGCGCCCTGCGCGACCTCGCCGACGACGCCCCGTCGCAGGTTCTCGTCGCCAGCGAGCTCTGGCGCGACGGCACCCGACGGCACCGCCGCCGCCGGACGCTGGGGACCGCGCTCTCCCTGGTCGCCGCACTGGTCGTCGGAGCGGCACTGGCCGGCGGCCCCTGGACGTGGCGCGAGCCTGACCCGGTGGACTCGCCCGACGGGGCGCTCTCGATCCCTCGGACCATATATCCGCCCGACGAATGGGCACCCAGCGTGGCGGAGGCGGGCGCGCCGGGGCCGTTGGCCGTCGTCGCCCACTCCTTCCGCACGAGCGCGGCCGGCTTCGGTGGTGGCGTGTCGACCGACCTGGAGGTCTTCGGGATCTCCGCCGCGGACGGCCGCGCCTACTTCCTCGACCTCGTCGGCGAGGCCGTGCTCTCGCCCGACGGCCACCGGGTCGCTGTCGGCCGGCAGCGGGCCGAAGCGCGCGCGGCGGGACGCACGAGCAGGGACGGCTGGGACGTCTACGACGCCGTCACGGGAGGGACGACGGCGGTTCGGGTACCCGACGGGGGCCGGTCGCTGTCCGACGTGCCCGATCTCCCGATGTTCTCCGGAGATTCCCGCCACTTGATGGCCGCCGTCAAGCAGGCCAGCGGCCAGAGGGTGCTGATGGTGTGGGACCTCGCCACCGGACGGCACCGCGTCGTCGCGCGGGCGAGCTCGGTCGGTGTCGTGGGGACGGACGCCCGCGGCTTCGCCTGGACCGACGGCCGGTCGACCCTGACGCGGCTGGACCCGGTGTCCGGGTCGACGACCTCCGAACGGCTGGGTTCCGGAGCGCTCCTCGACGTCGCCGTCGCCGACGACGGCCGGGTGGCGTTTCTGTCGCTGGAGGACGGTCGCCGACTTCTCGTCGACGACGGATCGGGTGCTGAGGAGGTATCGCTGGACGGACAGCCCGCCGGAGACATCCAGGGGTGGGCGGGTCCGCAGCACCTCGTGGTCGACGCGCGGGAGGCACTGCGGGTGGACGTGAACACCGCAACGGTCGAGCCGCTTGGTCTCGACGAGTCGCAGGTCCAGGGCAGCCCGAGCTACGCCATCGACCTGTTCGCCGACCCGCTCGTCGCCGGCGTGCCGCAACCGGACCACCGGGACCCGCGCTGGTGGTTCTGGTGGTGGCCGTGGAACCTGCTGGCCGCACTGGTGCTCCTGTGGCTGGTCGCCCGCACGGTCGGCACCGTCAGGAGACGCCGTGCGCGGGTCTGACGCTCGCTTCGAGGAGTACGTCGCGGCCCGGCAGGGGGGCCTGCTGCGCACGGCGTACCTGCTCACGAGCAACCACCACGACGCCGAGGACCTCGTCCAGGCCGCCCTGGTCAAGGTGGTGCCGCACTGGGCGCGGATCCACGGCGACCCCGATCCCTACGTCCGGCGCGTGATGGTCCGCGAGAGCATCTCCCGGTGGCGGCGTCGGCGGTGGCGCGAGCTGCTCACCGACGACGTCCCGGAACCGGCGGGGGAGGCCGAGGAGCCGACGCTGCGCGTCGACCTCCGCCGCGCGCTCGACGGCCTGGCGCCGCGTCAGCGCGCCGTGGTGGTGCTGCGCTACCTCGAGGACCGCACCGAGGCCGAGACCGCCGACATCCTCCGGGTCTCGGTCGGCACCGTGAAGTCGCAGACGCGCGACGCCCTGCGACGGATGCGCGAGCGAGCGCCCCACCTGGTCACCGAGGAGCCGGCGGGATCCGGCACGCTGGTGACATGATCGTCGCCTTCAGCCTCAGCCCCACCGCCGCCGACGACTCGGGTTCGGTCTCCGAGGCGGTGGCCGCGGCAGTCCGGGTGGTCAGGGAGTCTGGCCTGCCGTGCGAGACCAACGGGCACGACGGGACTCCGCCGGGCGAACACCACTACTACGTGGAGTCGTCGTCGCCCTGATGGGCCTCGTACTCAGCGGCCACCGGTCCGCTCGATGACCCTCAGCGCTGTCACCGGCCAGGGCTGGGTGGCCGAGGGCGGGTCGAGACCGACGATCTCGCGGGCACGTACTATTCCCGATAGAGCCTTATGGGAACGGGAAGGGCCCGGGATTGTCGGATTCGTCGCCCCACCGTGGACCGACGAACGGGGTGACGTCGGGGGTGAACGGGATCCGCTTGGACGCGGCGAAGGCGGCCAGCATCTGGTGTGCGCGCCCAACCGACGAGTAGAACTGCTGCTCAACGTCGAACACAAGAGTCTCCATCGCATCATCGGGGGTCCCCGAGCCGACTCGCGCAACCATGGAGCGCCGATAGCCGATCCCGCTAGCAACGCCGGACCAGAACTCCAGGACCAGGACCCCGGTGTCCTCCTCGGTCCAGGCAGACATCGTGACGTAGTAATGACCCTGGATGCCGCCAGCCAAGCCTGACGCGCTTCCTTCGGCAAGCCACTCAAGGACCGCGTGTCGATCGACTGCCGAGTACACGGGCCGCATGTTGGCTCTTCCGCAGTTCGCACCGAATGCGGCTGACAGTTCCTTGAGGACGTGGTCACGAATCACCGGATCTGCACCGCCCAACCCGGTTCGATGACTGCATCACTGGTGTATCCATTGGGGAGCACATACTCGATGCCGGAACCGAGGTGTACCCATCGCGGCCCCAGTATCGTGTCGACCCTGCTCGGATCTATCCAGATCGCGTGGTCGCGCAGGAGATCTGGACGGGGCAACGCGAGGTACGAGTTCAGTTCGCTGGATGTGTAAGCGGTGGGGGTGACGAATGTCGGACCCGGGTGAGAGTTCTCGTGAACCCCGGTCGCGGCCACGTAGCGAAGCAGTGCCCTGCCCGCGAGTTCTGTGGCGACCTCGGCGCCGCTTCTGGAGGGCAGCTCGTCCAGTGGCACGTGAGCAGCGCTCAGGATCTTCAGCAGCATTCGACTGTCTTGAGTCGTTGTCATCCAGGCGCATGTCATACCTGCACTCCTTCGCCCCCGACGGCAGGTGACTGAAGCGTAGGTCACACCGAGGCGTGCGTGCATCCTCCCGGATGCTTGATCTGGCACCACGGACGAATGGCTGGCCGGGGGTTCCCACTGCCTCGCCCCACTCGCGGGGCCACCCCACCCCCTCGGTGTCGCGGCTGGCGGGTCGGGCTGGCTGCCTCCGGGTCGGGGCCGCTACGGGACCGCTAGTGCGGCTGGAGGCAGGGGCCCGGGGTCGGGGTCCGGCAGGCCGCTGGCTGCGCTCCTAGTGGCTTCCCGAAGGCCGCTACGAGGCTGATCCGACACGGCCGGGGAGGGGGCCGCATAGGCTCTGACCTGCCCTAACGATCCTTTACCTACCTAAAGTCTCAGTGGAGTGGGATGAGGTGATGGCTGTCGTGAAGCGAGCCGTCGACGTCGTCGCCGCCGCCTCGCCCCGCGTGGGCCTGGTGCTCAAGGCCGACATCCGTCCCGGCTACGACGGTCAGCTGACCGCGAAGGTCGAGCGGGTCGAGCACCACCTCGCCGACTAGCTCCCCCGCTGGAAGCTCAGCGGCACCACTTCCGCACGGTCTTGCGCAGGGCCGGGAGATCGACGCCGGTGTCGAGGGCGTGGGCGTGGGCGTGGGCGTGGACGTCACCGTCCCGGCCGCGGAAGAGGTTGAAGGTGCTGGCTCCCCACCAGGCGAGCCAGCCACGGGGAGGCTCGCAGGCCGAACGGCTCGCGCCCGGACGCCTCCGCCCGCTGACCTTCCGCATCGAACTCCGGAACAGGTCGCTGACGCGCCTCCTCGTCCGTGGTCGCTGCGCCGTTGTCGTCGATGTCGTCGAGCAGCCACTCCATCTCGGCGATCTCCTTGACCTGGGTGTCGCTGATCTGACTGGCCAGCTCCTCGACGCGGACGTCTCGCAGCTCCGCGCGCTCGCTGGTCAGGATCGCGATCGAGTGGTGCGGGATCATTCCCTTCATGTATGCCTCGTCCTGCACGAGCGTCTGGCTTTGCGAGAGGAAGAGCGCCAGGCTGCCGGCGGCGAGGGCTGTCCCGATGATCACGACGTTGACCTTGGTGTTCTGGTACATCGACCCCCACATGAACGAGAGCATGATGATCGCCATGGCCGACCCCATGAGGACAGCCATGTAGATGCGTTCCTCGCTGACGTGCGCATGGTCGATGCTGAAGAGGTTGGTGTAGGTCAGGAGGAACATGGTGAGTGTGGACGTGGCGATCATGAGGCCGAACCGCACGTAGGCGCGTCCTGCTCCGTTCCCGCCGTGGCGCTGGTGGGCGTCGTTCGACGTCATCTCGTGGTGCTGGTCAGACATGTTCACCCTTTCCGGATTGTCGAGCGAAGGTCTCTCAGTGCCGACATGTCGCCCGCCGATGATCGTGGGATGACGCTCATCGAACCGTCGGTCTCCAGGACGACCGCCGCCACCGACCCGAGGTCGCCTTGACCGCTGCCGCGGACGGCTTGTCGCAGTTCGCCCTCAGCGACCCGAGTGCGTCTCAGAGCGGTTTGGTCCACCTTCCCGTCACTCAGGAGCAGGGTGGGGCGGGCCGTGATGGCCGCGTGGCCTCCCGGGACCCACGCGGACACGCCAGCCGCCAGGAACTGGAGGACGACGAGGGCGACCAGAGCCGCCACACCCTCCGTCCAGGCCACCGTGCTGTTGAGCAGGACCGTCGCCAGCGTCGACCCGAGTGCAACGGTCACGACCAGGTCGAACGCGTTGAGCTTCGCGAGGGTGCGCTTTCCTGACACCCGCAGCAGCACGAGCAAGCTCAGGTACGTCGCGCCCGCGACCAGGACCACGCGCACGATCTGGGACCAGGAGTCGAACCACATCTACCTGCCGTACCCAGGCCCGGGCAAGATACGTGAGCGACCGGAGGAGGGGCATGCTCTCGCTCCCTCTGCGCGCGGGACCCGGCGGGGCTCACCACCTCGCCGACCAGCTCCCCCGCTGGAGGCTCAGCGGCACCACTTCCGCACGGTCTTGCGCGAGTGGTCGGTCTGGACGAGGCGGATGCCCGCCGCGTTGGCTCGGCGCACGGACTTCTTGCGGTTGAGCTGCACCGAGGCCACCCGGATCCCGGCCGCGCGCAGGTCAGACACCAGGCCAGGGTCGAAGTGGGCGGGTGGCAGCGCAGCGAGCGCGACGCCGGTGTCGACGGCGTGGGAGAGGATGTCGCTGTCACGGCCCTTGTAGCGGTGGAAGGTGCTCGCGGCGGGGAACTGGTTGCGCATCGCCTTCTCAGCCCCGGCACCCCCGAAGTAGACCTTGGAGGGCTTGGGGTGGGTCTGCGCCGCGTTCCAGAGCGTCTGGAGCCCGTAGTCGTCCCACGCGTCGCGGTAGCGGGCGTAGGAGTTGATGGTGACCATGATCGACGACTTCGTGCGGGCCGCTTCCGTGATCAGCCGCCGCGTCGTCTCCACGCGCCGGCCGAGCACGTAGCGCTTGCGCCGGATCTGCTGCAGGGTCAACCCCTCCACACGCGCCCGCGTGGCACCGCCCGAGGTCCGCTCGAGCGTCGAGTCGTGCACGGCGACGACCTTCTGGTCCGCCGTGACGCGGGCGTCGATCTCGGTGAAGCCCCACTTGGCGTTCCGACGCACCCCGCGCACCTGTTCCTCGGTGCCCTGGTAGATGGCCCGGTGGGCGATGTTCTGGCAGGCCCGTGCCGCCTCCGCCGGCACAGTCGGCACCGTCAGGATCCCTGCTGTCAGCACAGCCGCCGCCGCGGCACTCCTCGCACGCGTCATGATCTTCCCCCGTTGTGGTCCCCCGTGCCCCCTCCCGACAAAGGGGGGCGTTGCGGCACCGTAAGCCGCGGAGGCGGGGCGGCGCGTCACCCAAATGGTCTAGACGCGTGCACGGATCGCGCCTGAGGCGGACGTGACACCATCGGGGCATGGACTCGGAGACCCGCCGATACCGCACCGGGGACAGCGAGGAGGTCCGCGACCTCACGCAGGACTGCACGGCGTACGTCGAGGGGCGCGGTGACGGACTGCTGCACGTCTTCGTGCCGCACGCCACCGCCGGCCTCGCGATCATCGAGACCGGCGCAGGCAGCGACGACGACCTGCTCGCGGCTCTCGGCGACCTGCTGCCGGCCGACGACCGGTGGCAGCACCAGCACGGCAGCCGGGGCCACGGACGCAGCCACGTCATGCCGGCGTTCGTGCCGCCCTCGGTGACGGTTCCCGTGCTGGACGGCCGGCTCACCCTCGGCACCTGGCAGAGCATCTGCCTGGTCGACCTCAACGTCGACAACCCGGACCGGGAGGTCCGGTTCTCCTTCCTGCCGGGCTGAGGTGCTGCACCGGTCCGCAGGTCGCCACGGCCGACGGTCGTCGAGCTGTGCGATCAGCCGGGAAACTCGGCCACGAACACGTGCCGGCCGCCGGCGAGCGACTGAGCCGTGATGAGGAGCCGCCGCTCGACCTCGGTGTCGTCGGCGCGCAGCACCGGCACCGTGATCTCCTGCCCCAGCAGGGGAGCCCGTCCGTTGACGAGGAACATCGTGAATCCCGCGATGTGAGCCTGGTGGAAGCGCTCCGGGATGATCGAGAGCAGTCGCCGGCCCACGAGGTCGGCGGCGTCGTCGTAGCCCAGGAGGTCGAGCGCAGACCGGCTGACGGCGACGATGGCGTTGAAGTCGTCGGCGGCGACGACAGCCCGGTCCGAACGGGAGAGCTCGTCCGGGCTCCAGTGATCCGCCGGGATCGGGGTGCGCGCTGGCGGCGCCTCGGTGGACAGGGTGTACCACGGCGCAGCGTCACCGCCGGCCGCCTGGCTCCTGACCTGTCCGCAGATCCACCGGCGCAGCGACTCGATCTCGGGCTGGCTCGGCGGGGCCAGCAGGCGCCCGGAGTCGGCGAGGTGGACGGCCTCGTTCATCAGCACGTCGAGGGCCTCGAAGCTGGGGAGCGACGTCCGGGGCACCTCGATGACCAGCCGCGGCTCGGAGATGTCAGGCTCGATCGCGTTGGCCATCACGCCGGCTGGCTCCATCCCGATGTGGGGGACCGGCACCTGGTCCTCGAGGATGCCCAGGGCGTCGCTGGCCCGGGCGTGCTCCGTCAGCGCGTCGAGCCCCGCGTCCAGCCGCACGAGCATCAGCTCGCGCAGCAAGGCGGAGGCGTGCTCCTGCCACGCCTGGTGCATGAGCAGCGGCATCCGGAGCAGCTCGACGGAGACCCGCTCCTGCTCGTACGGCGCGGGCTCGTCGTCGGCGAGGTCGAGGTCGTCGGCCTCGGGGTCCTCGCTGATCTCGAACCACACGACCTTGCCGATCGGGGAGGCGTGCGCTCCCCACCGTGACACCAGCTGGTCGACGAGCCGCAGGCCGCGCCCGGTGGAGGCCGACGGGCCGAAGTCGCGGGGATGGGGCAGCCTGCTGCCGCCGTCCTCGAGCTCGAACCGCAGCCGGCGGTCGGCGGCCAGGATCCGCAGTCGCATCGCCGTACCGGCGTGGACGAGGGCGTTCGTCACGATCTCGCTGATGGCGAGCTCGGCCGCCTCCAGGAGCTCGTGCTGACCACGTCCCGCGACGACCTCGCGCACCAGACGGCGCGCGCGCCCGGCGCTGGTGGGTTCGGCAGGCAGCTCCTCGTCCGCCTCCACCTCGGTCGTCACACGGCCCATCCTTCCTCCCACGGGGGCCCAGCGAAACCACCCCCGCCGGTTGGACACTCAGATCGAACAGGTGTTCGACGCCGCGGTAGGCTGGGACGGTGAACGTCGCCCCACCGGGATGGCCCCGCGAGGTCCGTCCCCCCGACACCCCGGACTGGGAGACGACCGCCGCCAGCTGGTTGCTCGACCTCTGCCCGGCCGACTACCGGCGCTACGCCGGTTTGCGTCGACACGTCGTGGTGCTGGCCCGGTTCGCGGTGCTCCACGTCGACGCCGGTCTCGCGGCCTGCCGGCGGGGGCTCAGCGAGGCCAGGGCCGACCTGGGCCAAGTGGCCGAGCCGGCCGTGGTGGACGCGGCGATCCAGACCTTCCAGCTGGAGGAAGCCCGCCTGCTCGCGGCCCGTCGTGCCGTCGGTCTGGTCGAGGAGGCACTGCGGGGTCGGCGCTACGTGGCGCGGCTCTGACGCCCAGGCGGGCGGTCGCGGGCACGCGGGGAGTGCCCACCGGCGCCCGGAGACCCGGGTACGGTCGAGCCATGACGCGACCCGTGGTCCTCGTCGCCGGCGCCGGTCCGGGCGTCAGCGGCTCGCTCGCCCGGACGTATGCCCAGGACGGTCACGACGTCGGGCTGCTGGGTGCCGACGAGGAGGTGCTCGCCACCCTCGCCGCCGAGCTCGGCGAACGGGGCGCGGTGGTCGAGCACGTGGTCGCCGACCTCACCGACCAGACGGCCACCAGGGCGGCGGTGACGCGGATCGGCGAGCGCTTCGGCCACCTGGAGGTGCTCCACTTCAACCCGAGCGCCTACCGCGAGCGGGGTCCGCTGGAGCTGACCGTCGCCGAGCTGCTGGAGGACGTGACGCTCGGTGTCGGCGCCCTGCTGACCGTCCTGCAGGCTGCCCGCCCCTTCCTGACGGCCGGCAGCCGGGTCACGGCCACGGGCAGCATGGCCGCCGACCGACCCGACCACCGCGTCGCGTCCCTCGGAGTCCAGAAGGCCGGGCTGCAGAACCTCGTCCGCAGCATCGACGCCGCCCTCGAGCCCGACGGGATCCGTGCGGTGTCGGTGACGGTCCGGGGGTCCCTGTCGCGCGAGGGTGCCTTCACGCCCGACCGCGTCGCCGAGGCCCTGCACGCGGCCGCCCACCAGGATCCCGCCGCCTGGCGCAGCGAGCTCGCCTATGAGGGCTGAACCGCAGCACAGGTTCGCGAGTGTGGCGGTCCTCGACGACCACGGGCGCGTCCTGCTCCAGGAACGGGACGAGCACGCTCCGGTGGACCCCGACCGCTGGGGACTCCCCGGTGGTGCCCTCGAACCCGGCGAGGACTACCGCGACGCAGCAGTGCGGGAGCTCGCCGAGGAGACCGGGCTCCGGGTGGGCCGCGACGAGCTCGAGCACCTGGGGCGGACCCGCTACCACGCCGAGTCCTGCGGCGGGCTCGACGAGTTCGAGCTCTACCTCGCCCGGTCACCGGCCTCGGATGCCGACGTGCGCTGCGGCGAGGGACGGCAGATGGTGTTCGTCGACCGCGACCTGCTGTTCGACCGCGACCTGCTGCAGGCGGCCCGGCTCCAGCTGCCGGACGTGGTGGACTCGCCGACCTACCTCGGCCGGTTCGGTGGCCGACCCTCGCGCCGGTTCGCCGGCGTCGTCCTCGTCGACCGGAGCGGAGCGCTGCTGCTCCAGGAACGCGACGAGCACCCGCGGATCGACCCCGAGAAGTGGGGACTCGTCGGCGGGCACCTCGACGACTGCGAGGACTTCCTGACCGGGGCGGTGCGCGAGCTCGAGGAGGAGACCGGGGTGGAGCTGACCCCCGACGAGCTCACCCTCCACGGCGAGTACCGCGTCGACCACCGCGACGCCTACGGCAGTGTCGACCGGATGCGGGTCTTCGCCGCCGCCGCCGACCTGACCGACGCCGACATCGACTGCCGTGAGGGTCGACAGATCGTCTTCGTCGACCCCGCCGCCGTCGCCACTCTCGACCTCACCGCCGCGGGGTCCGTCGTGCTGCCGGCGTTCCTCCGCTCCGGGCTCTACGCCGCACTCCGGGGGTGAGCCGCCGTGGCTGGGTCGGGCGCCCGCGCCACGTCTAGACTCGCTCCCCATGGGCCACCTCGAGTCGATCGCGTCGCCGCGTGACCTGCGCGACCTCACGTCCGACGAGCTGACGGCACTGGCCAGCGAGATCCGCGACTTCCTGGTCGAGACCTGCTCGCGCACGGGCGGGCACCTCGGTCCCAACCTGGGCGTGGTCGAGCTCACCCTGGCCGTGCACCGGGTCTTCGAGTCGCCGCGCGACCGCATCGTCTTCGACACCGGCCACCAGGCCTACGTCCACAAGCTGCTGACCGGCCGCCGTGCGGGCTTCGACAAGCTCCGCCAGGAGGGCGGCGTCAGCGGCTACCCCAACCAGGCGGAGTCCGAGCACGACATCGTCGAGAACTCGCACGCCTCGACCGCGCTGTCCTACGCCGACGGCCTGGCCAAGGCGTTCACCGTCCGGGGCGAGGACCGCCACGTCGTCGCCGTGATCGGCGACGGCGCCCTCACCGGGGGGATGGCCTGGGAGGCCCTCAACAACATCGCCGTCGACACCCGGAGCCGGCTGGTCATCGTCGTCAACGACAACGGCCGGTCCTACACGCCCACCGTCGGTGGTCTCGCGACCGCGCTGACGTCGCTCCGCACCAACCCCCGCTACGAGCACTTCCTCGACCTCGTGAAGCGACGCCTCAACGCCGTGCCGGGTGTCGGGCCGGCCGCCTACGACGTGCTCCACGCCATGAAGAAGGGGATGAAGGACGCGATCGCCCCCCAGGGCCTCTTCGAGGACCTCGGGCTCAAGTACGTCGGCCCGGTCGACGGACACGACCAGGCAGCGATGGAACAGGCACTCTCGCAGGCGAAGCGCTTCGAGGGACCGGTCATCGTGCACGCCCTGACCCGCAAGGGCTTCGGGTACGACGCGGCCGAGCAGCACGAGGCCGACCAGTTCCACTCGCCGCGCCCCTTCGACATCGAGACCGGCGAGGAACACCCCGTCGGCGGCATCTGGACCGACGTCTTCGCCGAGGAGATGGTCCGGATCGGCGAGCGTCGACCGGACGTCGTCGCCATCACCGCGGCGATGATGCACCCGGTCGGGCTCCACCACTTCGAGGCCCGGTTCCCCGAGCGCACCTTCGACGTCGGGATCGCCGAGCAGCACGCGGCCACCAGCGCCGCCGGGCTCGCCATGGGTGGGCTCCACCCGGTGGTCGCGATCTACGCCACCTTCCTCAACCGGGCCTTCGACCAGGTGCTGATGGACTGCGCCCTGCACCGGTGCGGCGTCACCTTCGTCCTCGACCGGGCCGGGGTCACCGGCGACGACGGCGCGAGCCACAACGGCATGTGGGACATGTCCGTGCTCCAGGTCGTCCCCGGCCTCCGGCTGGCCGCACCCCGCGACGCCAGCCGCCTGCGCGAGCTCCTGGGCGAGGCGATCACGGTGGACGACGCCCCGACGGTCGTCCGGTTCCCGAAGGGCCCCCCGCCGGCGGACCTGGAGGCCGTCGACCACGTCGGCGGCGTCGACGTGCTGCTGCGCAACGGCACCCACGACGTGCTGATCGTGGGCATCGGGTCGATGGCCACCACGGCGGTCGACGTGGGGGAGCGGCTGGTCGCCCAGGGGATCGGCGCGACCGTGGTCGACCCCCGCTGGGTCAAGCCCGTCAACCCGGCCCTGGTCGAGCTCGCGCGCGACCACGCGCTGGTCGTCCACCTCGAGGACAACGGCCGCGTCGGTGGCTGCGGAGCCGCGCTCCTGCAGGAGCTCAACGACCAGGGCGTGACCACCCCGATCCGGGTGCACGGCATCCCCCAGGAGTTCCTCGACCACGCCAAGCGGGCTGCCATCCTGGAGCGGATCGGCCTCGACCCGCAGACGCTGGCCCGTGGCATCGTCGAGGAGATCGCGACCGGCGTGGACGCGCCCACAGCAGGTCCGCCGGCGGTCGACGCCGAGCGCTGAGGCCCGTGGTCCACGCCGTAGGATCGCGGCCGTGGTGAACGAACCGGTCGTGCACGTCGTCGACGAGGTCCCCGAGCTCGACGGGGTGGACGACCTGGCGATGGTCGTGGCCCTCGACGGCTTCCTCGACGCCGGCAACGCCGCCGCCCGCGCCGCCCGGCACCTCCTGGACCAGTCCGACCTGGCGGAGTCCCCCGTCGTGGCCACCTTCGACGTCGACCTGTTCCACGACTACCGCGCGCGACGCCCACCGATGTCCTTCGTGCGCGACCACTACGAGGCCTACGAGCCGCCTCGCCTGGTCGTCCGGCTCGTGCGTGACACCGGCCGGACGCCGTACCTGCTCCTGCACGGTCCTGAGCCCGACACGCGGTGGGAGGCCTTCGTGGCCGGTGTGCGTCTGGTGGTCGAGCGGCTCGCCGTGTCACGCGTGGTGGCGATGGGCTCGGTCCCGATGGCGGTTCCCCACACCCGTCCGATCGCCATCACCCCGCACGCCAACAACGCGGCGCTCCTCGACGCGGACAGCCCGTGGCGCGGCGAGCTGCGGATCCCCTCGAGCGCCCAGGCCCTGCTGGAGCTGCGGCTGGGGGAGTGGGGTCACGACGCGCTCGGTTTCGTCGCCCACGTCCCGCACTACCTGGCACAGCTCGACTACCCGGCGGCGGCGGTCTCCCTGCTCGAGCACGTGGAGCGGGGGGCGCGGCTCACCGTCGACCTGTCCGACCTCCGCGCCGAGGCCGGCGACCGTGAGGCCGAGATCGCCCGCTACCTGGCGGCCAACGAGGACGTCGGTGAGGTCGTCGCCTCCCTGGAGCGTCAGTACGACGCCTTCGAGCGGGCCGAGTCGGAGGGCTCCAGCCTGCTCGCCGAGGACCAGCCGCTGCCCACAGGCGAGGAGATCGGCCTGCAGTTCGAGCAGTTCCTGGCCGGCCTCGACGGGACCGAGGACGACACCGACGACCCCGACGACGAGGACTGACCCGTGCCCGCTTCGGCCACCGAGCTCCTCGAGCTGCTCTCCCTGGAGAAGCTCGACACCAACCTGTTCCGGGGACGTCAGCCCGACACGGAGATGCAGCGGGTCTTCGGTGGTCAGGTCGCTGCCCAGGCCCTGCTGGCCGGGTGCCAGACCGTCGACCCCGCCTACCGCCCGCACTCGCTGCACTCCTACTTCCTGCGCCCGGGCGACACCGCCGTGCCGATCGTCTACGACGTCGAGCAGCTGCGCGACGGCCGCTCCTTCGCCACCCGTCGCGTCGTCGCGCGGCAGCACGGCCGACCGATCTTCTTCCTCACCGCCAGCTTCCACCAGGAGGAGCCCGGCTTCGACCACCAAGACGCGATACCTGACGTGCCGGCCCCCGAGGACGGCGTCCGGCTGGTCGACCTCGTGCGTGCGCGCGACGCCGCCGAGGCCGAGCGGTTCGAGAAGGAGTGGGCCGCCCTCGACGTGCGGTACGTCGGGATCAGTGGCCGCGGCCTGCCCGACGACCCCGACCACCCGGCACGCGCCCGGTTGTGGATCCGCGTCAACGGCGAGCTCTCCGACGACCCGCTGGAGCACCTCGCCGCCTTCACCTACGCCAGCGACCTGACGCTGCTCGGTGCGGCCCTGGTGCCCCACGGCGTGACGATCGGAACGCCGGGGCTGCAGCCGGCCTCGCTCGACCACGCCATGTGGTTCCACCGGCCCTTCCGCGCCGACGAGTGGTGGCTCTACGACCAGCACGCGCCGTCCGCGCAGGGTGCTCGCGGGTTGGCGCTCGCCCAGGTCTTCACCGCCGACGGTCGCCTCGTCTCCTCCGTGGCCCAGGAGGGCCTGCTGCGGATGCGACCGACCGACTGACGTTCCGCCCAGCGCGAACAGTCCTGTCCAGGCCTCGCTCGAGGCGGGAGCATCGGGCGTCATGAGGGTCCTGGTCCTGGGCGGTTCCCACCACGTCGGCCGTGCTGTCGTCGAGACCGCCCTGGCCCGAGGCGACGACGTCGTGACCCTGAACCGCGGGCTCACCGGGGTGACGGCCCCGGGCGTGGACGTCCGCCACGCGGACCGGCGAGACCCGGGCGCGGTCGCGGCGGCACTCGGCGACGACGAGTTCGACGCCGTCGTCGACACCTGGTCGCAGGAACCGGTGGTCGTGCGCGACGCGGCGCGGCTGCTCTCCGGGCGCGCCGGCCACTACACCTACGTCTCCTCGCGCTCGGTCTACACCTGGCCCCCTGCCCCCGGGCTCGACGAGTCAGCACCCGTCGTCGAGGGCGACCCGGACGGGACCGACGCCGGCGACTACGCCGCCGCCAAGCGTGGCGGCGAGCTGGCCGCAATCCGGGACTTCGACGGTGACGTGCTGCTGGCCCGGGCCGGGCTCATCCTCGGCCCCTGGGAGCGCGTCGGGCGCCTGCCGTTCTGGCTGGACCGGGTGGCGGCCGGTGGCCGGGTGCCCACGCCGGGCCCCGAGGACCGCCCGCTGCAGCTCGTCGACGCCCGCGACCTGGCCCAGTGGGTGCTGGAGCACCAGCCGGTCGGGGTGTTCAACACCGTCAGTCGCCCCGGGCACACCACGGTCGGCGAGCTGCTCGCCGAGTGCGTCCGCGTCACCGGCAGCGAAGCGGAGCTCGTCTGGCTGTCTCCCGAGGCGGTCGAACGGGCCGGGGTGGCGCCGTGGACCGAGCTCCCGATCTGGGTGCCGCCGACCGGCGAGCTCGCCGGCCTGCACGACGGCGACGTCTCCGCGGCGTACGCCGCCGGGCTGACGTGCCGGCCGGTGCGCGAGACGGTGGCCGCCACGTGGGCCTGGATGCAGCGCGAGGGCCTGCCGCCGCAGCCCGGCGACCGGCCCCGCACCGGGATGGACGTCGCCGCCGAGCGGCGGCTCTGGAAGGCGGCCGGTCAGACGGCGTAGGCGCGACCGACCAGGTGGGGCGCCCCGTCCTTGGGTCTGGTGAGCGCGAACGCCTGGCCGGTCTCGGTGGACTCGTGGCCGAAGGCCACCGTCCCGGGCAGCAGGACCGGCTTCTTGAACGCCGCGTCCACCGTCACCGAGTCGGGCAACCGGTTCTCGAGTGCCGCGACGCAGCGGGCGAGGCTCCACATGCCGTGGGCGATCTGCCGGGGGAAGCCGAGGGCCTTGGCCGTCAGGGGGTAGAGGTGGATCGGGTTGCGGTCACCCGACACGGCGCCGTAGCGGCGGCCGAGGTCGTCGGCCAGGCGCCACTCCACGGTGCCCGGTGGTGTCCGCTCCATCGTGGTGCCGGACGAGGCATCCGCATCGCCCTTCCCGCGCCGGAGGTAGGTCGAGGTCGACTCCCACACCACCTCCACTCCGGAGCGCACCTCGGCCAGGAAGTCGATGACCGTGCCCTTGGGGTGGGGGCGCGGCGCGGACACCCGGACGCCGACCGAAAGCTCCTCCGTCGCCGAGACCGGGCGACGAGCCGTGATCGAGTTCTCCAGGTGCACGGTCCCGATCGCGGGGTAGGGGAACGACGGGCTGGTCATCACCCGCATGTGGAGCGGGAAGGCCAGCAGGTGCGGGTAGGTCAGCGGCAGGGTGTCCTTGGCGGGGAAGCCGCACACGCGGGCGTACGCCGCCACGTGGTCGCGCGAGACCACGACGCGGTCGCGCGTGAACGCCAGCTGGCTCGGGTCGGCGCCGGGGTCCTTGCGGATCCCGGGCAGCTGGTTGACGACCGGGATCGACGGCAGGGCCGCCTTGAGGATGACCGGGACAGCCATCAGGCACCCATCATCATCTGGCCGCAGACCCGCACCACGTTGCCGTTGACGGCGGTGGAGCCGGGATGGGCGTACCACGCGATGGTCTCGGCGACGTCGACCGGCAGGCCACCCTGGGCCATGGCGTTGAGGCGCTGGCCGACCTCGCGGGTCGCGAACGGCACCTTGGCCGTCATCTCGGTGATGATGAAGCCGGGGGCGACCGCGTTGACGGTGATCCCCTTGTCGAGGTCGTCGGCGAGGCTGTCGACCAGCCCGATGACCCCCGCCTTGGAGGCCGCGTAGTTGGTCTGGCCCCGGTTGCCGGCGATACCGGCGATGGAGGCGACCCCGATGATGCGGCCGTTGTCGTTGACGACGCCCTTGTCGAGGAGGTGTCGGCTGATCCGCTCGGGGGCGAGGAGGTTGACGCCGATCACGGAGTCCCACCGCTCCTCGTCCATGTTGCGCAGCAGCTTGTCGCGGGTGATGCCGGCGTTGTGGACCACGACGTCGACCCCACCGTGCTTCTCCGAGAGGTGGCGTGCGATGCGCTGGGGCGCGTCCTTGGCGGTCACGTCGAGGGTGAGGTGGTCCCCGTCGAGCTCGGTCATCAGCCGCTGCAGCTCGCTGGCGGCCTGGGGGACGTCGAGGCCCACGACGGTCGCGCCGTCGCGGTGCAGGACCCGGGCGATCTCGGCGCCGATGCCGCGGCTGGCCCCGGTCACGAGGGCCACCTTGCCGTCCAGCGGTCGGTCGGGGTCCTCCACCTCGACCGCCTTGCTGGTGTGGGTGCCGACGCGGACGACCTGCCCGGAGACGTAGGCCGACTTCGCGGACAGCAGGAAGCCGAGGGTGGAGCCCAGTGCCCCCTCGGCGCTGTCGGCGACGTACACCAGCTGCACGGTGCCGCCCTTGCCGACCTCCTTGCCGAGGGAGCGGGTGAAGCCCTCCAGGGCCCGCTGGGTGACGCGCTCGGAGCCGGAGACCTGCTCGGGCGGCGTGCCGAGGACCAGCAGCCGCGGGCAGGTGGCGAGGCTGCGCAGCAGGGGCGTGAAGAAGTCGCGCAGCGCCGACAGCTGTGACGCGTCGGTCAGGCCGGTGGCGTCGAAGACCAGACCGCGGTAGGTCTCGGCCGCGTCAGCGGCGGCCGTCGAAGCCACCCCGAGGGTGTCGAGGAGGCCGGGGAGGGACTCGACCAGCCGACCCGTGCCGCCCACCACCACGGTGCCGTCCACGAGCGGCGCGCCGTCCTCGTGGCGCCGCAGCGGGGTGGGGTTCGGCAGGCCGAGGTTGTTGACCAGCAGCTTGCCGACGGGGGTGCGCACGAAACCTTGGTAGCGATCGCTCATGGCTGTTTTGTAACTCCCTGTGCAACTACGCGTCCACACATCGTGACGTGGGACTCAGACGGTTTCGCCCGAGGCTACTCGCGAGTCACAATGGGCCGCATGCAGACCTCCACGCGCCGTGTCGCCGTCGTCGGCGGCAACCGGATTCCGTTCGCCCGCTCCAACACCGCCTACGCCGATGCCTCCAACCAGGAGATGCTGACCGCGGCCATCGACGGCCTGGTGACGCGGTTCGGGCTGCAGGGCGAACGACTCGGTGAGGTCGTGGCGGGCGCGGTGCTCAAGCACGCGCGCGACTTCAACCTGACCCGGGAGGCCGTGCTCGGCTCGCGGCTCGCTCCCGAGACGCCCGCCACCGACATCCAGCAGGCGTGCGGGACCGGCCTGCAGGCCGCCATCCAGGTGGCCAACAAGATCGCGCTCGGCCAGATCGAGGCCGGAATCGCCGGCGGCACCGACACCACCTCCGACGCGCCGGTCGCGATCAGCGACAAGCTGCGCAAGAAGCTGATGAAGGTCAACGCGGCCCGTGACACCGCCAGCCGGCTCAAGGCGCTCGGTGCGATCCGCCCCACCGACATCGGCCTGGAGATCCCGCAGAACGGCGAGCCCCGCACCAGGCTGTCGATGGGCGAGCACGCCGCCCTCACCGCGCTGGAGTGGCAGATCGGTCGTGAGGAGCAGGACGAGCTCGCCGCCGCCTCCCACCAGCGGCTCGCGGCGGCCTACGACGCCGGGTTCCTCGACGACCAGATCACCCCGTTCCGCGGTCTCGAACGCGACAACAACCTGCGGCCGGACTCCAGCGTCGAGAAGCTCTCGAAGCTCAAGCCGGTCTTCGGCAAGGGCGAGGCGGCGACGATGACGGCCGGCAACTCGACGCCGCTGACCGACGGCGCCTCGGCGGTGCTGCTCGCCTCCGAGGGGTGGGTGCAGGCCCACGACCTCCCGGTGCTCGCCTGGTTCACCGCCTACGAGACCGCGGCGGTCGACTACGTGCACGGCGCCGAGGGGCTGCTGATGGCGCCGGCGTACGCCGTGGCGCGGATGCTGCAGCGGGAGGGGTTGGCGCTGCAGGACTTCGACTACTACGAGATCCACGAGGCCTTCGCCTCGCAGGTGCTCTCGACGCTCAAGGCGTGGGAGGACCCGATCTTCTGCAAGGAGCGGCTCGGCCTCGACGGGCCGCTGGGCGCGATCGACCGGACCCGGCTCAACGTCAACGGCTCCTCGCTCGCCGCCGGCCACCCCTTCGC
The DNA here is from genome assembly GCF_019880385.1 of Nocardioides coralli. Lineage (NCBI taxonomy): Bacteria > Bacillati > Actinomycetota > Actinomycetes > Propionibacteriales > Nocardioidaceae > Nocardioides > Nocardioides coralli. The sequence goes on from NZ_CP082273.1 coordinate 1,698,833, forward strand.
CGCGACCGGCGGCCGGATCCTGGCCAACGCCGCCAAGCTGCTCGACCAGAAGGGCTCCGGCCGGGTGCTGATCTCGATCTGCGCCGCCGGCGGCCAGGGCGTCGTCGCGATCCTGGAGAAGTAGCCCGCACCCGCACCAGGCTTCTGCCGAGGATCCCGGTCACCTGGTGGCTGGGATCCTCGGCACAGCGGTCGTGACGGGACGTCAGCGGGTGGCGAGGGCGAGGGCGCTGGCGACGAGGTGGTCGCGGACCTGCTCCCGGGAGATCTGCCCCACGGTCGGGATGCCGGGGGCGGCCTCCTTGACCAGGATCCCGACGCGCGCGAGCTGCAGCGCCCCGAGCCCGCTGGCGTAGAGGGTGTTGGCGAGGAGGGTCGGGTCGTCGACGGTGAAGTCGCCGCTCTCGACGCCGTCCTCGAGCGCGCCCGACAGGACCGACAGGCACGAGGAGATCGCGCGCCCGAGACGGAACAGCGCGGACTCCGAGATCTCGTCGAGCAGCTCGGGTCCGCTCCGCCGCATCAGCGTCTGCGCGCAGTCGACAAAGGCCGGGTGGGTGACGCCGTAGTCCGCGAAGGCCGTGGTGATGGCTCGCAGGCGGTCGGGGGGATCGGTGGCGCTGTCGTCGGCGGCGACCAGCTCCTCGCGCAGCTCGTTGAGGTACTCGACCAGCGTGAGGGCGAAGAGCTCCTCCTTGCCGGTGAAGTGGCGGTAGACGATGGCGCGGTTGACGCCGACGGCGCCGGCAATCTGGTCGATCTGGGCGTCGCGGACGCCGCTGCGGTCGAAGAGGGCGCGGGTGGCGGCGATGATCTCGGCCTCGCGCTTGCGGCGCCGGGCCGCTGCCGCGGTACGCCGGCCGTCGGACTCGGGCGCCCTGCTCGCAGCCATGGCCACAGGTTAGTGCAACACCGAGTTGCACAGGTGTGACAGCTTGTCGTCACGAGGCCGGTCGGTGGCCTGTCAGGACGCTGGTGCACCGGGGGGGCCCGCTCGCGCCCGTTCGAGCGCGAGGCGGGAGCCGACGGCCAGTGTCGCGGCCAGCGCGTTGAAGCCGAGGTCGACGGGGTCGAACACCCGGTTCGGGAGGATCCACTGCAGCCCCTCGTCGACCGTGCCGACCAGGGACGCGGCGAGGATCGCCAGCACTGATGGCAGCGGCGTCCGGCGTCCGCAGCGGACACCCTCGCGCAGTGCCTCGTGCAGCAGCAGCGCCAGCACGCCGTACTCGATCAGGTGGGTCCGCTCCTCCGGGATCGCCATGCGGGTGAGCACCAGCAGGTAGACGGCGCCGACCCCGAGTGCGACGCCGATCTCCCGGCCACCCGGCCGCACCCGGAGCGCGAGGACGAGCCCGGCCGCGACCACCAGGCCCAGGCCGATCCCGAACATGAGGTCGATCAGTCCCCGCGCACGGAGGGCGCCGGCGAGGGCTCCGGCGAGACCCAGCGTCAGGTAGATCCCCGTCACGACGGCGAGGGTCCACCACCACAGCCGCCGCTCCCTGTCCGAGCGGAAGAGAACCATCGCACCTCAACCTACTCGCGCACGTAGAAGTGCCGTACGGACAGCGGCACATGAGTGCCGGGGCGAGGTCGTACCCGGAAGGACCGAACGCCCGAACCGGTCGGCTCGTCACGCGAGACAGCGTCCGTGGAGCGCTCCTTCGGTCCTTCGGTGTACGAACGGAGCGGCGCGGACGCAGAGACGCCGCGAACGGGTGACCCTCGCACGAGAACGCGCCGGCCAGTCCCTATCCTCCTCACATGAATCTCGGACGCACTGCAAGTGCGCTGCTCTGTGTACTCCTGGTCGCTGGTTGTGCCGGCGGGGACCCTGCGATGGAGGCTGGCAAGACCTGGCTCGCCGTTGTGGAGGACGCTAGGGGTTCGGATGGCTGGTCCGTCGAGACTCTGGAGACCGCTACCACCGACCTCCCCAACGGCGCGGAGGCCACCGGCATCGTGGATGACGACGGCGACGGGCGCGACGATGACGGACGAGTCAGCGTCACGGCGGATGGTGAGTGGGCCTGCGTGACCTTGCCTGGTGCCGGCGAGGACGGAGACGTAGCCAGCGGGGCCTGCTCCTAGCGCACGCAGCGGCGGCCCATCCGCACATCGGCAGGTGCAGGTGGTTCCACCTAGCGGAGCGCCCGCACGGTGTCGATCGTGTCGGCCTCGGCGGCGGACTTGTCGTCGCGGTAGCGGACGACACGAGCGAAGCGGAGCGCGAGCCCGCCCGGGTAGCGGGTGGAGCGCTGAAGCCCGTCGAGGGCGATCTCGACCACCTGCTCCGGACGGACGTGGATGACGTGGCCCTCGCGGTGGGTCTCCAGCTCCTGGAACCGCTCGGTCTGCCACTGCAGCATCTCGTCGGTCATGCCCTTGAACGTCTTGCCCAGCATCACGAAACCGTCCCCGTCGCGAGCGCCGAGGTGGATGTTGGAGAGCCAGCCCTGCCGGCGCCCGGAGCCCCACTCGACCGCGAGGACGACCAGGTCGAGGGTCAGCACCGGCTTCACCTTGACCCAGCCGGCGCCGCGCCGGCCGGCGGCGTAGGGCGCCGTGAGGCTCTTGACCACCACGCCCTCATGGCCCGCAGCCAGGGCGCGGTCGGTGAAGGCCTGGGCCTCCGCGAGGTCGGCGGTGACGACCCGCGGCACCCGCGAGGCCTCGGGGACCAGGGCGGCGAGCGCCTCGGCGCGCTCGGAACCGGGGGAGTCGAGCAGGTCACGGCCGTCGACGTGGAGCAGGTCGAAGAAGTACGCCGTGACCTCGACCCCTTCGTCCATGGCGGTGCGTGACGCGGTCTCCTGGAACGGGCGCGGCCGACCGTCGTCGTCGAGCGCGATCGCCTCGCCGTCGAGCACGAACCGCGAGGCGGGCAGTGACCGGGCCAGCGTGACCACCTCCGGTAGCCGGTGGGTGATGTCGTCGAGGCTGCGGGTCGCGATGGCCACCTCGTCACCGTCGCGGTGCACCTGGATCCGGATACCGTCGAGCTTGGTGTCGACCGCGACCTCGGCGCCGTCGGGACCGGCCTTGGCCAGGGCCGCCTCGAGATCGGTCGCGCTCGAGGCCAGCATGGGCGACACCGGCCGTCCGACCTCGAGGCCGATCGCGGCCAGGGCGTCCGCCCCCTCGAAGGCCGTCCGCGCGATCGCGACGGTCGACCCCGCGAGCATCGCCGCCCGGCGTACGGCGGGCACGGGGACCCCGGCGGCCGCGGCCAGCGCTTCCTGGACCAGGGCGTCGAGGGCACCCTGACGGACCTCGCCGGTGACCAGCCCACGGAGCCACCGCTGCTCGGCAGCGGTGGCGCGGCCGAACAGCTCCCCCAGAGCGGCGGCTCGAGCCTGTTGTGACCCTGACCCCGCGAGCGAGGCGAGGTGGTCGAACGCCTCGTGCACCTCGGTCACGGCCAGGGTCGGCTCGGCGGCCGGCTCGGGCAGCGACTGCAGGCCCCGCCACCCCACGCCGGTACGACGCTGGAGGAGCGAGCCGGCGAGGTAGGAGGTGACGAGGTGCAGCTCGCCGGGCTCGGCCCCGCCCAGTGCCTCGGCGAGGGCGGCCACCTTCGCCTTGCGTGACCGGGTCGCGGCCACCGCCGCGGAGGTCGCCACCAGGTCTGCGATCAGCACGCGGTCAGGCTAGCGACCCCGTGCCGACACGACCCCACGAGTCACACCGGCCACGCCGGACGGGGGGAACTGCCCGTTGTCGGCTGTTGCAACACCTGACAACGTCCGGTTTCCCCGGTCGACCGGGCAAACCCAGGGGCCCCACCCTCAGCCACCGATCCGGGTCCGGACCTCGTAGAGCTCCGGGAAGAAGGAGATGTCGAGCGCGCGCCGCAAGAAGCTGACCCCGCTGGAGCCGCCGGTGCCCGTCTTGTGGCCGATGGTGCGCTGCACCACCTGGAGGTGACGGAACCGCCACTCCTGGAAGTTGTCCTCGAGGTCGACGAGCTCCTCGCAGGTCTCGTAGACGCCCCAGTGCTGCTCGGGCGCGTTGTAGACCCCGGCGAAGACGTCGACCAGCCCGGGGTGGAGCCGGTGCTTGACCGACCAGTCCCGCTCGACCAGCTCCGCGGGGACGTCGTAACCGCCCCGGGCGAGGTGTCGGAGGAACTCGTCGTACAGCGACGGCTCCGCGAGCAGCGTCGCCAGCTCGTCGTGTGCCGTCGTGTCGTGCTCGTGGACCCGCACCATGTCGGCGTCCTTGTTGCCGAGCAGGAACTCGACCTCGCGGTACTGCGCCGACTGGAAGCCCGAGGAGGTCGCGAGGAAGGGACGGATCTCGGCGTACTCGCTGGGGGTCATGGTGGCCAGGACCGACCACTGGTCGGTCAGCGTGTGCTGGATGTGCTTGACCCGCGCCAGCCGCTTGAGGGCGGGAGCCAGCTCGTCGGAGGCGAGCAAGGAGCGCGCGGAGCGGAGCTCGTGGACCATCAGCTTCAGCCAGAGCTCCGAGGTCTGGTGCTGGATGATGAAGAGCAGCTCGTCGTGCTGCGGCGGGTCGCTCTGCGGGCGCTGCGCGGACAGCAGCTGGTCGAGGCAGAGGTAGTCGCCGTAGGACATCTGCTGGCGGAAGTCGGTCTCGATGCCGGCCTCGAGCTCGCGGCGGTCGTCGTCGGGCACGGCCCCAACCTAGGCCACGGAGCGCCCTGAGGGCCGCCCGCGGGGCCGCGCTGCCCGGGGCGCGGCCCTCCCGCACGTGGCCGGCCGTGACTTACCCTCGGTGCATGACCGCCCCCCCGGACCAGAGCACCGCGCACAACACGCGGCTCTGGGTGCCTGCGTGGCCGGTCCCGGTCGGGCAGATCCTCGGCCAGCAGCGTCGCGGCGGCGGCGACCCCACCTACCGCATCGACTTCCAGGGCCGTCACTGGCGTGGCATCAGGACCCCCGTCGGCGAAGCCACCCTGATGGTCGAGACCCGGCCCCGCGAGGGGCGCGTCTACGCAGCCGCCTGGGGCAGCGGGGCCGAGTGGGCCCTCGAGTCGCTGCCCGCCCTGCTCGGCGCCGATGACGACCCGACCGGCTTCGAACCCACCCACCAGGTGCTCGCGGACGTGTGGCGGCACCACCGCCACTGGCGCATCGGCCGCACCGGGTTGGTGATGGAGGCCCTGGTGCCCTCGATCATCGAGCAGAAGGTCACCGGCCAGGAGGCGTTCGCGGGGTTCCGCAACCTGGTCCACCGCTGGGGGACCCGGGCACCCGGCCCGGGCCACGACCTCGACCTCTACGTGCAGCCGGACGCCGAGACGCTGCGTCACATCCCGTCCTGGGAGTGGCTCCGGCTCCACATCGACCCGGCGCGGTCGAAGGCGATCGTGATGGCGGCGCGGGTCGCCCATGCCATCGAGCGGACGGCCGACGCCACGCTGGAGGAGGCCGACCGCGCCCTCCGGTCGCTGCCCGGGGTCGGCGTGTGGACCAGTGCCGAGGTGAGGCAACGCGCGCTCGGCGACGCCGACGCGGTCTCCTTCGGCGACTACCACGTCGCCAAGGACATCGGGTGGGCGCTGACCGGCAAGGCGTTCGACGACGAGGAGCTCGAGGACTACCTCGAGCCCTACCGCCCGCACCGCGGCCGGGTCCAGGGCCTGGTGGCGCTCGCCGGGCTCCATCGGCCCCGGCTCGGGCCGCGGATGCCTCCCCGGACCCACCTGCCCACCTGAGACGAGCGGGTCTCAGAGGAGCGGCCGGAACGGCCGGAGCAGCGCCTCGGTGAAGCGGCGGTGCAGGTCGCGCGCCTCCCACTCATGCAGGGTCAACTCCAGGCAGTTGCTCTCGTCGGTCCGGAAGATCTCCTCCATCACGTGCGCGAGCGAGTCGTCGATCACCTCGACGTTGACCTCGTAGTTGCCGGTGAGGCTGAGCCGGTCGATGTTGGCGGTGCCGACCGTCGTCCAGGTGCCGTCGACGGTCGCCGTCTTGGCGTGGACCATGGCGCCCTGGTAGCGCAGGATGCGGATGCCGCCACGGAGCAGCTCGTCGTAGTAGCCGCGGGAGATCCAGTCGGCCACGACGTGGTTCGACTTCAGCGGCACGAGCAGCCGTACGTCCACGCCCCGCTGGGCCGCGGCCACCAGCTCGTCGACGAAGTCCGGGTCGGGCAGGAAGTAGGCCTGCGTGATCCAGATCCGGTCACGGGCACGGTTGATGGCCTCGAGGTACATGTTCCTGATCGGGAACATCCACAGCCGCGGCACGTTGCGGTGCACGCGGAACCGCGGCTCCCACTCGGACGCCGTCTCCAGCAGCAGCGGCCGCTCGCTGGTGCCGAGCAGCCGCCGGCGGTTGAGGTTCCAGAAGTCTGCGAACGCCCGCTTCAGGTCCCACACCGCCGGCCCGGTGATGCGGATGTGGGTGTCGCGCCACTCCGTGGCGTACGCCGCTCCGATGTTGTAGCCGCCCACGAAGCCGACCGTGTCGTCGACGACCAGGATCTTGCGGTGGTCGCGGCCGTAGCGACGCAGGTCCAGGACCCGCCACCCCGCGTTGTAGACGGGGTAGGGGAGCACCTTCATGCTGCGGGGGAAGCGCTTGAACCGTGGCGACACCACCAGGTTGGCGAAGCTGTCGTAGATGCAGTGAACCTCGACGCCCCGGGCGGCCGCCTCGGCCAGGGCTCGCTTGAACCGCTCACCGACCGCGTCGCCCTTCCAGATGTAGGTCTCGAAGAGGATCTGGCGCCGCGCTCCCTCGATCGCGGCGAGCATCGCGTCGAACAGGTCCTGCCCGTAGGTGTAGGTGGTCACCTCACCTCCGCTCTCGCCGACCTCGACGGTGCGCGGTGGCGTGACCGGGAACGGCTTCGGCTTCTTGCCCCGACGGCGGTAGGAGTCCACCACCGACATGCCGACCGCGATGGCGAGCTGCAGCCCGAAGAGCGCCAGGAGGGTCCGCCGGACCAGCCGGATCAGCCGGCCGGCGGGGGAGCGGGAGGCGTCGGACACCCCGCCAATCTAGCCAGCGCCGCCCGGCAGGTGGGCCCGGAACGTCAGATGCCCCATCAGCCGCGCGGCGTCGCGACGATAGACCCAGTCGTGGTACGTCGACGCGAAGCCGCGCACCGGCCCCGGGAGGTAGGGCTCGTACATCGACGGGAGGTCCCACAGCCGAAACTCGACGTCGGTGAACCCGGCGCGACCGAGGTGCGCAGTCACGGCACGCGTCGTGTTGATGCGGTACTCGGTCGGGAAGTGGTACCCCTCGACCTGCTCGACCGGGCGGAGCCTGCGCAGCAACGGCTCCGCCACGTGCGCCCGGGTGGCCGCCCAGGTCGAGAGCCCGAAGTAGTGCCACTTGTTGACCGTCATGCCCATCAGCACCCCGCCCGGCCGCAGCACGGCGGCGCAGGCCCGGGTGAAGGCCCGGGGGTCGGAGACGTGCTCGAGCACGAAGACCGAGAAGGCGAGGTCGAAGGGTTCCGGGTCGGTGGCGGCGTACGCCTCCATGGTCAGGGCTTGCGCTTCGTGGAGGGTGGTGTTGCCCAGGACGGCGGGGTCGGGGTCGATGCCCACGATGGTCCCGGCCACGCGGGAGACCGGGCGCAACGTCCCGGACAGGTTGTGGCCGGCGCCGATGTTGAGGACCCGGCCGCCGGCGGGGCACTCGCGGGCGACCCACCGGGCGAAGCCGCGCACCGCCACCCGTGGCGGTGGCATGGCCACGACCGTGGCGGAGATGGTGCTCCGGACCCCGACGGGGGACATGACTCAGGGTGGCACCCGCTGCGGTCGGGCGCAACGAACGGGTGTTGCGTCAGTGCCCGGCGGCCAGGGCGACGTCGAGCTGGCGCAGCGAGTACTCCGTGACCGTGAGCAGTGCGCGCTTCACCGACCGCCGCTCCCGTGCGTCGATGGCGATGATCGGCACCCCGGGACGCAGCGCCAGCGCGGCGCGCACGTCCGCGAGGTCGTAGCGGTGGGCGCCCTCGAACTGGTTGACCGCGCAGACGAAGGGGATGCCGCGGGACTCGAAGTAGTCGAGGGGCGCGAAGGCGGCGTCGAGTCGCTGGGTGTCGATGATGACGACCGCACCGATCGCGCCGATGCACAGGTCGTCCCACATGAACCAGAACCGCTCCTGCCCCGGCGTACCGAAGAGGTAGAGCACGAGGTCCTCGGCGAGGGTGATCCGGCCGAAGTCCATGGCGACCGTCGTCGTCGACTTGGCAGGGGTCGCGGCGAGGTCGTCCACGCCCTCCGACTCGTTGGTGACGAGGGCCTCGGTGCGCAGCGGGGTGATCTCCGAGACCGCACCGACGAAGGTGGTCTTGCCGACGCCGAAGCCGCCGGCGACGACGATCTTGGTCGACGTGACGGTGTCAGAGCGCCCGGAGTCCACGCAGCGTCCTCTCGATGAGGCTCCGGCGGTCCTCGCGCGGTGCGTCCGCGGCGAGGGTGCCACCGACGCGCACCAGACCGGCTTCGACGAGGTCGCCGAGCAGCACCCGTACGACGCCGACGGGCATCCGCACCTCGGCCGAGACCTCGGCGACGGAACGGCCCTCGGCCGCCCGCAGCACGACGTCGCGCGGGGCGTCGCCGTCCGGCTCGTCGGCGTCGCGCTGCAGGCGCGCCTCCAGCGGCAGCTCCACGGTCGGGCGGGTCCGACCCGCGGTGATCGTGTAGGAGCGGACCAGGCTGACGGTGGGCACCGGCTCGGTCCCAGCGGTGCCGACGTCGTCGGCCATCACGGCGTCGGTGGTCATCATGACCGGAACCCGTAGGGGAGGGTGCGTGGCCGGGTCTGCACCATCCGACCGACGCGGTCGACCAGCAGCGCCATCTCGTAGCCCACCTGACCGAGGTCGCTGCCGTCCTTGGTGAGCACACCGAGGTGGGAGCCGTTGCCCACCGCCATCAGCAGCAGGTGCCCGCGCTCCATCTCGATCACGGTCTGCAGCACGGCACCGCCGTCGAAGAGCCCGCTGGCTCCGACCGCCAGGCTGGCCAGGCCCGAGCTGACGGCCGCCACCTGCTCGGCTCGGTCGCCGGGAAGCCCAGCGCTGGCGGCGGTGAGAAGCCCGTCAGCGGAGACGAGGACCGCGTGGGACACACCGGGGACGTCGTCCACGAAGCGGGTCATCACCCAGTCGAGGTCCCGACCGCGGCGTGCGGCGGGACCGGGGAACCCCTCGCCCATGTCGCTCACTCCTCGTCCTCGTCGGTGACCGGGGTGGCCACCCCGCCGGCGGCCGCGGCCCGGCCGCGTGCGACCCCGTTGGCGTGGGCGGAGAGCCGGGCCTTGATCGCTTCCGGGTCGCGCATCAGGTCGGTGCCCGAGCCGGAGACGCCACCCGGCACCAGCCGGTCACCGGGTCGCCTGGTCGGCAGGCCGGAGTCGCTGTCGGAGCGCGGCGCCTCGGCGGAGGCACGCTCGGCGGCCTTCCAGCCTTCGTCGGCCTCGGAGGGGCTCCACGCCTCCTCCTGCTGGTCCTGGTCCTCGTCCTCGAACCAGCTCGAGCGCAGCTGGCGGAAGATCGGGCTGTCGAACTCGTCGTCGTCCTCCACCTCGGCCACGACCGGGAGGCCGAGGTCCTGCTCGTCGTGGTCCTCGACGAGGTCCGGGACGACGGCGAGCGAGAGCGGGACGGCGGGCTCGCGGACCGGGAGGCCGGCGGCCGGGGAGTCGTCGCCCGCTGCGACGTGCTCCTCGGCAGCCGGTTCCTCCGAGTCGGGGAAGACGGGCTCCGCTCCGAAGCCGCGGAACAGCTCGGGGGAGAGGACCTCGTGGTCGCGGTCGGGCTCGGTGTCGACCTCGGCGGCCGCGTCTTCGAGGTCGGCCTGACCGGACTCGTCGGACTCGTCGGCCTCGTCGGCCTCGACGGCCTCGACGGCCTCGACGGCCTCGACGGCCTCGACGGCCTCGTCGGTCTCGTCGATCTCGTCGGCCTCGTCAGCGACGTCGGGGACCTCGGTGTCCTCGTGGGCGTGCTCGTCGTCGACCTCGGCGTCGACCTCGGCGTCGACCTCGGCGACCGCGTCGTCGAGGTCGGCCTCCTCGTCGTCAGCGACCCAGGCGTGCTCGGTGTCCTCGGTGTCGGCGGCCGTGTCCGCGAGGGCGACCTCGTCCTGCCCCTCGACAGGCTCGACCTCGTCGGCGTCCTCGGCGACCGGCTGCTCCTCCGCGGCGACCTCGTCGCCGTCGTGGACGTGCTCCTGCTCGTCGACGCCCTGTTCGGCGACGTCCTGCTTGGCGACGTCCTGCTCGTCGACGTCGGCCTCGCCCTGGTCGGTGCCGTACCGCTCGGGGAAGAAGAGCTGGGCCCAGGTCGTGTGCGGGTGCGCCGGCCGAGCCGGCTCCTCGACGACCGGCCGGGCGACGGTCTCAGGAAGAACCTCGGTGTCGTCCTCGGTGACGTGCTCAGGGCTGTCCTTCGGGCTGTCCTCCGCGACCACGAGGGTCTCGTCGACCTCGGACGGGCCCTCAGCGCCCGCGCCGTGGTCGAGCCCGACCGGCTCGGACTCCTCCATAGCCGGATCCGCCGCACCCGGGGTGGCCAGGTCGCGGTCACCCATCCGCGGGAAGAGCGAACCGGCGGCGGGGGGCTGCGTGGCGCCGGGTTGGCGCTGGGGAAGACCGATGTTGGCACTGATGACCGCCGACAACGTCTCCGCCGACAGGTCCTCGCGGGTGGCCACCGGGTCGAGCGTCGGCATGGGGGGCTCCCACGCGGCCGGCTGCCAGCCGGGGGCCTCGACGGGTGCGTCCTCGTCCTCGAGGGGCGGCTCCTCGGCCGCGGTTGCCTCCGGCGCCCCGGAGGACTCGAGCTCGGCCGGCGACTCGGCTGCGGGGCCGACGAGGGCGGGGACGCCGGCGACGGGCGACAGGCCCGTGAGCAGGGGGCGCGGCAGGAACACCTGGGCGGTGACACCGCGGTCGACGTTGTCGGAGAGGAGCACCGTGATGCCGTGACGGCGCGCCAGGCGGCTCACGACGAGCAGGCCCATCCGCTTGGTCGCCTCGACGGTGAGCGTGCCGCCCGAGCGCAGCTCGCGGTTCAGCATCTCGAGCGTGGTGTGCTCGATGCCCACCCCCTCGTCGCGGATCTCGACCAGCAGCATCCCGCTGGGGGCGTTGACCAGGATGGTGACCTCGCTGTCCGGCGACGAGTAGGTCAGCGCGTTGTCGACGAGCTCCGTGAGCAGGTGGACGACGTCGGCGGCGGCCGTTCCCTTGATCCGGACCGCGGGCGCGGAGGTGACGCTCACCCGCTGGTAGTCGCGGACGCCTGCGGTGGCGGCGTGCAGCGCCTCGGTGATCGTCAGGGACTCCTGCTCGCTGCGCTGGGTCGGTGCGTCTGCCAGCACGACCAGGCTCTCCGCCGTACGCCGCATCCGGGACGCGAGATGGTCGAGCCGGAACAGGTTCTCGAGCCGCTCCGGGTCCTCCTCGTCGCGCTCCAGCTCCTCGATGAGGTGCAGCTGCTGGTGCACCAGCGAGGTGCTGCGGCGCGACAGGGTCACGAACATGTCGCCCACGCGCGAGCGGAGCTCGGCCTCGCCCTGGGCGAGACGGACGGCCGTGCGGTGCAGGTCGTCCACGGCACGCGCGACCTGACCGAGCTCCTCGGTGGTGGTGACGTCGATGGGCTCGATGTCACCGGGGCGGTGGCCCGAGCGGATCCACCCGACGGTCTCCGGAAGCCGCTCGTTGGCGACCTCGAGGGCACCGTCACGCAGCCGACGCAGCGGGAGGACCAGGGCGCGGGAGACCAGGAGCGCGAGGACCAGGGCGATGAGCAGCGCGACCCCGACCAGGACCGCCGTGACGGTGGCCTCCGTGCGGGACCCCGAGGCCTCCTCGGCGAGCGACCGCTCGGCGTCGGCGAGCAGCTCCCCGGCGAGCTCGTCGTAGATCCGGAGGGCGTCTCCGCCCTGCACGGCGGCGCCGCGGTCGACGGCACCCTGGTTGCTCGCGTTGAGACGGCGGAGGAGCTGCACCCGGTCGTCGTCCGGCAGGGCGCGGAGCAGGTTCGAGATCACGGCGGACTCGACGCCGAGCTGGCTGTAGAGGACGTCGGCCGGCAGCGAGCGTGGCTCGTCGAGGGCCTGCAGCTGCAGCCGGGTGACGGCGTAGCGTCCCTCCACCAGCTGGCCCGTCAGGGCGAGAGCCCGTTCGGCGGGGGACCCGGTGGCGGCGAGGTCGGCGACGAGCAGCGAGACGTCGGCCTCGAGCTGCCCGAGCTCGACGAGGGAGGAGGGGCCGGAGGCATAGGCGGAACCGTCACGGAGCGACTCGGACCCGGAGAGGGCGCGGTCGACGAGCGCCCGCTGGTTGCCGGTGAGGTCGGCGTCGTCGGCGGTGGCGGAGAGCTCGGCGCCTGCCGCCCGGACCGCGACCACGGCGGCCTCGCGGCCCGCCTGCTCGACGTCGTCGTCGCGGTGCACCATCGCCGCCTCCTCCGCGGCGGAGAGGTAGCCGAGAGCGGGCTCGAGGACGGTGACCTGGCTGGCCGCCGCGGTGGCGGCCTCGGAGCGGTCGAGCGCGGACGCCACCCGCAGGCCGCCGAGCACCACGGCCAGGAGCAGGGGGAGCGCGACGACGAGGGCGACCTTGCGGCGTACCGGCCAGTCGGACACGTCGGGAGTCCGCAGTGCCCGCCGGCTCGGGTCTGGCCTCTGGTCCATGATCGCTCTGTTCTCGTCGTCGCTGGCTGAGTGGTGCCGTGTGGTGGTGGTGCCATCGGGGCCGGGGGGACCTCGATGACGCTCGTTTCGAGCCTAGGGACAACCGGACATCCCGTCCCGCGAACGACGCAATCGTTCGGCCAGACCTGCATAGTCCTACCTGTCGGTGGGTGGTCGTACGCTCGACCCATGCGTCCAGTGACCGATCTCGAGCGCCGGGTGGCGCCCTTCAAGGTCGTCTCCGACTACTCGCCGTCCGGCGACCAGCCGGCGGCGATCGCGGAGATCACCCGCCGGGTCGAGGCAGGGATGTCCGACGTCGTGCTCCTGGGTGCGACCGGCACCGGCAAGACCGCCACGGTGGCGTGGGTGGCCGAGCAGGTGCAGCGTCCCGTGCTGGTGATGCAGCCCAACAAGACGCTGGCGGCCCAGTTCGCCAACGAGCTGCGACAGCTGTTCCCCGACAACGCCGTCGAGTACTTCGTCTCCTACTACGACTACTACCAGCCCGAGGCCTACGTCCCCCAGACCGACACCTACATCGAGAAGGACTCCTCCATCAACGAGGAGGTCGAGCGGCTGCGTCACTCGGCCACCAACAGCCTGCTGACCAGGCGTGACGTGATCGTGGTGTCGACGGTCTCCTGCATCTACGGCCTGGGCACCCCCCAGGAGTACGTCGACCGGATGCTGCGGCTGCGCGTCGGGGAGGAGCACGACCGCGACCAGATCCTGCGACGGCTGGTCCAGATCCAGTACACCCGCAACGACATGTCGTTCTCCCGGGGGACGTTCCGGGTGCGTGGCGACACCCTGGAGATCTTCCCGGTCTACGAGGAGATGGCCGTCCGGGTCGAGTTCTTCGGCGACGAGATCGAGCGGCTGATGACCCTCCACCCGATCACCGGCGAGGTGCTGACCGAGGACACCGAGCTCTACGTCTTCCCGGCGAGCCACTACGTCGCGGGCCCGCAGCGGATGGAGCGCGCGATCGCCGGCATCGAGGCCGAGCTGGAGGAGCGGCTGGCCGAGCTCGAGGGACAGGGCAAGCTGCTCGAGGCGCAGCGGCTGCGGATGCGCACCACCTACGACGTCGAGATGATGCGCCAGGTCGGCAGCTGCTCGGGCATCGAGAACTACTCGATGCACATCGACGGCCGGGCCCGCGGGTCGGCGCCCAACTGCCTGCTCGACTACTTCCCCGAGGACTTCGTGCTCGTCATCGACGAGTCCCACGTGGCCGTGCCCCAGATCGGCGGCATGTACGAGGGCGACATGTCCCGCAAGCGCAACCTGGTCGACCACGGCTTCCGGCTGCCGAGCGCCATGGACAACCGGCCGCTGCGGTGGGAGGAGTTCCTCGACCGGATCGGGCAGACGATCTATCTCTCGGCGACCCCGGGCGACTACGAGCTCGACAAGGTGCAGGGCGACACGGTCGAGCAGATCATCCGTCCCACCGGCCTGGTCGACCCCGAAGTGGTCGTCAAGCCGACGAAGGGCCAGATCGACGACCTGATCCACGAGATCAACCTGCGTGTCGAGAAGGGCGAACGGGTCTTGGTCACCACGCTGACCAAGAAGATGTCGGAGGACCTCACCGACTACCTCCTCGACGCCGGCATCCGGACCCGCTACCTCCACTCCGAGGTCGACACCCTCAAGCGGATCGAGCTGCTGCGCGACCTGCGGCTGGGCCAGTACGACGTGCTGGTCGGCATCAACCTGCTCCGCGAGGGTCTCGACCTGCCCGAGGTCTCCCTGGTGTCGATCCTCGACGCCGACAAGGAGGGCTTCCTCCGCTCCGACAAGTCCCTGATCCAGACAATCGGTCGTGCGGCGCGCAACGTCTCCGGACAGGTGCACATGTACGCCGACTCGATCACCCCGTCGATGGAGGCGGCGATCGACGAGACCAACCGACGGCGCGAGAAGCAGGTCGCCTACAACCGCGAGCACGGCATCGACCCGACGCCGCTGCGCAAGAAGATCGCGGACATCACCGAGATGCTCGCCCGCGAGGACGAGAACACCCAGGCACTCCTGCAGACCTGGGCCGACGTGGGCCAGAAGGGCCGGGCCGGCGGCGTCAAGGGCACCTCACCCACCCCGGCGCTGTCGCGGCTGCGCGAGGACGGCCAGCACCCCGACCTCGCGGGACTGCCGAGCACCGAGCTCGCCGACCTCATCCAGGAGCTCACCGAGCAGATGCGGACCGCTGCCGCCGAGCTGGAGTTCGAGGTGGCGGCCCGGCTCCGCGACGAGATCTCCGACCTCAAGAAGGAGCTCCGCCAGATGATGGAAGCGACGAAGTGAGGGCAGCGCCGAGCGACAACGGTGAAGACAGGCTCGACTGAGCTCGGCCCGACCGGGTTCACCCGCTCGGGCGGAGCCGCCCGCTTCGACCGCTCACTAGGGTTGCCGTCATGACCACCATCGACCTCGGCCGGCCCGTCCAGGGCGACGTCATCGACCTGATCCTCCACGACCACCGCCTCTTCGAGTCCCTGCTGCGCGACCTGCGTGACGCCAGCAGCGACCGCGACGCGGTCCGCCAGGCGTTCGCGGCGCTGCACGTGGCGCACGCCGAGGCGGAGGAGAAGCACGTCTACCCCACGCTGCGCAAGAAGCGGGCGGTGAGCGAGCACGAGGCCGAGCACGGCGAGGAGGAGCACGCCGAGGGACACGAGGCGCTGCTGGCCGTGCTCGAGCTCAAGGGCACCGACACCCAGGCCTTCGACGACGCCGTCGAGAAGCTGGCCGAGGCGGTCAACCACCACCTCACCGAGGAGGAGCTGACCATCCTCAACCCGGCGCGCGAGGAGGTCGGCGAGCAGGTGCGCGCCGACCTGGGGGAGCAGTTCGCGGCCGAGCGCAACCGGCAGATCGAGCAGGACTGCGGCCGGCTCGACAACGTCCGGGCGCTGGTGCGCGACGCCGAGCGCGAGGGACTCCTCGACGACGACGACGAGTGAGTCGCTCGGTCAGGCCCGGTGGCGGACCACGGTGAGTCCGACCATGCGGGCGACCACCAGCGCGATGTAGAACACCCCGGCCACCTGCTCGAGCATGGCCACCGAGCGGGCGTGAGGCATCACCGGCACCACGTCGGACAGGCCGACGCTGGTCAGGGTGGCGAAGGAGAGGTAGAGCAGCTCGAACCAGGACTGCGCACCTGGGTCGGCTCCCGCGAAGGAGCCGGGCACGAGCACCTGCACGCCGGCGTAGACGTAGGCGAAGCCCCACGCCACCACCGTGAAGGCTGCCGCCGTCGCGTAGAGCTCGTCCCGCGTCACCCGGTCGTCGTGGAAGAGGTAGCGGATCATCGCGTAGGACACGTAGAAGTAGAACGGTGCGTGGAGGACTGCGGATCCGAGCACGATCCAGTCGGTGTCCTGCCATATCGACTCGCCGACGCTGAACAACATGGCCGGCGGGGCCAGCAGCAGCCCGACCCAGGTCAGGGTGGGCGTTCGGCGCACGGCGAAGACGGCCGCGAGCACGATGGCGAGCTGCACGACACCGAGGATCGCGCGGCCGGCTGTCGAGCTCTCCAGGAACGGGTAGGCGAGGATCGCCACCACCTGGGCGAGGAGCACCAGGCCCGAGGGGTGTCGGCGCAGCGTCTCGGTGGGGGAGTCGCTCACTCGGTCTCCTCGCGCCGCTTCTCGATCGCCTTGCGCTGCTTCTTCTCGAGCCGCCGCCGCTCCTCGCGGACCGACTCCTCCCGGCGGGCCTGGACCCGGGCGAGGTTGACCAGGCCGACGAGCGTGACGAAGACGGGCCACGGGAAGTAGGGCTCGAAGCCGGCGTCCCCGAAGGAGCCGACCAGCCAGATGGTCCACACGATGGCGGAGATCGTCAGCACCCCCCACAGTGCCTCGCGCCGGTCGCTCCGCCACGACTCCAGCGCCCGTGCATCGAGCTCGGCCGGGGTCAGGGCCGACGAGGGGGCGTCATCGCGGGGGACGAGACCTTCCAGCGGCGCGAGCAGCGCCCCGAGGGTCCGTGCATCAGCGGTGGCGGCGGTGCGCTCGTCCAGCTCGTGACGGTCGAGACGCCCGTCCGCGAACGACTCGCCGAGCACACCCAGCACCACGTCGCGGTCGGCGTCCGAGGCGCGGAGGTCGCGTGCCGCGGGGTCGCGCGGGTCGCGGCTGAACGCCGCCCACACCTGCACTGGCTCTCTCATCCCGACACTCCCACCACGGCCCGCATCCTAGGGGGGTGGACCCTAGGATGCCGGGGACGTCGACATCCGGGGAGGCGATCGTGACCGCGCGACCGAACGTTGCGCTGCTGGCCCTCGTGGTCGCCCTCGTGGTCGCCACGGTCGCTGGTGCCGCGCTCGTGTGGCGAGCCGACCGCGACCAGCGGGCGGCGGAGGCCCGGCAGCGGCCCTACGGCGAGGTGATCCGCGTCGCGAGGTCCCATGCCGACGCACTGGTCAACCTCCGTCACGACGAGCCGGCCACGCTGCGCCGGGCACAGGCCGGGGCCACCGGGGACCTGGTCGATGACTACACCGAGACCGGCCGGGTCGGCGGGCCGGTGGTCAGGAACCGGTCGGTGCTCGAGGGCTTCGTCGTGTGGACCGGCGTGGAGACGATGGCGGCGGACGAGGCGACGGCCCTGGCCGCCACGACGGGCACGGTCAGGAGTCGGCGGACCGACGGTGAGCGGGTGACCCGACGGTTGCGCCTGCGGATCCATCTCGTCCTCGAGGGCCGGCGCTGGCTCGTCGACGACGTCGAGCTGGTGTCCTGACATGGGGTCGGGATCGCGGGTCACCGCGCTGCTGGCGGCGGTTGCCGCGATGCTCGCGGCACTGGTCGTCATCGAGATCCGCGCGATCGACCAGATCGAGTCGACCTCGACGAGCGGGATGCCCGTGACGGTCGGCGAGGCCACGCACCGGGCGGGTGTCGGGGCTGCTGCCGCCGCCACGCAGCGGGCGCTCTCCTACGGGTTCGAGGACTTCGACGCGCAGGTGGATGCCGCCACCGAGGAGATGACCGCGGGCTTCGCCGACGAGTACCGGCGTACCACGCTCGAGGCGCGTGACCGGTTCGTCGCCGAGCGCACGACCCAGGAGGTCCGGGTCGTAGGGTCAGGCGTGGTCACAGCCTCCGCCGGCCGCGTGACGGCACTGCTCTTCCTGGACCAGTACGTCGCCAAGGCCGGGTCGGACCCGACCGTCACGCCGTACCGCGCCCTGGCCACCGTGGTGCGCGACGACGGGCGCTGGCTGCTGCAGGACATCGAGACGCGCTGACCGGATGCCCTTGAGACGCACCCGTCCGCGCGCGAGGATCGGCGCGTGCCCGACGACGACAGCCCGGCAGAGCCTGCCGGCACGCCCACCGACACCGACCTGCTGATCATCGGGGCAGGTCCGACCGGGCTCTACGCCGCCTACTACGCGGGCTTCCGCGGGCTGCGGGTCACCGTCGTCGACAGCCTCCCGGAGCTCGGCGGCCAGATCACGGCGATGTATCCCGAGAAGGCGATTCTCGACGTCGCCGGCTTCCCCAACGTCAAGGGCCGCGACCTCGTGGACGGGTTGGTCGCCCAGGCGTCCACCGCCCGTCCCGACTACCTGCTCGACCGCACCGCCGCCACCCTGCGGCACCACGGCGACGCCGTGACCATCGGGATGGACGACGGCAGCGAGGTGACCGCGGGCGCGGTCATCATCACCGCCGGCATCGGCAAGTTCAGCCCGCGACCGTTGCCGGCGGGCGACGGGTGGCTGGGCCGGGGCCTGGAGTTCTTCGTCCCCTCCTTCCAGCCGTACGCCGGCAAGGACGTCGTGATCGTCGGTGGTGGCGACAGCGCGTTCGACTGGGCCCTCCACCTCGAGCCGGTGGCCAGCTCCGTCACCCTCGTGCACCGGCGCAACGCCTTCCGGGCCCACCAGCGGACGGTCGAGGAGGTCCGGGGCTCCTCGGTGGAGATCATCACCCGCGCGCAGGTCACCGCCCTGCGGGGTGAGTCGACCCTGAGCGAGGTGGAGATCACCGTGGACGGCGAGGAGCCCGAGACCCGGCCGGCCCAGGCACTGGTGGCCGCCCTCGGCTTCGTCGCCGACCTGGGCCCGCTGCAGGAGTGGGGGATCGAGGTGCAGAAGCGTCACGTCGTCGTGGACTCCTCCATGCGGACCTCCCTGGAGCGCGTCTTCGCCGCCGGCGACGTCACCGAGTACCCCGGCAAGGTCCGGCTGATCGCTGTCGGCTTCGGTGAGGCGGCCACGGCCGTCAACAACGCGGCGGTGGCGATCGACCCGTCCGCCCACGTGTTCCCGGGCCACTCCAGCGACCAGTAGCCCCCGGGGGACGGTCCGGCGTGTGGCGTCCGCCGCAGCCCCCGTGGCCACGGACGTGATAGGAACACGTGTTCCCCGGGTCACACAGAAAGGCGCCGCATGCGGATCGCACTGCTGTCCTACCGCAGCAAGCCGCACTGCGGCGGGCAGGGCGTCTACGTGCGCCACCTGAGCCGGGAGCTCGCCCGGCTGGGCCACACCGTCGAGGTCTTCTCCGGTCAGCCCTACCCCGAGCTCGACGAGGGCGTGACGCTCACGCCGGTCCCCAGCCTCGACCTCTACCGGGAGCCGGACCCCTTCCGGGTGCCCCGGCTCCGGGAGTTCCGCGACCTCGTGGACGTCGAGGAGTTCCTCACCATGTGCGTGGGCGGGTTCCCGGAGCCCAGGACGTTCAGCACCCGGGTGGCGCGGTTGCTCGCCGACCGGGTGGACGACTTCGACGTCGTCCACGACAACCAGGTCCTCGGGCACGGCATCGTCGACATCGAGCGGAAGCTCGGACTCCCCGTCGTCGCGACGATCCACCACCCGATCACCTTCGACCGCCGGATCGACCTCGCCCAGGCGCCCACGTGGCGCAAGCGGCTCTCCGTCCGTCGCTGGTACGGCTTCGTGAGGATGCAGGCCAAGGTGGCCCGCCAGATGCGCCTGATCCTCACGCCGTCGCAGGCCTCGCGGCGGGACGCTGCCAGGGACTTCGGCGTGGACCCAGAACGGATGCGGGTCATCCTGCTCGGCGTGGACGACCGGTTCGTGCCGCCCACCGAACCGCGGGTCGCGGGCCGGATCATGGCCATGGCCTCGGCCGACGCCCCGATGAAGGGCATCGCCACCCTGCTCGAGGCCTTCGCCAAGCTGCGCGTGGAGCGCGACCTGGAGCTGGTGCTGGTGACCCGGCCGGTCGCCGGTGGCCGGACCGAGCAGCTGATCGACGACCTCGGCATCGCCGACTCGGTCCGCTTCGTCCACGGCCTCTCCGACGACGAGCTGGTCACGCTCATGGGGTCGGCCGAGGTGGCCTGCGTCCCGTCGCTCTACGAGGGCTTCAGCCTGCCCACGGCCGAGCTGATGGCCTGCGCGACGCCGCTCGTGGTCTCCCGGGCGGGAGCGATCCCCGAGGTGGTCGGCGAGGAGGGGGAGTGCGCTGTGCTGGTCGAGCCCGGCGACGTGGGTGAGCTCGAGCAGGCTCTGGCCGGGCTCCTCGACGACCCGGAGCGGCGGTCACGGCTCGGGGCCGCGGGGCGTCAACGCGTGCTCGACCACTTCAGCTGGCACGCCGTCGCCCGCGCCACGGCGGAGGCGTACGCCGAGGCCATCGCCGACCACCAGGAGGAGCGCCGCCGTGCTGACCGTTGACTTCGACCGGCTCGGGCTGCGGCCCGGTGACCGCGTGCTCGACCTCGGGTGCGGGGCCGGCCGGCACGCCTTCGAGATGTACCGGCGGGGTGCCGACGTGGTCGCCTTCGACCAGGACGCCGACGAGCTCGCCGGCGTCCGGGAGCTCTTCGCCGCCATGAGGGAGGCCGGCGAGGTCCCGGACGGGGCCGAGGCGGACGTCAAGGAGGGTGACGCGCTGGCCCTGCCCTTCGCGGACGGCGAGTTCGACCGGGTGGTCGCCGCAGAGGTACTCGAGCACATCCCCGACGACATCGGGGCGCTCCGCGAGCTGGTGCGCGTGACCCGGCCTGGTGGCACGGTGGCGCTGACGGTGCCCCGCTGGTTCCCCGAGGTCGTCAGCTGGAAGCTGTCGGAGGAGTACCACGACGTCCCCGGCGGCCACATCCGCATCTACACCGACAAGGAGCTCGCGTCCAAGGCCGCGGGCGCCGGCCTCGAGGTGACCGGTCACGGCTACGCCCACGGGCTGCACTCGCCGTACTGGTGGATCAAGTGCGCCGTCGGCGTGACCAACGACGACCACCCGCTCGCGCGGGCCTACCACCGGCTGCTGGTGTGGGAGATCATGTCGCAGCCCCGGGTGCTGCGGTGGGCGAGCCGGGTGCTCGACCCGCTGATCGGCAAGTCGCTGGTGCTCTACTGCCGCAAGCCGGAGCGCTCCCGTGATCGCTGACGTCCCCCACCTGGACGGGGTCCTCACCGCCCACGACGTGCGGGCGACCGCCCGTAGCATCGTCGCCGCGCAGGAGCCGTCGGGGGCGATCCCGTGGCGGGTCGGTGGTCACACCGACGTCTGGAACCACGTCGAGTCCGCCATGGGTCTCGTCGCAGCGGGCGAGCGGCGCGCAGCGGAGCGCGCCTACGCCTGGGTCGCCACCGTCCAGCGTCACGACGGGTCGGTCCCGATGAAGATCGTCGCCGGCGAGGTCGAGGACCACAGCGGCGAGACCAACATGTCGGCCTACCTCGCGGTGGGAGTGTGGCACCACTGGCTGGTCCACCGGGACAGCGCCTTCGTACGCCGGTTCTGGCCGGTCGTGCGCCGCGGTCTCGACTTCGTCGTCGGCCTGCAGCTCCCGTGGGGCGGCATCGCCTGGTCTCAGGAGTGGCGTGACGGGCGACCGGACCGGGTCGACGAGGAGGCCCTGGTCGCGGCGTCCTCGAGCATCCACCACGCCCTGCAGGCGGGCACCGCCCTGGCTGGCCTGATGGACGACCCCCAGCCCCACTGGGAGCTGGCCGGTGGTCGCCTGGCCCACGCGCTGCGGGACCACCGCGACCTGTTCCTCGACAAGTCCGAGTTCTCGATGGACTGGTACTACCCGGTGCTCGGGGGTGCGGTGCGCGGTCCGGCCGGCGAGGAGCTGATCGCCTCGCGGTGGGACGCCTTCGTCGTACCCGGGCTCGGGATCCGGTGCGTCAGCCCCAACCCGTGGGTGACGGGTGCGGAGACCAGCGAGCTGGTGCTGGCGCTCGACGCGCTCGGTGACCGGACGCGGGCCGTCGCGCTGCTCCGCGACATGCAGCACCTGCGCCGCGACGACGGGTCCTACTGGACGGGCCTCGTCTTCCCGGAGGACGTCAACTGGCCGGGGGAGCAGACGACCTACACCGCGGCGGCGGTGATCCTCGCCGTCGACGCCCTCTCGGGGACGACGTCCGGGTCGACGATCATGCGGGGGACCACGCTGGGGCCGGCGTTCGCCGAGATCGGCCTCGCCTGCGGCTGTGCCTCAGCCGACCGGGTCGCCCGGCGCTCCTGAGGTCCGGCGCAGCACGCGCATCGAGCCCAGCGCCTCCACCTCGGCGAAGCAGCCCCCGTCCAGCGCGCGGAGGAAGACGTCGTACGGCGGCCTGCCTCCGTCCGCAGGGTCGGGGAAGACGTCGTGGATGACGAGCAGCCCGTCCGGCATCACCCAGGGCGCCCAGCCGGTGAGGTCCTGGTGTGCGTGCTCCTCGGCGTGACCACCGTCGATGAAGAGCATGCTGAGCGGGGTGCGCCAGTGCCGGCTGACGGTCGCCGACTGCCCCACCACGGCCACGACCACGTCCTCCATCCCGGCGCGCTCGAGGGTTCGGCGGAACACCGGCAGCGTGTCCATGAGCTCGGTCTCGGCGTCCACCAGGGTCGGGTCGTGGTGCTCCCAGCCGGCCTGGTTCTCCTCGCTGCCGCGATGGTGGTCGACGGTGAACACGGTGCCGCCGACCTCTCGGGCGGCCGCGCCGAGGTAGATCGCCGACTTGCCGCAGTAGGTCCCCACCTCGAGCACGGGCCCGTGCGGCAGGCGCTCCAGGGCGTACCGGTGCAGCAGCAGACCCTCGTCGTCGGGCATGAAGCCCTTCGCCGCACGGGCGTGGGCGAGCAGGTCGGCCGGCATCACGCCGCGGACTGTAGCCGCGTGCTCACGTCGGGTCCGGTGCCGGTCCGTCGACGTTGACTGTCGGTTCGCCCGTCCCGCACCGGACGATGACCGCCCGGGAGGGCGCGTCACCAGGGTTGGACTCCCGGTGCACCGCGCCGGCCGGGACCCGGAGGAAGTCGCCGGGGCCCGCCTCGACGACGTCGCCGCCCCCGGGGCCGGACTCCAGCCGCATCCGCCCGGCGACGACGTAGAGCGTGGTCTCCGTGGTGGTGCCAGCCGGACACCGCCCCCGGTTCGGTGTCGACGAGCCCGGTCCACATCCCGGCGTCGTGGGAGGCGAGGCGGCGCGCCATCCCGGGAGTCGGGTCGGCCGGTGTGAGCGACTCGGCCGCGACGTGCTCGCACGGGCGGGCCGGGTCGGGGTCGCGCCGCTGGTCCTGAGGCTGCTCAGCCATGCCCTGAGGATACGGAGACACCCACCCCTGTGGGGCGTGGCGGGCGGGGGCGGCAGGTGGCAGGGTGCGTGCATGGCCTCTCGGACGTCCAACATCTGCCTCGACGCGCGCGACCCCCACGCCCAGACCGTGTGGTGGTCCCGGGTGCTCGAGGACTTCGTGCTGGAGGACGAGGCGCCGGCGCCCGACGACGAGGAGTGCGGGCTGAGCGGGCCCGACGACCGCTACCTGCTGTTCCTGAAGGTGCCGGAGCCCAAGACGGTCAAGAACCGGATGCACCTGTGCCTGCGCCCCACCGACCGCAGCCGGGACCAGGAGGTGCAGCGGATCCTGGAGCTCGGGGCCACCATGGTCGACGACCGGCGAGAGGGACCGGACCGTGGTTGGGCCGTCCTGGCCGACCCCGAGGGCAACGAGTTCTGCGTCCTGCGCCCGCTCGGTGAGGGCGCATGACCATGGAGACCGAGAAGGAGATCCTGGTCCGCTACCTGCAGGCCGCGCGTGAGGCGATCCTGTGGAAGCTCGAGGGGCTCGACGACTACGACGTTCGGCGGCCCCTCACGCCGACGGGCACCAACCTGCTGGGCCTCGTCAAGCACCTTGCCAGTGTCGAGCTGGGCTACTTCGTGGGCTGCTTCGGGCGGCAGATCCCGGTGGCCCTGCCCTGGTACGCCGACGACGCGGAGCCGAACGCCGACATGTGGGCGACCGAGGAGGAGTCCCGCGACGACGTCGTCGGCCTCTACCACCTCGCCTGGGCTGAAGCGGCCAAGACCTTCGAGGAGCTCGACCTCGACGCGGAGGGCACCGTGCCGTGGTGGCCGGCCGAGACCAACCGCGTCCCGCTGCGGCTGCTGCTCATCCATGTCATCGCCGACACCAACCGTCACGCCGGGCACGCCGACATCCTGCGGGAGGGCCTGGACGGGTCGGCGGGGCTCCGACGCGACGTCAGCAACCTCCCGGACGAGGTCGACTGGCCGGCCCACGTCGCCCGGTTGGAGGCCGTCGCCGTGTCGTTCGCGGACGAGCCGACCGTCGACAGCTCCAGCCCCGAGGAGGTCGCGCGAGCCCGGGTGCTGGCGGACTACGCGCTCGAGGAGGAGTCGTTGCGCCTCGTGCGTGAACGAGACGTCGGCGACGCGGCGGCGGTCGCCGTGACCTTCGACGGGCCCGACGGTCGGCCACGGCAGGGGTTCGTCGGACTGGACCGCCGCAGCGACGGGCTGTGGCGGACCTCGGCCGGGTTCATGTCCGGCCCGGTCGAGGCCGAGCCCGACGACGTCTTCGCGGCCAACGGCGGTTGGGGCAACGGTCGCCGCAGTGTCCATGGGGGCTGGGTCGCCGACCCCGACGCGGTGACCGCCCGCCTCCTCGACACCAGCAGTGGCGACGTCGTCGACGAGGACCAGGTCATCGACGGCGTCGCCATCCTGATCGCCGAGGGCGGCCACGCCCGACGCGACCTCCAGGCCGAGCTCTACGACGCCGAGGGCCGCAGGCTCCGCTCGGGTCCGGTGACCGGGCGCCACTGACCTGCTCGCCGGCCAACCCTCGGCGCCTCCTCGACGCGATGGAGCGCCTCGAGGCTGGCCGCGGATCAACCTGCTGATCCAGGACATTCGGCGCAACGGAAACGCCGGCATCGGCAAGCCTGAGCACCTCGAGCACGACGTCGCCGGCTACTGGTCACGAAGAATCACGGACGAACACAGGCTCGAGTACAAGCTCACCGACACCGAGGTTCGCATCGCAGCTTGCCGGTACCACTACGGCCGGTGACGTCACCGAACTACGCCAATTGTTCGCCCCAGCGCGCGGCCAACCTTCGACCCTCTGCGGCGTCCACGGCGAGCAGATCCGACAGGCCGATGCCCTGCGTCACCAGCGCCTGGGCAATCTGGTCACCAGCCCAGTAGCCCGCCCGCGCTGGCACATGACCGTGCTCGCGATTCCTGAAGAGTGGTGCGACTCCTTCGTCATCGTCCAGGGTGTCGAGATGATCGAGGACGAGTCGAGCGATGCGAGGCGCTGACACCTCGCATCTCGAAACCCACTCTCCGTGTTCCTCGTCTGACCACAGGTAGGCACTGTCGGAGAAGCCGGGCCGGAGAAGCCGCGTGGTGGTGACCGCCGACCCCTCCACCAGCAGCGCCAGTGCGCTGGTGTACGTGGCATCGCGGGCATCTGCAGAGAGTCTCTGCTGCGCTACGTGGGTCAGTTCGTGCACGACCAGCAGGTCGTCGTACGGCGACAGCCCGAGGTACTCCAGCGCGAGGAAGAGGGTGGGCTGCCCTTCGTGATCGGCCACCCAGCCATTGGAGGAACGGCCGCCAACCATCAAGACGACATTCAGGTCATCTCCGTCAATGAGTCCATGGTCGCGAAAGTCCTGCTCGGCGGTCTGGAGCAACTCGATGGCGCGACCCTCCGCACGGCGCAC
This sequence comes from Nocardioides coralli, assembly GCF_019880385.1. Taxonomy (NCBI): domain Bacteria; kingdom Bacillati; phylum Actinomycetota; class Actinomycetes; order Propionibacteriales; family Nocardioidaceae; genus Nocardioides; species Nocardioides coralli. Next base: position 1,724,469 of record NZ_CP082273.1, read on the forward strand.
ACTCTCAATGAGTGTGGGCGCCGACTTCGCCGCCTCCACCCGTCGAGCGTGTGAGCCCCACGACCTGTAGTAGACCTCGAACACGGACGGGAACGCCGCCTCGTAGTCTGCGCTCCAGCCTGCGATCCGCTGGTCCGGGTCGCTGAGATGCGCCACGTCAAGCCAGGCATCCACGGTCGAGAGCACACGCACACAGATCACGCTGTCACACCCCGCGCAGACCGCCGCCCTCGCGACGGGCGGCGGCACTCAGACGCAGACCGGACGCACGATCAGACCGCACCCAGCGGGGCCAGGTGGTGTCCACAAGCTCTCTTCGGTCCCGGGTGTGCACACCCTCGGCGGAGGGCATGGCGTTCGATCATGTGTTCGAATAGCGTGGTTGGTATGTCACCGGTCCTCGAGCTTCACGCACCGCCGAGCGGTCATCCGGCCGCGGTGGTGGCGGCGGTGCACGAGGTGCTCGACCGGGTCGAGGTGGCCGGGCTGCCCGCCGACCAGCTCGCCGCGACGGTTACGGAGTGGGAGCGGGCGCTGCACCGGATGGAGGCGATCAAGCTCCGGCTGGTCGCGGCCGCGGAGCGGTCCACGGTGGCCGAGGACGCCGGCTGTGCCTCCACAGGTGCGTGGTTGTCCCGGCAGACCCGGACCGGCACCGCCGCGGCCGCCCGGGAGGTCAGGCTCGCGCGTGACCTCGACGCCCAGCTCCCCGCGACCCGGGCGGCCCTGGGCGCCGGGGAGGTCTCGGCTGAGCACGCCGCCGTGATCGCGCATGCCGCCTCCCGCCTGCCCCGCCACCTCACCGGTGACCAGCGCGCCCGCGTGGAAGACCGGCTGGTCGACCAGGCCCGCCGGGTCGACCCCACCCAGCTGCGCCGCCTGGCCCGCCGCGCCCTGGCTGCCGTCGAACCCGACCCCGCCACCGTCGACGCCCATGAGGACGCCCAGCTGGTCGACGAGGAGAGCGCCGCGCTGGCGAAGACCCGGTTCACCCTCCACGACAACGGCGACGGCACCAGCACCGGCCACTTCACCGTGCCCACCCTGGCCGCCGCGATTCTGAAGAAGGCCGTCGACCAGCTCGCCTCACCCCGCCGCGGCCGGCTCGGCGCCACTACCGCCCAGGCCGGGCGCTCGCCCTCCCCGACCGCCGAAGGGTTCGACTGGCCACGCCGCCACGGCGAGGCCCTCACCAGCCTGCTGGAACGGCTGCCCACCGACCACCTCCACCGCAAGGTCGCCGCCACCGTCATCGTCACGCTCGACGCCGACACCCTGCGCGGCCAGCTCAAGGCCGCCGGCCTCGACACCGGCGACCTGGTCTCCGCCGCCGAGGCCCGCCGCCTGGCCTGCCAGGCCGGCATCCTGCCCGCCGTCCTCGACGGCGCCTCCCAGCTGCTCGACCTCGGCCGCCGCACACGCTTCTTCACCGACACCCAGGCCACCGCCGGCGCCCTCCACCACACCAGCTGCGCCGCCGACGGCTGCGACGTCCCCTACGCCTGGACCGAGCTCCACCACCGACAACCCTGGAGCCACGGCGGCACCACCGACCTCGACCAGATGATCCCCCTCTGCGGCTTCCACCACCGCCGCATCCACGACCGCGGCTACCTCCACCGACACCACCCCGACGGATCCGTCAGGTTCAACCGGCGGACATGAGGCCTTCACCCCCCGTGACACACTGGGCGACCATGCACGTCCAGGGGAGCCGCCGCGGCGAGTCGAGCCCCGGCCCCGACGACGCCGCCGACCAGTTCCGGCACGTCCTGAGCAGGTTCTCCTCCGGCGTCACCGCCGTCACCGGCACCGCACCGTTCGGCCCGGTCGGACTCACCGTGCAGAGCTTCATGTCCCTGTCGCTCGAGCCGCCCCTGGTGGTCTTCGCCGCCTCGCGCACCAGCCGCGCGTGGCCGCACATCCACGAGTCCGGGTCCTACTGCGTGAACCTCCTGGCCGCCAGCCAGGTCGAGCTGGCCGAGCGGATGGCGACGCGGGGTGCGGACAAGTTCGGCGGAGTCGGCTGGCGCCCCTCGACGGTCACCGGGTCCCCGCTCCTCGACGGGGTGGTCGGCTACGTCGACTGCACGATCGAGGCCGTGCACGAGGGTGGTGACCACTACCTCGTCGTGGGGCGCGTCGTCGACCTCGACCTGGTGGAGGACGTCGCGGGTCTCACCTACTTCCAGGGCCGGTACGGCTCCACCGACGGCGCCTGAGAGGCCTTCCCCCATGAACCGGTTCCAGGCGCACACGCACTCCGACGCCACGCTCGCCGCCGACACCGCGGCGGTCTGGGCGGTGCTCACCGACCCCGACCTGCTGGTGCGGATGACGCCCAACCTGACCCGCATCGACACCGACGGAGACCGCTGGACGTGGCACCTGACCCGGATCCCGGTCCTCTCGACGGCCATCCAGCCCTCCTTCACCGAGCGCATGGAGTTCGAGGAGGGGCGCCGCATCGGGTTCACCCACGACGGTGACGAGGAGCGGGAGCGCACCGGTGCCGAGGGGGAGTACCTCCTCACGGCCGAGGGCGACAGGACCAGGGTCGCGATCGACATCACGATCTGGGTCGACCTCCCGCTGCCGCGCGTCTCCCGGCCCGCCGTCCAGTCCACGATGCACGCCTTCCTCGCAGCCACCGGCCGGGTCTTCAGCCGGAACATGCGGCGCCACCTGCGAGGCTGACGGCATGCGCATCCTCGTCCTCGGCGCGACCGGCTACGTCGGCACCCGCCTCGTCCCGGCCCTGTTGGAGGCCGGCCACGAGGTGGTGGCGGCGTCCTCCTCGCCGCCGGACCCCGGTCGCTTCGCCTGGGGCGCCGGCGTGACCCACCGCCGTTGCGACGTAACCGATGCCGTGGCGGTGGCGAACGCGGTGGCCGAGGTCGATGCCGTCTGCTACCTCGTGCACTCGCTCGACCTGCGCGACTTCTCGAACCGGGATCGGGCGGCCGCCCGCAACGTACGTCGCGCCGTGGACGCGTCCACGGAGGTCCGTCGACTGGTCTACCTCGGCGGACTGGTGCCGGACGAGCCGCCCGGCGCGCTCTCGGCCCACCTGGCCTCGCGGCTCGAGGTCGAGCAGGAGCTGCTGGCCGCCGAGTGCGACACGCTGGCGCTGCGCGCCGGCGTCGTGGTGGGCGCCGGCTCGACGTCCTTCGAGGTGGTGCGCCAGCTCGCGACCCTGCTGCTGGTGCACCCGATCCCGCGGTGGCTCCACAGCTCCGTGCAGCCGGTCGCGGTCACGGACGTCGTGCGGGCCCTCGTCGAGGGATTCGACGAGAGCGTCCCGCGGACCGGCACGCTCGACGTAGGCGGTCCCGACGTCGTGACCTACCCCCGGCTGCTCCGGGTCTGCACCCGCGGCGCCCGGCTCCGCCGGGTCTCGGTGCCCGTGCTCTCGGCGCCACCCGGTCTGGTCTCGCTGGCCACGGCCGGCCTGGTCCAGGCCCCGTTCTGGACCGTGGCCGCGCTCGTCGAGTCGCTGCGGCACGACATGGTCTGCCGGCCGGGGGAGACCTGGCAGCCGGCCGACGGCGTACCCCTGCTGCCGCTGGAGGAGGCGATCGACCGGGCGCTGGCCGGCGACCCGACGACCGCCGAGGCGCCGCTGGCCAGCGACCCGGCCTGGACCCGGCAGCGCGCGCCGGTGCTCGACGAGCTGCGGGCACCCGCCGCGGTGCGTGCCGGCGCCAGCCTGGCGCTCCACCGCACGCGCGGCCTGCTGCGGCTCGGTCGCGGCTAAGGGAGTTCCCCGTCGTGCAGCCAGACGCAGGCGTACGGCGCGAGCGGCACCGCACCTGAGCGCAGCTCCGGCCGGTCGCCGGTGATCGCGTCGACCAGGCCCTCGGTGTGCAGCCCCAGCCAGTGGAGCACGTCGTCGGCGACCCACCGCTGCTCGGCAGTCATGTTGGCGGCGACCAGCAACGGGCCCTGCTCGGCCCGACGGACGACCAGCAGCACCCCGGGGTCGCGCGGGTCCCAGACCTCGGTGGGGACCCCCGCGTGCAGGGCGGGCAGCCCGGCCCGGACGGTGGCCAGGTGCTTGATCCCCACGGCGACCTGGTGCTGCTCGTCGGTCAGGGAGTCCAGCCGGTCCCAGGGCATCTCGGGGCGGTGGACCCACCGGTTGTCGGTGGCGTGGGCCGGGTCGTCGTGCCAGCCCTCGTCGTTGAGGAGACCGACCTCGTCACCCATCCACAGCACGGGCAGGCCACCGAAGCCGAACATCACCGCGTGCAGCAGGAGGATCCGATCCACCGCACCCGGGTCGCCGGACTCCAGGCCCGCCAGGGACGCCAGCGAGCCGGAGATCCGGCGGTCGCCGGTGGCGGGGTTGTCCTGGAAGACCAGCCCACGCGCCCACGAGCCCGGGAACGTGCCGGCGTACCAGTCGGAGAGGAAGCGGCGGTGCGAGCCGCCGTCGAGACCGACCTCGGCCGCGTCCCGGTCGTCGATGGCCCACCCGATGTCGTCGTGGCAGCGGGCGTAGGTCAGCCACGAGGTCGTCGGGGGCGGTGGCGCGAGTCGCTGCAGGGCGAGGGTGGCCAGGCCCACCTCCCCGGTGGCGAGCATCGACCACAGCTGCACCATGAGGCTGTTGTGGTAGGCGAGGTCGGACACCCGACCGGCGTGCTCGCCCACCCCGAGATAGGCGGGCAGGTCGGCCGGACCGACGATCGCCTCGGCCTTGAAGATCACCGCCGGGCAGGCGATCCGCGCCACCGTGCGCAGCAGCCGGGTGAGCTCGTGCACCTCCGGCTGGTTCTGGCAGCTGGTGCCCAGCCGCTTCCAGAGGAACGCGATGGCGTCGAGCCGGAACACCTCGACGCCCCGGTTGGCCCAGAGGCAGATCAGCTCGGCGAACTCGCACAGCACGTCGGGGTTCGACCAGTCGAGGTCCCACTGGTAGTCGTGGAAGGTCGTCCACACCCAGGCCGCGAGGTCGTCGTCCCAGCTGAAGTTGCCGGGGGCGAAGTCCGGGAAGACCTCCGGCAGCGACGCCTCGAACGCGTCGGGCACCGCCCGGTCCGGGTGGACGTGGAAGTAGGCCCGCTTCTCACGGTCGCCCGCGCGCGCGGCGACCGCCCAGGGGTGCTCCCGGGCGACGTGGTTGAGCACCAGGTCGAGGCAGAGGCTGATGCCGCAGCCCCGCAACGTCGTGGCGAGGTCGCGGACGTCGTCGACGTCGCCGAGGTCCGCGCGCACGCTGCGGTAGTCGGCGACGGCGTACCCGCCGTCGTTGGGTCGGGGCCGCGGCGTCAGCAGCGGCATCAGGTGGAGGTAGGTGACGCCGAGGTCGGCGAGGTGGTCGACGCGCCGCGCGACGCCCTGGAGCGTTCCGGCGAAGCGGTCGGCGTACGCCGCGTAGCCGAGCATCGTCGGTCGCTGGAACCAGTCGGGCTCGGCCAGCCGGCGGTGGTCGAGCTCGCGGAGGTCGGCGGGCCGCTCCTCCCAACCGTCCTCGGCGATCGAGAGCAACCGGCCCAGGAGGGCCTGCTGCTGGCGTTCGGGCAGCTCCGGCCAGACCCGTCGCAGGCCACGCTCGACATCGGGCCGCCAGGTGCGGACCCGCCCCTCGAACCCGGCGCGCATGTCGTGGGGGTGCACGGGTCCGAGTATGTCGAAAGTGTCGGCCCGTTGCCTGCCGAGGCCGCCGTCCGCGACCATGCCTCATGGACAGGACCGTCGTGGTCCGCCCCGACGAGGGGCGGCTGCTGGACCTCGGCAACTTCGAGGCGCGCGTGATCGTGGATGGACCGGAGACCGAGGGGGCGTTCTCCCTCATCCAGACCCGGCGGGAGCCCCCGGGCTTCGGCCCACCGCTGCACCGCCACCAGGACGCCGCCGAGGCGTTCTACGTCCTCGAGGGGACCTACCAGGTGTTCGCCGACGACCAGCAGCACGAGTGCCCGCCCGGGACCTTCGTGTACGTGCCACGAGCCGCTCCCCACACCTTCCAGGTGGTGTCCTCGACGCCCGGGGTCAAGCTGAACCTGTTCGCACCGGCTGCCATGGTGGGGTTCTTCGCCGAGCTGTCGATTGCGGAGGCGACCGGTCGGGCGACACCCGAGCTGCTGGACCGCATCGCCCACGACAATCGCATGGAGGTGCTGGGCCCGGTGCCCGACTCCTATCTCTGAGGCGGCGCGAGCGTCAGCCCCGTCGCACCCAGGGGGAGAGCTGGGGCAACCGCCCGGTGAGCTCCGGCACCGCCGGTCGCCCCAGCAGCCACCAGGCCAGGCCCGCGGCCGTGCCCTCGACCCGGAGCCCACCGGCGGCGCCGACCACGACGTCACGGGTCGGCGTGACGAGCAGCAGGTCGCACTCCGGGGCGCGGTCGGCGACGACGACCTCGAGCAGGTGGTCGGTGAAGTCGTCGGGCCAGTCGGCGGGACCGTAGCCGCCGTCGAGGTCGGCGTGGTGGATCTCGACCTCTCGCCACCGGGTGCGGACCAGCTCGGTGACGTCCATCGCCCGGTCGGACCCGGGGAACACGGTGACGCGGCGTCCGGCCAGGGCGGCCGGGTCGTGGTGGAGCGCGGCCTCGATCGCGCGGTGGCACCGTCCCGCCGCCTCGAGGGTCGCGGCGCGGAGCTCGTCGAGCGGTGCCGCGGCCAGGGTCTCGATGTCGTCCTCGCGCTGTGACGGCGACGCGTAGAGGACGGGGTCCTGGCCGCGTCGGACCTCGTCGAGCGCCGCCGCGGTCGCCAGACCCTGCCGCGCGAGGTGGGCCACGACGTGGCCACGGTCCCACCCCGGCAGCACGCTCGGCGCCGCTCGGCCCGTGTCGGTCAGCGAGTCCAGGACCTGCAGGTAGCGGGCGGTCGCGTCCTGGACCCGGTCGGTGAGGGCCTGGTCGAGCGTCGGCTCCGCCACGGTCACCAGCCCCGCTCGCGCCACTCGGCGAGGTGGGGTCGCTCGGCCCCGAGGGTGGAGTCGTCGCCGTGGCCGGGGTAGAACCACGTGTCGTCGTCGAGGGTGCCGAAGACGCGCGTCTCGACGTTGTCGATCAGCTGGGCGAAGGCGTCGGCGTCGCCGAACGTGGCGCCGACCCCGCCGGGGAACAGGGAGTCGCCGGTGAAGAGGTGGTCGTGCCCCTCCGGGTCGCGGTAGCGCAGCGCGATGGAGCCGGGGGTGTGGCCGGGGATCGCGATCACCTCGAGGTCACACGTGCCCACCTCGACGGTGTCGCCGTGGTCGACCCGGCGCGTCACCTCGACGCCGGTCTGCTCGGTGATCGGCTCGGCGTCCGGCGTACCGGCCACCACCGCCGCGCCCGTGGCCGCCACGACCGCCGCCAGGGCGCGGTGGTGGTCCCAGTGCTGGTGGGTGGTGACCACGGCGGTCAGCCCGTCGTCGCCGACCAGTCGCAGCAGCACGTCCGGCTCGTCGGCGGCATCGACCAGCAGCTGCGACCCGGTCGTCGCGCACCGCAGCAGGTAGCAGTTGTTGGACATCTCGGGGTCGACCGCGACCTTCGTGACGGTCAGCCGCGACAGCTCACGTACGTCGGGATCGCCCCCGGGGGAGACCCGGCCGGTGTAGGCCACTACCAGCCGCCGATCATCGGCAGGGCGCCGCGGCTGCAGCTCACCTGGTCGCTCGGCTCGCGGCCGGTCAGCCACCACGCGACGTCGGTGACCGGCCCGGTGACCACCCGTGAGTCCTCGCCGATCTCGCCCACGTCCCAGGTCCGCGAGGCGTCGAGGGGCGCCACCCGGAACCCTTGGTCGGGGTCGAGCCGCCTGGACATGCTGCTGATGACGTGCTCGGCGAACGCCGTGGACCAGTCGGCGGACGTGTAGCCGGCCCCCAGGTCCGCGTGGTGGATCTCCAGCTCGCGGAGCCGCATCAACGGGATCGCGTCGAGGGGGAGCGACGGACCGTCGGTCGTGCGGTCGAAGCGTCCCGACCACGCGTGCTCCGGCACCGCGCGGGCCGCCTCCACGAAGGTCGTCAGGGACGCGAGCAGCCGGTCGCGCAGGTTGGAGCGCTCGGCGGCGGCGAGCTCCTCGATGTCGTCGTCGCGACGCTGCTGGGAGGGGTACATCGGCACCGTCTCACCATCGACCACGCCACGCAGCACTCCGCCCAGCGCCTCGCCGTTGAGCGCGAGGTGCGCCACGACGTGGGACCGGGTCCACCCGGGGAGGAGCGAGGGCGCGTGCCAGTCGTCGGGCTCGAGCGCGTCGACGGTGCGCGTGAGTCGATGGCCGGCCGCCACGAGCACGTCGGCGTCCAGGGCGGTGGTCGTGGGATCGGCCATACGCCCATCTTGCCCGACGTGAGAGTCTGGGCGCGTCGGCGCGGTGGCTTGCGCGCGGGCGCACGACGAGCGAACATGTGTTCGAACAGACGACGGGACGGACAGGACCGCAGGTGGCCGACCAGCTCATCATCCGGGGTGCCCGGGAGCACAACCTCAAGGACGTGTCCCTCGACCTGCCGCGCGACTCCCTCATCGTCTTCACGGGGCTCTCCGGCTCCGGCAAGTCCAGCCTCGCCTTCGACACCATCTTCGCCGAGGGGCAGCGCCGCTACGTCGAGTCGCTCTCGGCGTACGCCCGACAGTTCCTGGGCCAGATGGACAAGCCCGACGTCGACTTCATCGAGGGGCTCTCGCCCGCGGTGTCGATCGACCAGAAGTCGACCTCCAAGAACCCCCGCTCGACCGTCGGCACGATCACCGAGGTCTACGACTACCTGCGGCTGCTCTTCGCCCGCATCGGTCACCCGCACTGCCCGACCTGCGGCGCCCCCATCGAGCGGCAGACCCCGCAGCAGATCGTCGACCGGGTGCTGGCGCTGGAGGAGGGCCGTCGGTTCCAGGTGCTGGCGCCGGTGATCCGCGGTCGCAAGGGCGAGTACGTCGAGCTCTTCCGCCAGCTGCAGACCCAGGGCTTCGCGCGGGCCCGGGTTGACGGCGAGACCCACCAGCTCGACGACCCGCCCAAGCTCGACAAGCAGCGCAAGCACACCATCGAGGTGGTGGTCGACCGGCTGGCGGTCAAGGAGTCCGCCAAGCGGCGCCTGACCGACTCGGTCGAGACCGCGCTCAACCTCGCCAGCGGGCTCGTGGTGCTCGACTTCGTGGACCTCGACGAGCGAGACCCCGGTCGCGAGCTCCGCTTCTCCGAGAAGATGTCGTGCCCCAACGACCACGCCATCGACACCGACGAGCTCGAGCCGAGGTCGTTCTCGTTCAACTCACCCTTCGGCGCCTGCCAGGAGTGCCACGGCCTCGGCACCCGGCTCGAGGTCGATCCCGAGCTCGTGGTCCCCGATCCGTCCGCGTCGCTGGGCGAGGGCGCGATCCAGCCGTGGAGCCAGGCCCACGTCGCCGACTACTTCCACCGGCTGATGGGCGCGCTCGGCCAGGAGCTGGGATTCGACCTGGACACGCCGTGGGAGGACCTCACGGGCAAGCAGCAGAAGTCGCTGCTGTGGGGTCACCCGACCAAGGTCCACGTCGTCACCCGCAACCGCTACGGCCGCGAGCGCTCCTACTACGCGCAGTTCGAGGGCGTGCAGGCCTACATCGAGCGGCGCCACCGCGAGGCGGAGTCCGACACCAGCCGCGAGCGGTTCGAGGGCTTCATGCGCGAGGTGCCGTGCCCGACGTGCGAGGGCTCGCGGCTCAAGCCGGTCTCGATGTCGGTGACGGTCGGCGGGATGAGCATCGCCGCGGTCTGCGCCCTGCCGATCAACGAGACGGCCGAGTTCCTCCGTGGCCTCGACCTCACCCCTCGCGAGAAGCAGATCGGGGAGCGGGTCCTCAAGGAGATCCTCGAGCGGCTCAACTTCCTCCTCGACGTCGGCCTCGACTACCTCACCCTCGACCGTGCCTCCGGCTCGCTGTCGGGCGGTGAGGCGCAGCGGATCCGCCTGGCCACCCAGATCGGGGCCGGACTGGTGGGCGTCCTCTATGTCCTCGACGAGCCGTCGATCGGGCTCCACCAGCGCGACAACCACCGGTTGATCGAGACGCTGGTGCGGCTCCGGGAGCTCGGCAACACCCTGATCGTGGTGGAGCACGACGAGGACACCATCCGGGTGGCCGACTGGGTCGTCGACATCGGGCCGGGCGCCGGCGAGCACGGCGGCCAGGTCGTGCACTCCGGCCCCGTCCAGGGGCTGCTCGACCACCCCGACTCGATGACCGGCGCCTACCTCTCGGGCCGGCGCGAGATCCCGGTCCCCGACGTACGCCGGCCCCGCACCAAGGGCCGCGAGCTCGTCGTCAGGGGTGCCCACGAGCACAACCTGCGCGACATCGACGTCACCTTCCCCCTCGGGCTCTTCGTCGCGGTCACGGGTGTCTCCGGCTCCGGCAAGTCGACGCTGGTCAACGACATCCTCTACACCGCGCTGGCCAAGGAGCTCCACCGTGCGCGCCGCGTCGCCGGCCGCCACCGCCGCATCACCGGGGTCGACCACGTCGACAAGGTGATCCACGTCGACCAGTCGCCCATCGGCCGGACGCCGCGCAGCAACCCGGCGACCTACACCGGCGTCTTCGACCACATCCGCAAGCTCTTCGCCTCCACGCCCGAAGCGAAGATGCGCGGCTACCTGCAGGGCAGGTTCTCCTTCAACGTCAAGGGTGGCCGCTGCGAGGCGTGCGCGGGCGACGGCACCATCAAGATCGAGATGAACTTCCTGCCGGACGTCTACGTGCCGTGCGAGGTCTGCCACGGCGCGCGCTACAACCGCGAGACGCTGGAGGTCCACTACAAGGGCAAGACGATCGCCGAGGTCCTCGACATGCCGATCGAGGAGGCCGCCGACTTCTTCGCGGCGGTCCCGGCGATCGCGCGCCACATGAAGACGCTGTGCGAGGTCGGGCTGGGCTACGTCCGGCTCGGCCAGCCCGCCACGACCCTGTCCGGGGGCGAGGCCCAGCGCGTCAAGCTCGCCAGCGAGCTGCAGAAGCGCTCGACCGGCCGCACCGTCTACGTCCTCGACGAGCCCACGACGGGCCTCCACTTCGAGGACATCCGCAAGCTGCTCGGCGTGCTCTCCAGCCTCGTCGACAAGGGCAACACCGTGCTCGTCATCGAGCACAACCTCGACGTGATCAAGACGGCCGACTGGCTGGTCGACATGGGACCGGAGGGCGGGTCCCGGGGCGGGCTGGTCGTGGCGGAGGGGACCCCCGAGGAGGTCGCCGCCAACCCGGCGAGCTTCACCGGTCAGTTCCTGGCGCCGATCCTGGAGGGAAGGGCAGCTGCTCAACCGAAGCGTCGGCGTGCGCCGGCCGACACCCGGGCTCCGGCGAAGAAGGCCGCGGGAAAGAAGGCGACGCCGGCGAAGGGCCCGGCCAAGAAGGTGGCTGCGCGCACCACCGTTGCGAAGAGGTCGGGCAAGCCGGCGGGGCGTCGCTGACACAGCGCTCTCAACTCCGTCTCAGGTTGCTGAGTAGTGTCGCGACCATGGCCCGCACCGATCAGGAGGCACCGATGACCACCCCCGGACTGCACCGACGTCACGCCCTGACGGGCATGGCCGGCCTGGGGCTCGGGCTCCCCGTGCTCGCGGCATGCGGAGGGGGGGACGCCGACACCGGGGCCGAGTCGCCGCCGCCGGACGACGCAGGCGGGGCCGCGGGCGGCTTGGCATCGACCGCCGACGTACCGGTCGGCGGTGGCCTGATCCTCGAGGACGAGAGGGTCGTGGTGACGCAGCCGAGCGAGGGCGACTTCAAGGCCTTCACTGCCGTGTGCACCCATCAGGGCTGTCTGGTGGGACGGGTCGAGGGCGAGCAGATCCAGTGCCCCTGCCACGGGAGCGCGTTCTCGATCGCCGACGGGTCGGTGATCTCGGGCCCCGCGACCTCGCCCCTGGACGAGGTGGCCATCTCCGTCGACGGCGAGGAGATCTCGCGCAGCTGACCCGGAGCGTGCGTCCGGGCGGGTCCCCGTCCGACGAGGCCCCGCCCGGACGAGGTTCTCAGAGGTTCGCCGGCCGCAGCACGTCGCGGATGCCGTGGGCGATCTGCGGGTTGCCCTTGTTGATGTCACTCAGCTTCCGGAGCACGATCGGGTTGCGCGCGTCGGGGTCGCGGTCCTTCAGCCGGACCACCTTGCCGTTGGGGCTGACGTTCACGCGGATCTTCTTGCCCAAGGCCGTCTCGAGGCGGGCACCGTCGGCCTTGCGGGCGGTCCGGTAGTCGATCGCCGGACCGGGGACGACGTGGTAGAGCAGGACGCCCTCGACGGTGTCGATGCCCAGCGACGCCACCACGTCGAACGTCTCCTGCTCGGTGGCCGGCTTGTCGCCGGTCAGGTCGTCGACGAGACGGCGGAAGGCGCGATCGGTCGGGATGAAGGCCGTGAGGTCCACGTCGCCGTCGGCCAGCACGCCCACTGTGCTGTCCGGCTTCGCGTCGAGCACCGCGTTGACGGCCGCGTCGACGATGTCGAAGTCCATCCAGTTGCGGTCGAACTCGTTGCCATCGGCGGCGAGCACCTGGGCGAGGCTGGTGTTGCCGCGGGAGTCCCCGGCGTGCGCGGCAGACCCCGTGAGCGGGGCGGCGAGGGCCACGGCGAGGCCGGCGACGACGGTGGCGGTGGTGCGCTTGTGCATCGTGTCTCCTGGTATCAGCAGGGAGGGGCCTGTTCCCCTCAACACCACCTTCGACACAGTGTCGAGTTCGGATGGGTGGTCCAGACCGGCTCCCCGCCGCCGAGGCGTGGCAGGGAGGGTCGGTGGGCACCCGTAGGGTTGCCGCGTGGCCAGCCCCGCGTCCTACCGACCCGCTCCCGGGTCGATCCCCACACGGCCGGGGGTCTACCGGTTCCGCGACGCGCGAGGCCGGGTCATCTACGTCGGCAAGGCCAAAAACCTCCGGGCCCGGCTCTCGTCGTACTTCCAGGACGTGGGCAACCTCCACCCCCGTACCGCGTCGATGGTCACCTCCGGGGCGTCGGTGGAGTGGACCGTGGTGGCGACCGAGGTCGAGGCGCTGCAGCTCGAGTACTCCTGGATCAAGGAGTTCGACCCGCGGTTCAACGTCAAGTACCGCGACGACAAGTCCTATCCGTGGCTCGCCGTCACGGTCGGTGAGGAGTTCCCGCGGGTGATGGTCGGGCGTGGCGCCAAGAAGCGGGGCACGCGCTACTTCGGTCCCTACTCCCATGCCTGGGCGATCCGGGAGACCGTCGACCTGCTGCTGCGTGTCTTCCCCATGCGTTCCTGCTCGGCCGGCGTCTTCAAGCGCCACTCCCAGATGGGGCGCCCCTGCCTGCTGGGCTACATCGGCAAGTGCTCCGCACCCTGTGTGGGTCAGGTCAGCGCCGAGGAGCACCGCGAGATCGTCGACGACTTCTGCGAGTTCATGGCCGGTCGCACCGCCGGCTTCGTGAAGCGGATCCAGCAGGAGATGTACGCCGCCTCCACGGCCGAGGAGTTCGAGCGGGCCGCGCGGCTGCGCGACGACCTCGGAGCGCTGGAGAAGGCCTTGGAGAAGCAGGCGGTCGTGCTCGGCGACGGCACCGACGCCGACGTCATCGCGCTGGCCGAGGACCCGCTCGAGGTGGCGGTCCAGATCTTCTACGTGCGCGGCGGCCGGATCCGGGGGCAGCGCGGCTGGGTGGCCGACCGGGTCGACGAGGGCCAGACCCCTGAGCTCGTCCAGGACTTCGTGCTCCAGCTCTACGGCGGGGCGGGCGAGGAGGCAGCCGACACCATCCCGCGCGAGGTGCTGGTCCCGGCACTCCCGCCCGACGCCGCGACCCTCGAGGAGCTGCTCAGCGAGCTGCGGGGGAGCCGGGTCCGGATCCGGGTCCCGCAGCGAGGCGACAAGCGAGCGCTGCAGGAGACGGTCGCGTCCAACGCCGCCCAGTCGCTGGCGCTCCACAAGACCAAGCGGGCCAGCGACCTGACCACGCGCAGCAAGGCGCTGGAGGAGATCCAGCAGGCGCTGGGCCTCGACGAGGTCCCGCTGCGCATCGAGTGCTTCGACGTCTCCAACCTGCAGGGAACCGAGATCGTGGCCTCGATGGTCGTCTTCGAGGACGGCCTCGCGCGCAAGTCGGAGTACCGCCGTTTCGTGATCCGCGGGGACGCCAACCCGGAGGGCGGGCAGAACGACGTCGCCTCGATGCACGAGGTGATCACGCGCCGGTTCCGGCGGCTGCTCGACGAGCAGGGGCGGTCCACCGAGGTGGTGACCGACTCCGGCCCGATGTTGGTCGACCCCGACACCGGGCGTCCCCGCAAGTTCGCCTACGCCCCGGGGTTGGTCGTGGTCGACGGTGGCGCCCCCCAGGTGGCGGCCGCGCGCGACGCGCTCTCCCGCCTCGGGGTCGTCGACGTGCCGGTGTGCGGCCTGGCCAAGCGGCTCGAGGAGGTGTGGCTCCCCGACGAGGACGACCCGGTGATCTTCCCGCGCACCTCCGAGGGCCTCTACCTGCTGCAGCGGATCCGCGACGAGGCCCACCGGTTCGCGATCACGCACCACCGGTCGCGGCGTTCGAAGTCGATGGTGGAGAGCCTGCTCGACGACGTCCCCGGCCTGGGGGAGGTGCGACGCAAGGCCCTCCTCAAGCACTTCGGGTCGCTGCGCAAGCTGCGGGCGGCGTCGGTGGACGAGATCGCGCTGGTCCCCGGCATCGGCGCCCGCACCGCCGGTGCGATCAAGGATGCGATCGCGGACTCGGACCGCAAGACTGTCCACGTCAACACCGCCACCGGCGAGGTCGAGGAGTCCTGATGGAGGAACAGTCCAGCGGCGAGCTGGTCGTCGTCACCGGCATGACCGGCGCCGGGCGCAGCACCGCGGCCAAGGAGCTGGAGGACCTCGGCTTCTACGTCGTCGACAACCTCCCGCCGTCGCTGCTGCGTGACGTCGTGCGGCTGGTCGACGAGAACCGCGGCGTCCAGCAGTCGATCGCCGTCGTGGTCGACGTCCGCTCGGGGTCCTTCTTCCAGTCCCTCACCGCCAACCTCGCCCAGGGCGCCACGGGCCGGAGGGCCACGCTGGTCTTCCTCGAGGCCAGCGACGACGTCCTCGTCCGGCGGCAGGAGGCCGCGCGCCGGCCCCACCCGCTGCAGGGCTCCGGCCGGCTCCTCGACGGGCTGCAGCGCGAGCGCGTCGTCCTCGCCGACATGCGCAGCAACGCGGACCTCGTCATCGACACCACCAACCTCAACGTGCACCAGCTCACCGACCGGATCGCCGAGGCGTTCGGGACGCCGGAGACCTCCCGCCTCAAGGTGACGGTGATCAGCTTCGGCTTCAAGTACGGCATCCCCGTCGACGCCGACTTCGTCGCCGACATGCGGTTCCTGCCCAACCCCCACTGGGTCCCCGACCTGCGGCCGCTCAACGGCACCGACCAGCCCGTGGCCGACTACGTCAAGGGTCAGCCCGGTGCGGCCGAGTTCCTCGACGGCTACCTGCCCGTGCTCGAGGGCGTCGCCAAGGGCTACCTCGCGGAGGGCAAGCGCTTCATGACGATCGCGATCGGCTGCACCGGCGGCAAGCACCGCAGCGTCGCCATGACGGAGGAGGTCGCCGCCCGGCTCGCCGCCGTCGGCTACGACGTACGCCCCCACCACCGCGACCTCGGGCGGGAGTGAGGTGCGTCCCCTCGCCCAGTCGGCGGTTGCCCTCGGCGGCGGCCACGGGCTGCACGCCTCGCTCAGCGCGCTCCGCAAGCTCCACGACGAGCTGACCCTCGACCAGGTCACCGCCGTGGTGACGGTCGCCGACAACGGCGGCTCCTCCGGCCGGCTCCGGGGTGAGTTCGGGGTGCTGCCCCCAGGCGACCTGCGGATGGCGCTGGCAGCCCTGTGCGGTGACGACGAGTGGGGTCGCACCTGGGCCGACGTGGTCCAGCACCGCTTCGCCGGCGAGGGGGACATGAACGGCCACGTCATCGGGAACCTGCTCATCGTGGGCCTGTGGGAGCGGCTCGGCGACCACGTGTCCGCCCTCGACTGGGTGGGAAGGTTGCTGGGAGCCCGCGGTCGGGTCCTGCCGATGGCCCTGACACCGCTCGACATCACCGCCCAGGTGCGTGGCCTGGCCGGTGGCGACGTGCCCACGACGGTGCGCGGCCAGGTCGAGGTGGCGACCACCGAGGGCATCATCTCCAGCGTCGCGCTCGACCCCGCCGACCCGGTGGCCTGCCCCGAGGCGGTGCAGGCGGTGCTCGACGCCGACTGGGTCGTGCTCGGGCCGGGGTCCTGGTTCACCTCGGTCATCCCGCACCTGCTGGTGCCGGAGCTCCGCGACGCGCTGGTGTCGACCCGGGCCCGGGTGATGGTCGTGCTCAACCTCGAGGAGCAGCCGGGGGAGACCCAGGGCTACGCCCCGGAGGACCACCTGGCGGCGCTCATGGAGCACGCGCCGGAGCTGACGGTCCACACGGTGCTGGCCGACACCCGCACCGTGACCGACCACGACGTGCTGCAGGGCGCGGTGGCGTCGTACGACGCCCGGCTGGTGGTGGCCGACGTCGCCGACCCCGCGGCGGGTGCCCGCCACGACCCCGACCTGCTGGCCAAGGCCTACGAGCAGATCCTCACCGGGGAGTGACTGCGCACGGGTCCCAGCGGATCGTTGACGCGCATGGCAGGATCGGGCGCATGGCGATGACGGCCCAGGTGAAGGCAGAGCTGTCCAGCACCTCGATTTCGAAGACCTGCTGCCGCAAGGCCGAGGTCGCCTCGACCCTCCGCTTCGCCGGTGGGCTCCACCTCGTCGGCGGCAAGGTGGTCGTGGAGGCCGAGCTCGACACCGGCTCGGCCGCGCGACGGCTGCGCACCAACATCGCCGAGGTCTACGGCCACCAGTCCGACGTCGTCATGGTGCAGGGCAACGGCATCCGCAAGGGGAGCCGCTACCTCGTCCGGATCGTCAAGGACGGTGAGGCGCTCGCCCGCCAGACCGGGCTCCTCGACCAGCGTGGCCGGCCGGTGCGCGGACTCCCGCCGGCCGTCGTCTCCGGGGGGAGCTGTGACGCCGTGGCCGCCTGGCGCGGCGCCTTCCTCGCTCACGGTTCGCTGACCGAGCCGGGTCGTTCCTCCTCCCTCGAGGTGACCTGTCCGGGGCCCGAGGCCGCCCTGGCCCTCGTGGGCGTGGCTCGCCGGCTCGGCGGGATCCAGGCCAAGGCACGTGAGGTCCGCGGCGTCGACCGCGTGGTGATCCGCGACGGCGACGCCATCGGCGCGCTGCTGACGCGCCTCGGCGCTCACGAGTCCCTGATGGCCTGGGAGGAGAGGCGGATGCGTCGCGAGGTCCGGGCGACCGCCAACCGGCTCGCCAACTTCGACGACGCCAACCTGCGCCGTTCCGCCCGCGCCGCGGTCGCGGCCGGCGCTCGCGTCGATCGAGCCCTGGAGATCCTGGGCGAGGAGATCCCCGACCACCTGCGACAGGCGGGGAGCCTCCGGCTCGAGCACAAGCAGGCGTCCCTGGAGGAGCTTGGGCAGCTCCACGAGCCCGCGCTCACCAAGGACGCGATCGCCGGCCGGATCCGGCGGCTGCTGGCCATGGCCGACAAGCGCGCCGAGGAGCTCGGCATCCCCGACACCGAGGCCTCGCTGACCCCGGACATGCTCGCCGAGGGGTGACCCGATCCGGTAGCACGGATTGGATCGTTCCAACGTTACTCACCCGTACCTGGGACCGACGCTCGTCCCGGATCCGGGGTGGCGATAGGGTCGAACCCGAACCGACCCACCCACTCAGGAGAGACCTGCTGTGACCGTTCGTGTAGGTATCAACGGCTTCGGCCGCATCGGCCGCAACTTCTTCCGCGCCGTCCAGGCCTCGGACGCCGACATCGAGATCGTCGGCGTCAACGACCTCACCGACAACGCGGTGCTCGCGCACCTGCTCCAGTACGACTCGATCCTGGGGCGGCTCGACGCCGAGGTGACGAGCACCGACAACGCGATCAAGGTGGGTGACCAGGAGGTGGCCGCCTTCGCCGAGCGCGACCCGGCCAGCCTGAAGTGGGCCGACCTCGGCGTCGACGTGGTGGTCGAGTCGACCGGCTTCTTCACCGACGCCACCCAGGCGCGCGCCCACGTCGACTCGGGCGGGGCCAAGAAGGTGATCATCTCCGCGCCGGCCAAGAACGAGGACATCACCGTCGTGATGGGCGTCAACCACGAGCTCTACGACGCCGAGCAGCACACGGTGATCTCCAACGCCTCCTGCACCACCAACTGCCTGGCCCCCATGGCCAAGGCCCTCAACGACGGCCTCGGCATCAACAACGGCCTGATGACCACCATCCACGCCTACACCGCCGACCAGAACCTGCAGGACAACATCCACAAGGACCTGCGCCGTGCCCGGGCCGCGGCGGTCAACATCGTGCCGACCTCCACCGGCGCCGCGAAGGCGATCGGGCTGGTGCTGCCCGAGCTCAAGGGCAAGCTCGACGGCTACGCACTGCGGGTGCCGACCCCGACCGGGTCGCTCACCGACCTCTCCTTCGAGGCCTCGCGCGAGACCTCGGTCGAGGAGGTCAACGAGATCGTGAAGGCCGCGGCCGACGGCAGGTTCCTGCGCTACTCGACCGCCCCGATCGTCTCCACCGACATCGTCACCGACCCGGCGTCCTGCATCTTCGACGCGCCGCTGACGAAGGTCATCGGCAACCAGGTGAAGGTCGCCGGCTGGTACGACAACGAGTGGGGCTACTCCAACCGGCTGGCCGACCTGATCACCCACATCGGCTCCTCGCTCTGACGTGGCGGGGATCGACGCGCTGGGCGATCTCCGCGGCAAGCGGGTCCTCGTCCGGTCGGACCTCAACGTGCCTCTCGACGGCACCACGATCACCGACGACGGGCGGATCCGGGCCAGCGTGCCCACCATCCGTCGGCTGACCGACGCGGGTGCCCGCGTCGTCGTCATGGCCCACCTCGGTCGCCCGCAGGGCGAGCCGGACCCGGCGTACTCCCTCGCGCCGGTGGCGGCGCGCCTGGGCGAGCTGCTGGGGCAGGACGTCGCCTTCGCGACCGACACCGTGGGCGAGAGCGCCTCGACCACCGTCGACGCCCTCGACGACGGCGAGGTCGCGGTGCTCGAGAACGTCCGGTTCAACAGCGGTGAGACGAGCGAGGACGACGAGGTCCGTGCGGCCTTCGCCAGCGAGCTCGCCAAGCTGGCGGATGCCTTCGTCAGCGACGGGTTCGGCGTCGTGCACCGCAAGCAGGCCTCCGTCTACGACATCGCGCTGCGACTGCCCGCAGCGATGGGCGGCCTCGTCGCCGACGAGGTCGAGGTGCTCCACCGCCTCACCCACGAGCCGCAGCGGCCCTACGCCGTGGTGCTGGGCGGGTCGAAGGTCTCGGACAAGCTGGGTGTCATCGACAACCTCCTCACCAAGGCCGACACGCTGCTCATCGGCGGCGGGATGGTCTTCACCTTCCTCGCGGCCCAGGGCCACGAGGTCGGCAAGAGCCTGCTCGAGGAGGACCAGCTCGACACCTGTCGCGACTACCTCGCGCGCGCCGAGGAGACCGGGGTCGAGATCGTGCTCCCCGCCGACGTGGTGGTCGACACGGCGTTCCCGTCGGGAGACCGGGAGCCGCAGCCGCAGGTCGTCGCCGCCGACGCCATCCCGGCCGACAGCCTGGGTCTCGACATCGGACCCACCGCCGCGGCGCGGTTCGCCGAGGTGGTGGGCGGTGCGACGACCGTCTTCTGGAACGGCCCCATGGGCGTGTTCGAGACGCCCGCCTTCGCCGAGGGCACCCGCGCGGTCGCCGAGGCGCTGACCGGCGTCCAGGGGTTGTCGGTGGTCGGGGGCGGCGACTCCGCGGCCGCCGTCCGCGCCCTGGGCTTCGACGAGTCGCGCTTCGGCCACATCTCGACCGGTGGTGGCGCCAGCCTCGAGTACCTCGAGGGCAGGGAGCTCCCCGGCATCGCGGTGCTCGAGCGCTGACCCACGTCTCCGCCTCCCTCCCACCCTCCAAGGAGCCCGCATGACCCGCACGCCCCTGATGGCCGGCAACTGGAAGATGAACCTGAACCACCAGGAAGCGGTGGTGCTGGTCCAGAAGCTGGCGTGGACGCTCGCCGACAAGAAGCACGACTACCAGCAGGTCGAGGTGGTGGTGGTGCCGCCGTTCACCGACCTGCGGTCGGTGCAGACCCTCGTCGACGGCGACCAGCTGTTGGTGAAGTACGGCGCCCAGGACGTCTCCCAGCACGAGGGAGGCGCCTACACGGGCGAGATCTCCGCCGCGATGCTCGCGAAGCTCGGCTGCTCCTAC
This sequence comes from Nocardioides coralli, assembly GCF_019880385.1. NCBI lineage: Bacteria > Bacillati > Actinomycetota > Actinomycetes > Propionibacteriales > Nocardioidaceae > Nocardioides > Nocardioides coralli. Next base: position 1,744,725 of record NZ_CP082273.1, read on the forward strand.
GTGGTGGTCGGCCACTCCGAGCGCCGCGAGCACCACGGCGAGAGCGACGAGCTCGTCAACGCCAAGGCCCACCGCGCCCTGGCGGCAGGCATGACCCCGATCGTCTGTGTCGGCGAAGGGCTCGAGGTGCGTCAGGCCGGCGAGCACGTCGCCCACACGCTGGCCCAGGTCGACGGCTCGCTCGCGGGCTTCTCGGCCGAGCAGGTGGCCGAGCTCGTGGTCGCCTACGAGCCGGTGTGGGCCATCGGCACCGGGGAGGTCGCCACGCCCGACGACGCCCAGGAGGTGTGCGCCGCCATCCGCGAGCGGATCCGCGAGGTGCACGGTGACACGGCGGCCGACGGCGTACGCGTCCTCTACGGCGGCTCGGTGAAGGCGGCCAACGTCGCCGGCATCATGGACCGCAACGACGTCGACGGCTGCCTGGTGGGTGGTGCGAGCCTGCAGGCCGACGAGTTCGGCGGCATCTGCCGCTTCTACGACATGCCACTGCTCTGATCCAGCAACACGTACGCCACGCGTGCTCGGGGGAGCGCTCGGACATCTGACCCGTCAGTTAGGATTCTCGACCGTGACCCTGCTCTTCACCATCCTGCTCGTCCTGACGAGCTTGCTCATGATCGCCCTGGTGCTCCTGCACAAGGGCCGCGGCGGCGGCCTGTCCGACATGTTCGGCGGCGGTGTCTCGAGCTCGCTGGGAGGCTCCTCGGTCGCGGAGCGCAACCTGGACCGCATCACCGTCGGCATCGGCGTGATCTGGTTCGCCTGCATCCTCGCCCTTGGCCTGCTCAAGGCCTACCAGAGCTGAGAGGGACCCCCGTGGCTCAAGGTGGAAACGCGATTCGCGGCAGCCGGGTCGGCGCCGGACCGATGGGCGAGGCCGAGCGCGGCGAGGCCGCACCCCGGCAGTCGGTCGCCTACTACTGCTCCCACGACCACCGCTCGGTCGTGACCTTCTCGGTCGAGGCGGCCATCCCCGACTCGTGGGACTGCCCCAAGTGCGGGCTCCCGGCGAGCGTGGACTCGGAGAACCCGCCCCCGGCGCCGAAGATCGAGCCCTACAAGACGCACCTGGCCTACGTGAAGGAGCGCCGCTCCGACGCCGAGGCCGCCGACATCCTCGACGAGGCCCTCGAGCTGCTCCGCTCCCGCCGCAAGTCCGGCGACCTGATCTTCTGACGCCGAGCCGTCATTCCGGCTGGTTCACAACCCGCCGAGCCGTCACTGCGGCTGGTTCGTCACCCGCCGAGCCGTCACTCCTGCTGGTTGACGAAGCGCCGAGCCGTCACTCCTGCTGCTTCTGGTAGCGCCCTGTGGACGACCGGCCCGCGCATGGACGTAGTCCGGCAACAGTGAGGCCATGTCCCAACGCGTGTCATGGCTGCCGCCCGACCTGCCGTTCCTCGACGAGCGTTGCCCACTGCCGCTGACCAGACCGTTCACCAGGGCGCAGGCCGAGAAGCTCGGCGTCTCCCGAGCACGCCTGTCGACATTGCTCCGACGCGGTCTCGTCCGCCAGGTGCTCCGCGGGGTCTACGTGGCCGCCCAGGCTGTCGACTCGATCGAGCTTCGTGCCGAGGCCCTCGCCGCGGTCGTCCCTCCGTTCGCGGTCGTCACCGACCGCACTGCCGCCTGGCTCCACATGGTCGACGTCCTCCCGGCGTCGGCAGTGCACGAGATGCCACCCGTGGAGATCTACTCCCGGGCAAGGAGCCGAGTACGCCGGCCGAGCGTCACCAGCGGTGAGCGGCGCATGCGCGACGAGGACGTCATGGTCATCGGCGGCGTACTCGTGACCACCAAGCTGCGCACCGCTCTGGACCTCGGACGTCGGCTCAACCGTTACCACGCCCTCGCGGCGCTCGACGCGCTCCTTCGTGCTGGCGTGCGCCACGAGGAGCTGCTCGACGGGGTCCGTCGGTTCCGCGGTGAGCGTGGTGTGGTCCAGCTCCGCACCCTGGCGCCGCTCGCGGACCGGCGGGCTGAGTCGCCGCCGGAGTCCGTCCTCCGCCTGCACTGGCTGGAGACGCCCGGTCTCCCGCCGCCCGATCCGCAGCTGCCGGTCCACGATGGCGGCATCGTCCGCTGTCGCATCGACGTCGGCAACGACGACCTGCGGTACGGCGCGGAGTACAACGGCCGGGCGTTCCACGAGGACGTCGAGTCCGACGAGGCACGGTTGGGGTGGTTGGACGAGGAGCGGGGGTGGCTGATCGACGTGTTCGTGGACGCCGACATCTTCCCGCGTGGAGACCCCACGCCACGTCTGATGCAGGGGGCGAGCGATGCCCGGCGGAGGTCTGGACGGTGGGTGCCGCAGGGTCACTACCTGCCGCAGTGACGGCTCGGCGCGGATGGAACGAGCTGGAGTGACGGCTCGGCGCGGACTGAACGAGCTGCAGTGACGGCTCGGCGCGGACTGAACGAGCCGAAGTGACGGCTCGGCGGGTTGTGAACCAGCTGGAGTGACGGCTCGGCTAGAGGTGGGAGGCTGCGGCGCGGTCGAGGAACCACACCACCTCGCTGCTCCCGTCGGGCATGCCGGTGACGCCCCGGGCCGGGGTCTGGTCGACCGATCCGTCGTCTGCCAGGGCCCGGGCGACAGCCTCCGCCTTGCCCTCGCCGCTCGCGACGAACCACACCGCCCGGCTCCGGTTGAGGGCCGGCAGGGTGAGGCTGATCCGCTCGGGCGGGGGCTTGGGGGAGTCGGGAACCGCCACCACCGACCGGTCCTCCACAGCCAACGCGGCGTGGCCCGGGAACAGCGAGGCGACGTGCCCGTCGGGGCCGATGCCGAGCATCAGCACCTCGAAGACGCCGGTGCCCGACTCCTCCAGCGCGGCGCCGTACGCCGCTGCGGCGTCTGCCAGGGCCATACCCGAGTCCGCGGCCGGCGCCTCGTGCACCCGGCTGGCGTCGACCGGGACGTGCTCGAGGAAGGCCTGCCGCGCCTGACCGGCGTTCCGGTCGGGGCTGTCGGCGGCGACGTAGCGCTCGTCGCCCCACCAGACGCCCACGCGCGACCAGTCGACCTGGGCGTCAGGAGCGTGTCGGCCCAGGACCCCGTGGATGCGCTCGGCGATGCTGCCGCCGGTGAGGACGACGTCGGGCTCGTCGCCGCGCGCCTGGGCCGTCGCGAGGCGCGTCAAGAGCTCGCCGGCGACGGCGGCCGCCAACGAGTCGGCGTCCTCGAAGACCTCGACCCGGGTGATCACGACGCCGCCTCCAGGGCGAGCAACCGCTTGGCGGTCGCGGCGTAGATGTCGTCCTCGTCGCTCCACCGGAGCTCCTCGGCGAGCAGCTCGGGGATGGCACGGCGCTTGAGCGCGACGGGTCGGTCGGGCCGACTGGGGGAGGTGAACGTCGCCAGCCTGCCGTCGGGCCGGGTGATCGTGATGTCCCCGTCGGCCGTCTCGAGGCAGACCTCCGTGATGCCGGGGCCCTGGGAGGTGACGCGTTCGGCGGGCACCCGCAGCCGGTCGGAGAGCCACGCGAGCAGCAGGTCGGCGCTCGGGCTGATGCGCTCGGCCGCCACCCGGATCGCCTTCACCTTCACCGGGTGCTGGTCGAGTGCTGCCGCCAGCAGCGCCCGCCAGGGGGTGATCCGGGTCCAGGCGAGGTCGGTGTTGCCCGGCGCGTAGGACTGGCACTGGGCCTGCAGGGCGCGGACCTTGCCGCGGGACACGAAGGCGCTGTCGGTGATCCGCCGCTGCCCCAACCGGCCCAGCGGGTCGGCGGCGGGGTCGGAGGGGTGGTCGGTCGGCCACCAGACGACCACCGGGGAGTCGGGCAGCAGCAGGGGCAGCACGACGGACTCCGCGTGCCGCACGACCTCGCCCTTGAGCCGGATCAGGGCCGCCTCGCCGGTCCACCCCTGGCCGATGCCGACCTGGGCATCGACCCGCGCGGCGCCGCGGCCGTCGCCGCGGATGACCCCCAGGATCCGTGCCGGGTGCTCGTGCGAGGCCTTGCGGGCGGCGTCCATGGCGTCGGGGGCGTCGTCCTCGTCGACGACGACCACGAGCGTCATCACCATGCCCATGGCGGGGCTGCCGGCGCGCGTACGGGCGCGCACGAACTCGGCCGCGATCTCCGCGCTGTCGGTGTCGGTGAGCTCGATCATCCTCAGGGCCTCCGCCACGTTCGTCCGTCACGGGCCAGCATCGCCTCGGCCGAGGAAGGACCCCAGGTGCCGGCGGCGTAGGGCTCTGGCTTGTGCTTGCCCTTCTCGTCCTGCCGCGCCCAGTGCTCGAGGACCGGGTCGAGGATGCGCCACGACTGCTCGACCTCCTCGTGGCGCGGGAAGAGCGGCGGGTCACCCAGCAGCACGTCGAGGATGAGCCGCTCGTAGGCCTCGGGCGACGCCTCGGTGAAGGTGCCGCCGTAGGCGAAGTCCATGGTCACGTCGCGGATCTCCATCGAGGTGCCCGGCACCTTCGACCCGAACCGCAGCGTCAGGCCCTCGTCGGGCTGCACGCGTACGACGAGGGCGTTCTGGGTCAGCTCCTCGGTGGCGCTGGCGTGGAACGGCAGGTGGGGCGCCCGCTTGAACACCACGGCCACCTCGGTGACACGTCGCCCCAGCCGCTTGCCGTGACGCAGGTAGAACGGCACCCCGGCCCAGCGCCGGTTGTCGATGCCGAGCGTGATGGCGGCGTAGGTCTCGGTGGTCGACGACGCCGGGATGCCCTCCTCGTCGTGGAAGCCCGCCACCTTCACGCCGCCCGACCAGCCCGCGGCGTACTGACCTCGCGCGGTGGTGCGGTCCAGCCGCTTCGGGAGCGTGATGGCGGCGAGCACCTTTTGCTTCTCGATCCGGAGCGCGTCGGCGTCGAAGTCGGTCGGCTCCTCCATGGCGATCAGCGCCATCAGCTGGAGCAGGTGGTTCTGGATCACGTCGCGGGCCGCGCCGATGCCGTCGTAGTAGCCGGCCCGTCCGCCGATGCCGATGTCCTCGGCCATCGTGATCTGCACGTGGTCGACGTAGTTGGCGTTCCAGATCGGCTCGAACATCGAGTTGGCGAACCGCATGGCGAGGATGTTCTGGACGGTCTCCTTGCCGAGGTAGTGGTCGATGCGGAAGACCGAGCCGCTCGGGAAGACCTCGCCGATGCTGGCGTTGAGCTCGCGCGCCGACTCGAGGTCGTGCCCGAAGGGCTTCTCGACGACGACCCGTCGCCACGTGCCGGGTCGCTCCTCGGCCAGCCCGTGCTCCTGCAGCTGCTGCACGACGTCGCCGAAGAACCGCGGCGGGATGGAGAGGTAGAACGCGTGGTTGCCGCCGGTGCCGCGTGTGACGTCGAGCTCCTCGATCGTGCGGCGCAGCCTGTCGAAGGCGAGGTCGTCGGAGAAGTCGCCCGGGACGAAGCGGAATCCCTCGGAGAGCTGGCGCCACACCTCCTCGCGGAACTCGGTCCGCGAGTGCTCCTTGACGGCTTCGTGCACGATCTGGGCGAAGTCCTGGTCGGCCCACTCGCGCCGGGCGAAGCCGACGAGGCTGAAGCCAGGCGGCAGCAGACCACGGTTGGCCAGGTCGTAGATGGCCGGCATGATCTTCTTGCGCGACAGGTCGCCGGTGACGCCGAAGAGCACCATGCCCGAGGGCCCCGCGATCCGCGGCAGCCGCCGGTCCTCGGGGTGCCGGAGCGGGTTCGTGGCGTACGCCGACGTGCGGGGGGTCATCGCGAGCGGTGCCTCCGGTAGTAGTCGATGAGCGACCGGGTCGAGGTGTCCTGCTCGGCGAGCGCCTCGGCGTCGCCCCCGACCGCGGGGGTGACCTGCTGGGCGAGCTGCTTGCCCAGCTCGACGCCCCACTGGTCGAAGCTGTCGATGCCCCACACCACGCCCTGCACGAAGGTGATGTGCTCGTAGAGGGCGATCAGCTGCCCGAGCACCGACGGGGTGAGGGCCGGCGCCATGATCGAGGTGGTGGGCCGGTTGCCCGGGAAGACCCGCGCGGACACCAGGCTCTCGTCGGTCCCCTCCGCTCGCACCTCCTCCGCGGTCTTGCCGAAGGCCAGGGCCCGGGTCTGCGCGAAGAAGTTGGCGAGGAACAGCTCGTGGACGTCGGCGTCCCCGTCCTGCAGGGGGTGGGCCGGTTCGGCGAAGGCGATGAAGTCGGCCGGAACGAGCCGGGTGCCCTGGTGGATGAGCTGGTAGAAGGCGTGCTGGCCGTTGGTGCCGGGCTCGCCCCAGAACACCTCGCCGGTGGCCGTGGTGACGGGCTCGCCGTCCCAGCGCACACCCTTGCCGTTGGACTCCATCGTCAGCTGCTGGAGGTAGGCCGGGAAGCGGTGCAGCAGCTGGGCGTAGGGGAGCACCGCGTGGGTCCCGGCACCCAGGAAATTGGTGTACCAGACGTTGAGCAGACCCATCAGCGCCGGGACGTTGCGCGCCGTCTCGGCCGTGCGGAAGTGCTCGTCCATGGCGTGCATCCCGGCCAGCAGCTCGGCGAACCGCTCGGGACCGATCGCCACGACGAGGGACGTGCCGATGGCGGAGTCGAGGGAGTACCGGCCCCCCACCCAGTCCCAGAACCCGAAGGCGTTGTCGGGGTCGATCCCGAACTCGGCCACCTTGTCGAGGGCGGTCGACACGGCCACGAAGTGGCGGGCCACGGCCTCGTCGGGATCCTGGTCGGCCAACCCGTCGAGGAGCCATGCCTTGCAGAGCCGCGCGTTGGTCAGGGTCTCGAGGGTGCCGAAGGTCTTGCTGGAGACGATGAACAGCGTGGTCGCCGGGTCGAGACCGGCGAGCGTGGTGGCGCAGTCGGTGGGGTCGATGTTGCTGATGAAGCGGCACTCCAGCCCGTCCTGCACGTACGGTGCCAGCGCCTCGTACGCCATGACGGGACCGAGGTCGGATCCACCGATCCCGATGTTGACGACCGTCCGGATGCGCTCTCCCGTCGCACCCGTCCACGCACCGGAACGCACGCGCTCGGCGAAGTCGTAGACCCGGCGCAGGACCTCGTGGACGTCGGCGACGACGTCCTGGCCGGCCACCTCCAGCGTCGCGTCGGCGGGGAGCCGGAGCGCGGTGTGGAGCACCGCGCGGTCCTCGGTCACGTTGATGCGCTCACCCCGGAACATCGCGTCCCGGCGCTCCGCGAGCCCGACCTGCTCACCCAGGTCGACCAGCGCCCGGACGACGTCGTCGTCGACGAGGTTCTTGGACAGGTCGACGTGGAGGTCGGCAGCCGTGAGGGTGAGCCGCTCGACCCGGTCGGGATCGGCGTCGAACCACCCGCGCAGGTCGGGGGTCAGGCTCTTCGCGTGGTCTGCGAGCTGCGACCAGGCCGCCGTCGTCGTCGGGTCGACCGGCCCAGCGGTCATGCCCGGGCCGCTTCCAGCGACTCCTCCAACGTCTCGAGCATGCTGTCCCAGGCGGTGACGAACTTGTCGACACCCTCCTCGATGAGGGTGGCGATCACGTCGTCGTAGTCGATGCCGGCCTCGGCCAGGGCGTCCATGTGGGCAGTGGCCTCGTCGTAGAACGGCCGCACCCGGTCGCCGCGGATCTCACCGTGGTCGGCGACCGCCTCGAGGGTCTCCTGAGGCATCGTGTTGACGGTGTTGGCCACCACCAGCTCGTCGACGTAGAGCGTGTCCTTGTAGTCGGGGTTCTTGACGCCGGTGCTGGCCCACAGCGGACGCTGGGTGTTGGCGCCCTTGCCGGCGAGGGTGAGCCAGCGGTTGCCGGCGAAGAACTCCTCGTAGGCCTTGAAGGCCAGCCGCGCGTTGGCGACACCCGCCTTGCCGCGCAGGTCGGGGTCGGTACCCGGGCCGGAGGTCGTGCCCTCGAGCCGCTTGTCGATCTCGGTGTCCACGCGGGAGACGAAGAACGACGCCACCGAGTGGATCTGGGACAGGTCGTGGCCGTTGTCGGCCGCCTGCTCGAGCCCGTCGAGGTAGGCGTCCATGACGTGGCGGTACTGGTCGAGCCCGAAGATCAGGGTGACGTTGACGCTGATGCCGGCGGCGATCGTCTCGGTGATGGCCGGCCACCCCTCGGGCGTGCCCGGGATCTTGATGAAGAGGTTGGGCTCGCCGACCTCCCGCCAGAGCTCGGCGGCCTCCTTGACCGTCCCGGCCGTGTCGTAGGCGAGCCCGGGCCCGACCTCGATGGAGACCCGGCCGTCCACACCGTTGGTGGCGTCGAAGACCGGCCGCAGGACCTGGCAGGCGTTCCGGACGTCGTCGGTCGTGATCTGCCGGGCCGCGCTGTCGACGTCGGCGCCGGCGGCGGCCAGCTCGCGCACCTGGGCGTCATAGCGCTCCCCGTCCCCCAGTGCCTTCTGGAAGATCGCCGGGTTGCTGGTCACCCCCACGACCGACCAGTTCTTGACCAGGTCGGCCAGGTTGCCGGTCTCGAGCCGCTCGCGGGAGAGGTCGTCGAGCCAGATCGAGACCCCTGCCTCCGTCAGCTGCTGCAGTCGTTCGAACACTGTCTGTTCCTCCCTCTCGATGTCACGTTTCGGCGGCGGTGGACCGCTGTTGTCAGCCGGACACCGCCGCGATGCTGTCCTCGGCCGCCGCCACGACCGCCTCCGCCGTGACGCCGTACTCGTCGAAGATGCGCTGGTAGGCGGCGCTGGCGCCGTAGTCCTCGATCGACACGATCCGGCCGTGGTCGCCGACGAGCTCGCGCCAGCCGAGGGCGACGCCGGCCTCCACCGACACGCGGGCCTTGGTGATCGGGGGGATGACCCGGTCCCGGTAGGACTGGTCCTGCTCGTCGAACCACTCGCGGCACGGCATCGACACGACTCGCGCCGACACGCCGCGCTCGGCGAGCGTGCGTCGTGCCTCGACGGCGAGCTGCACCTCCGAGCCGGTCGCGATGAGCACCACGTCGGGCTCACCGCCCTCGGCGTCGAGCAGCACGTAGCCGCCCCGGGCGACGTCGTCGGTGGGAGCGAACCCGTCGGTGCCGCGGGGGAAGGTCGGCACGTTCTGCCGGGTCAGGCACAGCGCAGCCGGGCCGTCGGTACGCCGGATCACCTCACGCCACGCGGCGCTGGTCTCGTTGGCGTCGGCGGGGCGCACGACGGCCAGGCCCGGGATCGCCCGCAGCGCGGCCAGGTGCTCGACCGGCTGGTGCGTGGGGCCGTCCTCGCCGAGCCCGATGGAGTCGTGGGTCCAGATGTAGATCGTCGGGATCTTCATGAGGGCGGCGAGCCGCACCGCCGGGCGCATGTAGTCGGAGAACTGCAGGAACGTGGCCCCGAAGACGCGTGTCAGGCCGTGCAGCGTGATCCCGTTGAGGATCGCGCCCATCGCGTGCTCGCGCACGCCGAAGTGGAGCACCCGGCCGTAGCGGTCACCCGTGAACATGTCGGTGGAGTGCTCGGCCGGGAAGAAGGACGGCGCACCCGCGATGGTGCTGTTGTTGGACTCCGCGAGGTCGGCGGAGCCACCCCAGAGCTCGGGCAGGTGGGGGGCGAGGGCGTTGATCACGGCGCCGGACGCCTTCCGGGTCGCCACGCCCTTCTCGTCAGCCTCGAACGACGGCAGGTCGGCGTCCCAGCCCTCCGGGAGCTCGCGCTTGCGCATGCGGTGCAGGAGCGTCGCGGCGTCGGGGTTGGCCTTGGCCCAGGCGTCGTACTGCTCGTCCCACGCCGAACCGGCCTGCTTGCCGCGCTCGATGGCCTCACGGGTGTGGGCGAGGACCTCGTCGGCGACCTCGAAGGTCCGCGCGGGGTCGAACCCGAGGATCTCCTTGGTGGCCGCGACCTCGTCCTCGCCGAGTGCCGAGCCGTGGGCCGCCCCGGTGTTGCGGGCGTTGGGCGCCGGCCAGGCGATGACGGTCCGCAGGTTGATGAACGACGGCTTGTCGGTGACCTTGCGGGCCTCGCGCAGGGCCTTGTAGAGGGCGTTGACGTCCTCCTCGTAGCCGTTGCTCCCGTTGGTCCAGTCGACGTTCTGGACGTGCCAGCCGTAGGCCCGGTAGCGGGCGGAGACGTCCTCGCTGATGGCGACGGAGGTGTCGTCCTCGATGGAGATCTCGTTGTCGTCGTAGATCACGACGAGGTTGCCGAGCTGCTGGTGGCCGGCGATGGAGGACGCCTCGGCGCTGACACCCTCCATGATGTCGCCGTCGCTGGCGATGGCGTAGACGAAGTGGTCGAAGGGCGACTCTCCCTCGGCAGCGTCGGGGTCGAGCAGGCCGCGCTCGCGGCGCGCGGCCATCGCCATCCCCACGGCGTTGCCCACACCCTGGCCGAGGGGCCCCGTCGTGGTCTCGACGCCGGCGGTGTGGCCGTACTCGGGGTGACCGGGGGTCTTGGACCCCCAGGTGCGCAGCGCCTTGATGTCGTCGAGCTCCAACCCGAAGCCGGCCAGGTAGAGCTGGATGTAGAGCGTCAGCGACGTGTGTCCGGCGGAGAGCACGAACCGGTCGCGGCCGATCCAGTCGGGGTCGGCGGGGTCGTGCCGCATCACCTTCTGGAACAGCAGGTACGCCACGGGCGCCAGGCTCATCGCCGTGCCGGGGTGGCCGTTGCCCACCTTCTGCACGGCGTCCATCGCCAGCACCCGGACCGTGTCCACGGCTCGCTGGTCGAGTTCGTTCCATTCGAGTCGGGCGGGAAGGTCGGTCACAGGGGTCCTCTCACGTCGATCTGCGCATGGCACGCCAGCACCGAGACTACTCAGGTCGCCAGTTAGACTGCGAGGCGCATCCACGCTCCCGTACCCGAGGATCCCTGTGACATACGTCGGCCATTCGGTCCCTGCGCTCACGCAGCCGGGACCGGCACGTGCCGGCGCGCGCGACGTGGTGGCGGCGTACGTGGGCCTGATGAAGCCGCGCGTCATCGAGCTGCTGCTGCTGACCACCGTCCCGGTGATGTTCTTCGCAGCCCGCGGGGTTCCCGAGCTCGGCCTGGTCGTGGCCACCGTGGTGGGCGGGACCCTGTCCTCCGGGTCGGCGTCGGCCCTCAACTGCGTCTACGACCGTGACATCGACGAGCAGATGCGCCGTACCCGTCGCCGTGCGCTGCCGCGCCACATCGTGTCGCCGGTCGCGGCCACGGTCTTCGGGGTCGTGCTCGGCGTGCTGGCGACCGTGGTGCTGGCCACGTGGGTCAACTGGCTCTCGGCGGGCCTGGCACTGCTCGCCGAGGTGTTCTACCTCGGCGTCTACACCGTGCTCCTCAAGCGCCGGACGACCCAGAACATCGTCTGGGGTGGGCTCGCCGGGTGCTTCCCCGCCCTGATCGGTTGGACCGCGGTCACCGGGTCCCTCGCCTGGCCGCCGGTCGTCCTGTTCCTGGTCGTCTTCTTCTGGACCCCGCCCCACACCTGGGCGCTCGCCCTGCGCTACCGCGAGGACTACGCCAACGTCGACGTCCCGATGCTGCCGGTCGTCGCCCGGGCCGAGCGCGTCGGGCGCCAGGTCGTGCTCTACAGCTGGGCGATGGTCGCCACCTCGCTGCTCCTGTGGCCGGTCGCCGACACCGGCTGGTTCTACCCCGCGGCCGCCGCGGTGCTCGGCGCGGTGTTCCTCGTGGAGGCCCACCGGATGTGGGGGCGCAGCCGCGGCACCGAGGACCTGGCCCGGATCCAGCCGATGCGGCTGTTCCACTCCTCCAACCTCTACCTCTCGCTGCTCTTCGTCTCGGTCGCGCTCGACCCGCTGCTCACCCGCTGAGGCGGTGCCGCGACCGCGGTGGGCGGCTCGCGGGTGGCGAGCAGGGCCCACGTCATCGCCGCGGAGATCAGCGCCGCCCCCAGCAGGTGGATGCCGACGAGGAGCACCGGCAGGTCGGTGAAGTACTGGACGAAGCCGACCAGGCCCTGGGCGAGCTCGAGCCCGAGCAGGACCAGCACCGCACGTCGGGCCGAGGCGGGGGCCACCAGCGCGAGACCGATGGTCAGACCCACGAACAGGAACACCAGGTCGGCGTGGACCTGGCTGAGCTGGAGCGGGTCCAGGCCGTTGCGGGGCACGTCGCGGTCGCCGGCGTGGGGCCCCGAACCGGTCACGACCGTTCCGACGTACAGCACGGCCCAGCCGGCGGCGAGGACCAGCCACGCGAGGGTCACCACCCGCCCCGACGCCGGTTCCGGGTCCGGCCGGTCGAGCCGCCAGAGGAACAGCACCGCGACCCCGATGATCGCCAGCGAGCACAGCAGGTGGAACGACACCAGCCACGGGTTGAGGTCGGCCAGCACGACGAACCCGCCGATCACCGCCTGGGCGGGGATGCCGAGGGCCATCACCAGCGCCAGCAGCCGCAGGTCGCGCCGGCCGGTCTGCCAGGCCGAGACGAAGGTCAGGACCGCGACGGCGGCGAGCACGAAGGTCAGCAACCGGTTCCCGAACTCGATGGCCGAGTGGTAGTCGAGGGCACCGCGCGGGGTGAAGGACTCCTCGGTGCAGCGCGGCCACGTCGGGCACCCCAGCCCGGAGGCCGTCAGCCGCACCGCTCCACCGGTCAGCACGATGCCGATGTTGGCTGCCAACGACGCCCAGCCGAGCCGCCGGACCTGCCGCGACAGGTCGAGCCTCACTCCCATCGGAAGGTCCTCACGGTCAGGACGGTCGCGAGCGCTCCCCACCCGAGCAGGACGAGCAGCGGGACCACGGGGAACGTCCCACCGAGGAAGGCGGCGCGCATCGAGTCGCCGAGCGCCCCGGACGGCAGCCAGCGGGCCACCACGCCGAGCGCGCCGTACGACGCGGGTGGGAGCACGACCGCGCCGCCGGTCAGCAGCAGCAGGTAGACCAGGTTGGCCGCCGCGAGCGTGGCCTCGGCCCGCAGCACGCCGGCGACGAGCAGGCCGAGGGCGGCGAACGCGAAGGTGCCGGCGAGGACGGCCAGCAGGGCGGCCGGGACGGCGCCGGCGAGGCGGGGCTCCCAGCCGAGGGCGAGGCCGACCGAGGCGACGACGACGACCTGGGCGACCTCCACGACGACCAGGGCGCCCACCTTGCCGAGGAGCAGTCCCGAGCGGGGGAGCGGTGAGGCGCCGAGACGCTTGATGACGCCGTAGCGCCGCTCGAAGCCGGTGGCGATGGCGAGCGAGGTGAAGGCAGTGGACATGACGGCGAGCGCGATGACACCCGGGGTCAGGACGTCGACCGGCCGGCGCCCCCCGAGGTCGAGCCCCAGCCGCTCGGCGCCCACGACGCCGCCGACGAGCACGATGACCGGGATGACCACGGCGAGCAGGAGCTGCTCGCCGTTGCGCAGCAGGAGCCGGGTCTCCATGGACGCCTGGGCCCGGACCATGCGCGACAGCGGCGCCGCCCCCGGTGCGGGGGTGAAGCCGGTCACGAGGTGAGCTCCCGCCCGGTGAGCTTGAGGAAGACGTCCTCGAGGCTGCGCTGCCCCAGGCTCAGGGTCTCCGGCAGCACGCCGTGCTCCTCGCACCACGCCGACACCTTCGCCAGCGTGGTCGCGTCGGCCGGGCCGGTCACGAGCAGGCTGACCTCGTCGAGCTGGGTGACCTCGGTCCCCTCGCCGAGCCGGGCCCGGAGGGACAGGGGTGCGCCGGGAGGGAACGGCTCGGTCACGACCAGCCGGATGGTGGCCACCGTGCCGCCCCGGGTCAGCTGGAGCGGGGACCCGCTGGCGACCAGCCGCCCGCGGTCGACGATGTGGACCAGGTCGGAGAGCCGCTCGGCCTCCTCCATGTAGTGGGTCGTCAGCACCACGGTGACACCGTCGTCGCGCAGCTCACCCAGCAGCTCCCAGGTCGTACGCCGAGCCTGGGGGTCCATCCCCGCTGTCGGTTCGTCCACGAACACGAGCTCCGGCCGCCCCACCAGGGCCATCGCGAGCCCGAGCCGCTGCTGCTGCCCGCCGGAGAGCCGTCGGTAGGGGGTGCGGCCGCAGTCGTCGAGCCCGAGCCGCTCGCTCAGCAGGTCGGTGTCCAGGGGATGGGCGTGCAGCCGGGCGATGTGGTCGAGCATCTCGCGTGCCCGCACCCCGGACCAGGCGCCACCCTGCTGCAGCATCACCCCGATGCGGGGGAGCAGCCGGCGGCGGTCGCGTCGGGGGTCGAGCCCCAGCACCCGGACCGTGCCCTCCTGCGGACGGCGGTAGCCCTCGCAGGTCTCCAGGGTGGTGGTCTTCCCGGCACCGTTCGGCCCCAGGACGGCGGTGATGGTGCCCGGCGCGACCACGAGCGAGAGGCCGTCGACCGCCGTGGTGTCGCCGTACCGCATGACCAGGCCGTCGATCTCGACGGCGGGCGGGGCGGCGGACACGGGGAGAGTCTAGGAACGCATGTCACACCTCGACGTCCGCGGGTGGCTCGGCGTCGTCGAGCGTCTCGTCGGCGAAGACGGCGGGCGGCTCTCGCCACGGCTCCGCGTCCCCGGCGGCCGCCGCGCGGATGGCGGCGTGGACCCGGGCCGGGGTGCAGGGGATGTCGACGTGGCGCACACCGAGGTGGGACAGGGCGTCGACGACGGCGTTCTGGACGGCCGGGGTGGCGCCGATGGTGGCAGCCTCGCCGATCCCCTTCGCACCCAGTGTGTTGTGGGGCGTGGGCGTCTCGGTGCTGTGGGCCTCGATCGCCGTGGTGTCGGCCGTCGTGGGAAGCGCGTAGTCGGCGAACGTCGCGGTCAGCGGCGTGCCCTCGTCGTCGTGGACGAACTGCTCCCACAGCGCCTGGCTGATGCCCTGCACGGCACCGCCGTGCTGCTGGCCGCGGACCAGGAGTGGGTTGACCACCCGGCCGCAGTCGTCGACGGCGACGTGCCGGACCGGGGTCACGTGCCCCGTCTCGGTGTCGACCTCGACGACCGCGACGTGGGTGCCGAAGGGGAAGGTGGAGTGCTCCTGCCGGAAGTCCGTCGTGACCGCGAGCGGCTCGCCGTGCTCGGCCGCGCGCCGCGCCAGGTCGACCCAGCCCAGCGTCACGCCCGGGACGCCGCGGACCGCGAAGCCCTGCTCACCCAGCTCGACGTCGTCCGCCGACGCCTCCAGCAGCTCGGCCGCCAGCGTGCGCGCCCGGTCGAGCAGCTCCGCGGCGGCCCGCGACACGGCTTCGCCTCCCATCTGCAGCGAGCGGGCGCCGCCGGTGCCGCCGCCACTGGGCACCACGGCGGTGTCGGCCTGCTCGTAGCGGATCCGGTCGAGGTCGATGCCGAGCCGGTCGGCCACGATCATCGAGAACGCGGTCGCGTGACCCTGCCCGTGGGCGGCCGTGCCGGCGCGGACGGTCGCTGAGCCGTCGTCGTGCACCTCCACGAAGCCGTGCTCGCGCCCGCCGAACCCCGTGATCTCGACGTAGGACGCGATCCCGATCCCGAGCTGGCGGACGTCCCCGGCGTCCCGCCGCCGGGCCTGCTCCGCGCGCAGGCCGTCGACGTCGGCGAGCCGCAGCGCCTCGCGCAACGGCAGGTCGTAGTCGCCGGAGTCGTACGTCGCGCCCGCGTGCGTGCGCCAGGGGAACGCGTCGGGCGTCACGAAGTTGCGGCGCCGGATCTCCTCCGGCGCCAGCCCCAGCTCGTCGGCGGCCAGGTCGAGCACGCGCTCCAGCAACGCGGCTGCCTCGGGCCGGCCCGCGCCGCGGAAGGCACCCACGGGTGGGGTGTTGGTCACGACCGAGAGCCCGTCGTAGCGGAGCCGCGGGATGACGTAGGGCCCCTGCGCCATGGTGCGGGTGGACCCGGAGGCGAAGGACCCGCCGAACCCGGCGTACGCGCCGCAGTCGCCGACGACCCGGGCACGCAGCCCGGTGATCCGCCCCTCGCGGGTCAGCCCCAGCTCGACGTACTGCACCTGGCCGCGGCCCTGCATCGAGAGCATCGCCTCGCTGCGGGTCTCCGTCCACGCCACCGGCCGTCCGAGGGCGATGGCCGCGGCGACGACCGCGGCATGGTCGGGGGAGAGGCCCGCCTTGCCGCCGAAGGCACCTCCCACGTGGGGGGCCACCACGCGGACCGTGCCCCGCGGGAGCCCCGTCCACTCGGTGAGGAGCCGCTTCGCGAGGTGCGGGTGCTGCGTCGAGAGCCACAGGGTGAGCCGGTGCCCCGCCTCGTCGGGGGTGGGGTCGACCAGGACGGCGTTGGCCTCGATGGGGGCCGTGGCCAGCCGGTTGTTCTCGAAGCGGCCCCGGACGACGACCTCGGCGTCCTCGAGCGGGTCTCCCTCCCCGAGCCGGCGGATGGCGATGTTGCGGGGGAGCGCGTCGTAGAGCTGCGGCGCCGACTCGTCCGCGGCCCGCTCCGGGTCGACGACGGCGGGGAGCGGCTCGTGGTCGACGTCGACCAGCTCGGCAGCGTCGACGGCCTGCGCGCGGGTCTCGGCCACGACCAGGGCCACCGGGTCCCCGGCGTACTGGACCTCGTCGCGGGCGAGGGCGTGCCGCACCACCTGGCCGTTGGCGGTCGCGAACGCCGGGACGGGCTCCTGGGGCAGGTCCGCCGCGGTCAGCACCGCCACGACCCCGGGTGCGGCGGCCGCCTCTCCCGGGTCGATGCCGGCGATCCGTGCGCGGGGGAAGGGGCTGCGCACGAAGACCGCGTGCAGGACGTCGTCGCGCTGCTGGGCGAGGTTGTCGACGAACGTCCCGCGACCCCGGAGCAGGTCAGGGTCCTCGACGCGGCGTACCTCGGTCCCGAGGATCGATCCCGGCATGCCGTGAGACTAGTGGCGGCACCCTCGGCGCCCCGGCGCCGGAGCGGCGCCGGGGCCCTGCGCGGGGCCTAAGGGTGGCCTTACTTGAAGCGGAGAAACCATTAACGGCACACTGGCGTTGTGGAATTCAGTGGTGGCGACCGGACGACGAGGGAGCGCGTGGCCCGCGCGATCCTCGAGCACGGTCCTGCCACCGCCGCCGTGCTCGCCGAGCGGCTGGACCTGACGGCGGCAGCTGTCCGCCGTCATCTCGACCACCTGGTCGAGGACGGCACGCTCGAGGCCCGTGACCAGCGGGTCTACGGCAGCCGCCGCCGGGGTCGGCCCGCGAAGGTGTTCGCGCTCACCGACGCCGGCCGCGACGCGTTCGACCAGCACTACGACGACCTGGCCGTCGAGGCGCTGCGGTTCCTCGCCGAGACCCAGGGCGACGATGCGGTGCTGGAGTTCGCCCGCCGCCGCGTGGCGTTCATCGAGCGCGACTACGAACGCCTGGTCGCCGAGCAGCCCGACCTCTCGCCCGCTGCGGCGCTGGCCCGGGTGCTCACCGACGAGGGCTACGCCGCGCGGGTCCGCGGGCTGCCGCTCGTGGGCGGGCACGCCGCCGGGGAGCAGCTGTGCCAGCAGCACTGCCCGGTGTCCCACGTGGCCCACGAGTTCCCGCAGCTGTGCGAGGCGGAGACCGAGGCCATCGGCCGCGTGCTCGGCACCCACGTCCAGCGGCTGGCGACGATCGCCCACGGCGACGGCGTCTGCACCACCTGCATCCCGGTCCCGACCCGGACCGGAACCTCCGACGACAGGGAGCAGAAGTGACCTCCATCGAAGAACTCAACCCGGAGCTCAAGGGTCTGCGTGACCGCTACGAGTTCGGGTGGGCCGACCGCGACGACGCCGGCGCCGCCGCTGTCCGGGGGCTCAACGAGCACGTCGTCCGCGACATCTCCGGCAAGAAGTCGGAGCCGCAGTGGATGCTCGACCTCCGCCTGAAGGGCCTCAAGCTCTTCGACCGCAAGCCGCTGCCCACGTGGGGCTCGGACCTGTCGACCATCGACTTCGACAACATCAAGTACTTCGTCCGCTCCACCGAGAAGCAGGCCACCAGCTGGGAGGACCTGCCCGAGGACATCAAGAACACCTACGACAAGCTCGGCATCCCCGAGGCCGAGAAGCAGCGCCTCGTCGCGGGCGTGGCCGCGCAGTACGAGTCGGAGGTCGTCTACCACCAGATCCGCGAGGACCTCGAGGAGCAGGGCGTCCTCTTCCTCGACACCGACACGGCCCTCAAGGAGCACCCGGAGCTGTTCCAGGAGTACTTCGGGACCGTGATCCCGGTCGGTGACAACAAGTTCGCCGCGCTCAACACGGCCGTGTGGTCGGGCGGTTCGTTCATCTACGTCCCGCCCGGTGTCCACGTCGACATCCCGCTGCAGGCCTACTTCCGCATCAACACCGAGAACATGGGCCAGTTCGAGCGGACGCTGATCATCGTCGACGAGGACGCCTACGTGCACTACGTCGAGGGCTGCACCGCCCCGATCTACTCCTCGGACTCGCTGCACTCGGCGGTCGTGGAGATCGTGGTCAAGAAGGGCGGCCGGTGCCGCTACACCACCATCCAGAACTGGTCGAACAACGTCTACAACCTGGTGACCAAGCGGGCGACCTGCGAGGCCGGCGCCACCATGGAGTGGGTCGACGGCAACATCGGCTCCAAGGTCACCATGAAGTACCCCGCCGTCTACCTGATGGGTGAGCACGCCAAGGGCGAGACGCTGTCGATCGCCTTCGCGGGCGAGGGCCAGCACCAGGACGCCGGCGCCAAGATGGTGCACGCGGCGCCCCACACCTCGAGCTCGATCCTGAGCAAGTCCGTGGCCCGGGGTGGCGGCCGCACCTCCTACCGCGGCCTGGTCCAGGTCAACGAGGGCGCCCACGGGTCCAAGTCCAACGTGCTCTGCGACGCACTCCTGGTCGACCAGATCAGCCGGTCTGACACCTACCCCTACGTCGACATCCGTGAGGACGACGTGTCCATGGGCCACGAGGCGTCGGTCTCGAAGGTCTCGGAGGACCAGCTGTTCTACCTGATGTCGCGCGGGATGGCCGAGGACGAGGCGATGGCGATGATCGTGCGCGGCTTCGTCGAGCCGATCGCCAAGGAGCTGCCCATGGAGTACGCCCTCGAGCTGAACCGCCTCATCGAGCTGCAGATGGAGGGAGCGGTTGGCTAGCGGCTTCGCCGCAGCCAACCGGCTCCCCGGCTCGCTTCGCTCGCCCATGGCACAGAAGGCCGCGCCCTCCTCCTCGCCTGGCGGCTCGTCGTCGCACGGCTGAGCTGGCATGAGGGCTCAGAAACCCCCGAACGACCCGGAAAGAGAAGTAGTGACACTGACTGACTCAGTTCGAGACACGCTCGAGGTCGAGCGCGTCGAGAGCCACCTCAACCCCCCGGCGTCCTACGACCTCGCCGACCACCCGGTGCCGACCGGGCGGGAGGAGACCTGGCGCTTCACGCCGCTCAAGCGGCTGCGCGGGATCCTCGACGGTGAGGCGTCCTCCGCGACGCTGTCGTGGGAGACGAGCATGCCCGAGGGGGTGACCGTCCGCACGGTCTCGGACGCCGAGGCGCGTGAGCTCGGCGAGCTGCCTCCCAACGAGCTGCCCGCGGCGCTCTCCGTCGCCCGGTCCGCCGGGTGCCGGGTCATCGACGTGCCGGCCGACTTCGACTCCGACGAGCCGGTCCTGGTCCGGCTCCACGGCGACGACGCCGACGCTCTCGTGTGGGACCGCCTGGTGGTCCGCGTCGGCACCCACGCCCGCGCGACGGTCGTGCTCGAGCACACCGGCTCGGCGCGCTACTCCGCCATCACCTCGGTCGTCGTCGGCGACGGCGCCGACCTCACGATGGTGACGGTGCAGGACTGGGACGACGACGCCGTCCACCTCGGGCGCGACTCCATCCGGGTCGGCCGTGACGCGCGCGTCAAGCATGCCGCCCTGTCCTTCGGCGGCGACCTGGTCCGGATGCACGCCAACGTCGAGTACGCCGGCCCCGGTGGAGACGCCGAGCTGCTCGGCCTCTACTTCGCCGACGCCGGCCAGCACATCGAGCACCGGCTCTTCGCCGACCACACGGCCCCCAAAACCCGCAGCCACGTCAGCTACAAGGGGGCCCTGCAGGGGGAGCGGGCGCACACCGTGTGGGTCGGCAACGTGCTGATCCGCAAGGTCGCCGAGGGCATCGACACCTACGAGGAGAACCGCAACCTCGTCCTCACCGACGGCTGCCAGGCCGACTCCATCCCCAACCTGGAGATCGAGACCGGCGAGATCGATGGTGCGGGGCACGCCTCGGCCACCGGTCGCTTCGACGACGAGCAGCTGTTCTACCTCCGGTCCCGCGGCATCGAGGAGAAGGAGGCGCGCCGACTGGTCGTGCACGGCTTCTTCAACGACCTGATCCGCAAGGTCGGCGTACCCGCCATCGAGGAGAAGCTCTACGCGATCGTCGAGGCCGAGCTCGCCAAGAACGTCTCCGGCAAGGAGCTCTGATGGCGTTCGAGAAGGCCTGCGCACTCGCCGACGTGACCGAGGAGGCCGCGCTGGCGGTCACCCTCGGCCGATACGACGTGGCCGTGGCCCGTGACGGCGACGAGGTGTTCGCCATCGAGAACACCTGCTCGCACGCGGCCGTCGCGCTGAGCGAGGGCGAGGTCGCCGACGGGACCGTCGAGTGCTGGCTGCACGGGTCGTGCTTCGACCTGCGCACCGGCAAGCCCACCCACCTGCCCGCGACCGAGCCGGTCGCCATCTTCCCCGTCGAGGTACGCGGCACGGACGTGTACGTCGACACCGAGACCACCCTGAACGGAGTGACCCCCCAGTGAGCACACTTGAGATCAAGGACCTGCACGTCAGCGTCGAGACCGAGGACGGCCCCAAGGAGATCCTCAGGGGCGTCACCCTGACCATCCGGTCCGGTGAGGTCCACGCGATCATGGGCCCCAACGGGTCCGGCAAGTCGACGCTGGCCTACTCGATCGCCGGCCACCCGAAGTACGACATCACCTCCGGCAGCGTCACCCTCGACGGCGAGGACGTGCTGGAGATGAGCGTCGACGAGCGCGCCCGCGCCGGGCTGTTCCTCGCGATGCAGTACCCCGTGGAGGTCCCGGGCGTCTCGGTCGCCAACTTCCTGCGGACCGCCAAGACCGCGATCGACGGCGAGGCGCCCAAGCTGCGTCACTGGGTCAAGGACGTCAACACCGCGATGGAGGCGGCGGGGCTCGACCCGACGTTCTCGCAGCGCAACGTCAACGAGGGCTTCTCCGGCGGTGAGAAAAAGCGCCACGAGATCGCCCAGCTCGAGCTGCTCGACCCCAAGGTCGCGGTGCTCGACGAGACCGACTCCGGCCTCGACATCGACGCGCTCAAGGTCGTCTCGGAGGGCGTCAACCGCTTCGCCGAGGACGGGGACAAGGCCGTCCTGCTGATCACGCACTACACGCGCATCCTGCGCTACATCAAGCCCGACTTCGTGCACGTCTTCGTCGCCGGCCGGATCGCCGACGAGGGCGGACCGGAGCTGGCCGACCAGCTCGAGGCCGAGGGCTACGACAAGTACCAGAAGGCTGCCGTCGGAGGTTGAGGCGCGAGGGCCCTCGGGCCCGAGCCACGACACCACCGGCGCTGAAAGGAAGCTGATGACCGTCCCCGGACTGCTCTCCGATCTAGAGGTCCTGCGCAAGGACTTCCCGATCCTGTCGCGCACGCTCGCGAACGGGCAGCCGCTGGTCTACCTCGACAGCGCCAACACCTCGCAGAAGCCGCAGGTGGTGATCGACACCATGGTCGACCACCTCGAGCGGCACAACGCCAACATCGCCCGCGCCATGCACCAGCTCGGCGCGGAGTCGACCGCGGCGTTCGAGCACGCGCGCGACGTGGTGGCCGGCTTCATCGCGGCGCCGTCGCGCGACGAGGTGGTCTTCACCAAGAACGCCTCCGAGGCGCTCAACCTGGTCGCCAACACACTGGCGTGGCGGGGTGAGCACCAGGTCGGCGAGGGCGACGAGGTCGTCATCACCGAGATGGAGCACCACTCCAACATCGTGCCGTGGCAGCTGCTCACGCAGCGGACCGGCGCGACGCTGCGGTGGTTCGGCCTCACCGACGAGGGCCGGCTCGACCTCTCGGACATCGACGACCTCATCACCGAGCGCACCAAGGTGGTCGCCCTGACCTGGGTGTCCAACATGCTCGGCACGATCAACCCCGTCGCCGAGATCGCCCGGCGCGCCCACGAGGTCGGGGCCCTGGTGGTGGTCGACGCCTCCCAGGCCGTGCCGCAGCTGCCGGTCGACGTGACCCAGTGCGGCGCCGACCTGCTGGTCTTCACCGGGCACAAGGCCGTCGGACCGACGGGCATCGGTGTGCTCTGGGGTCGTCGCGAGGTGCTCGATGCGCTGCCGCCCTTCCTGGGTGGCGGCGAGATGATCGAGACCGTCACGATGGCGCGCTCGACGTACGCCGGCCTCCCGCACAAGTTCGAGGCCGGGACCCCGCCGATCGTCGAGGCCGTGGGCCTGGGCGCCGCCCTCGACTACCTCGGCCACGTGGGGATGGAGGCCATCCACGCCCATGAGCAGGCGATCACCGGCTACGCCCTGGCGGGGCTGGAGACGGTCCCGGGGCTGACCGTGCTGGGGCCGCGCGACGCCGCGGAGCGCGGGGGAGCGATCAGCTTCGAGCTCGACGGGATCCACCCGCACGACGTGGCGACGGTGCTCGACACCCGCGGTGTGGCCGTCCGGGCGGGGCACCACTGCGCCAAGCCGGCGCACGCGCGGTTCGGGGTGCAGAGCTCGACCCGGATGTCGTCCTACCTCTACACCACACCCGGCGAGATCGACGCGCTCGTCGACGGCCTGCTGTACACCCGCGACTACTTCGAGGTGGGATGAGCCCATGAGCGCAGAGCTCGACTCGCTGTACCAGGAGATCATCCTCGACCACTACAAGAACCCCCACCACAAGGGGCTCCGTGAGCCCTTCGAGGCGGAGGTCCACCACGTCAACCCCACGTGCGGCGACGAGGTGACGCTGCGGGTGCACCTCAGCGACGGCACCGTCGAGGACGTCTCCTACGACGCCATCGGCTGCTCGATCTCACAGGCCGCCGCCTCGGTGATGACCGACCTGGTGATCGGCCGGAGCGTCGAGGACGCGATGCAGGTGCACGAGGAGTTCCTGGCCCTGATGCAGGGCAAGGGTCAGGTCGAGCCCGACGAGGAGGTGCTGGAGGACGGCGTCGCCTTCGCCGGCGTCGCCAAGTTCCCCGCCCGCGTGAAGTGCGCCCTGCTGGCCTGGATGGCCTGGAAGGACGCGACGAGCCAAGTCCTGGAGGAGAAGGCATGACCACCAACCCCGCTCACGACGACCTGCCCGACGTCCCCGAGGCGGCCGCCGGAGGCGGCACCACGACCGTGACCGAGGACGACGTCACCGAGGCGATGAAGGACGTCGTCGACCCCGAGCTCGGCATCAACGTCGTCGACCTCGGCCTGGTCTACGGCGTCCACCTCGACGAGGACCACAACTGCGTCCTCGACATGACGCTGACCTCGGCAGCCTGCCCGCTCACCGACGTCATCCAGGACCAGACCCGGTCCGCCCTGGAGGGTCTGGTCAGCGACGTCCTCATCAACTGGGTCTGGATGCCGCCGTGGGGCCCCGACAAGATCACCGACGACGGTCGCGAGCAGCTGCGCGCGCTGGGCTTCAACGTCTGAGCCGCTGGGGGACCGGCTCAGCCGTGCCCCGTGACGGGGGCCGCGAGCTCAGGGGATGACTCTGGCTGGCGGCCACCCGGCCGCCCAGCCGGCGGCCGACGGGAATGGGTGGCGCTGGCCGGCGGTTGTGCGGCCATGCACATCGGGATCATCGGGTCGGGCAACATCGGCGGGACGCTGTCGCGGCTCGTCACGGCCGCGGGGCACACCGCGACGCTCGCCAACAGTCGCGGGCCCGACAGCCTGCGCGAGCGGGTCGACGGTGTGGAACGGCTCGAGGCCGGCTCCGTCGCGGAGGCAGCGGCCGCCGACCTCGTCATCGAGGCCGTGCCCTTCGCCGCCGTGCGCGATCTCCCCGCCGACGCCCTGGACGGCCGCATCCTCGTGTCGGCCTCGAACTACTACCCCGACCGCGACGGCGAGATCGACCTGGACGGCCGCACCCACGCGCGGTGGGTCGCCGACCGCGTGCCGGGCGCACGGGTCGTCAAGGCGTTCAACACCATCTGGTCCGGGCACCTCGCCGCGCAGGGCGACCGGTCCCGGGCTGAGGCAGATCGACGGGTCATCCCCCTCGTCGGCGACGACGAGGAGGCGAAGGCCGTGGTCGCCGAGCTCGTGCGCGACCTGGGGTTCGCCCCCCTGGACCTCGGGGGGCTGGACGACGGCCACCTCCAGCAGCCGGGCGCGGCAATCTACAACAACGACCTGACCCTCGCCGAGGCCCGCGAGCTGATCGCCGACACCGGCACGCCGCCGGCCACGCCGGGCTCGCGGCCGACCACCTGAAGGGGCTCGCCGACCGTCTCCCAGACCCCCTCGCTGCCGCGGCTGCCTGCGGACGGAGACGACGCACGTTGGCGTAGCGTGACCGCCATGGCCACCGACCCCACGCCGCCGACCGACGTCGACGCGTTCTGGAACCTCGCGCGGTTCCACGCGAAGTTGAACGCCGCCCCGACGTACTTCGGCCCGACCACGCTCGAGGTCGTGCCGCCGCCGGCGTGGTCGTTCGGGGCGACGCCGGAGCAGGCCGACGAGCTGCTGAGCCTGGTGCTCGCCGGGGAGAAGACGGCAACGGCGTCGGCCCTGTGGGACTACGAGGCCGATGACGAGGAGCTGCCGCAGGCGGGCACCCTCAGCATCGTGCTCGACGGCGCCGGCCACCCGCACGCGCTGATCGAGACCACCGACGTGACGGTGGTTCCCTTCGACGAGGTCGACGAGGAGCACGCGCGGCTCGAGGGGGAGGGTGACAAGACCTTGCGCCACTGGCGGGAGGTCCACCAGCGGTTCTTCACCGAGCACGCCGCCCACGACCGGGGGTTCACCTCCGACATGCCGGTCGTGCTGGAGCGCTTCCGGGTCCTCTACCAGGCCTGAGCCTCTGGCGTTCCGGCCCTGCCGGCGGTCCTCGTGCCACCTCTCGGTGGAGCGGTGGGCGGGGAACTCCGCGGTACTGACCGGCTGAGGGCTCACCCACCCCACGTGGGCAGCGGTGGCTGGAAGGTCACCAGGGAGAACGGCGCCTCACCCCTCATCTCGTCGGTGGGCCACCGCGAGATCCCGCGGTACGTCCTGCCGTCCAGAACCAGCTCCACCTCGTAGGTCACCGGCGGACGTTTCCGCTGCAGCTCCCCGGGTGGGTTGTCGACGTCGAAGAAGAGGTCGCCCGGCGGGCGGCAGCCCGCGGCCTCGGGTGTGAGCGGACCGAAGCTGCGGGTCCCGCCCTCGGCCATGGCGGTGACGGTTGCCGTGGCGCGGTCGACGTCCGGAAGGCCGCGGATGCTGAGCTCGATCCCGCCGTACACACCACTCACCATGGCCGTCGGCTCCGGCATCAGTCCCGGTTCGTCGGTGGTCCATCTGAAGCTCGTTGAGGAGCCGCCCTCGGGCCCTCTTCCGAACAGGTCGACGCGGTAGGTGTCGGGAGGGCCGATCCGCGGCACGGCGAACGTGTGGCGACCGGTCCGCTCGACGGGCATGGTGATCCGGCGTCCGCACCGGGCGTCGGTGAGGGGCACCACAGTGGCGGTGAACGACCAGCCGGTACGCGGCACGGCGAACGCCACGACGTCGCGATCGCCTGCGTCGACGTACGGCGGCTGGGGCATCCCGTCGGCGCAGATGTCGGGACGGCAGTACGTCCACGGGTCCAGGCGGACCTGCTTGCTGTCGAGCTGCAGGAACACGGGCAGGCCGCCCTCGCCGTCCCAGGGGGGCGCCTCGTCGCGGATGTCCGAGCGGCCAGGCTCCTGGTCGGAGGGAACGGTCGCTGGAGGTGCGGCAGGGTCGACAGCCCGCTGCGAAGGCGTGTCGAACACCACCAGGGCGACGGCAGCAACTGCGGCTGCGAGGGCGGCGGCCACCCCCACGCCGGCACGACGCGCGGTGCGCCGCCGGCGGACCCGGGCCACGACGTCACCGAACGGCGGCACGGGGGCTTGGGCGTCGCTCTCCATGCGGCGCCGAAGCGCCTCGTCGAAGTCCGTCATGTCGTCCTCGTGGTTGTCCCGGCGTCTCCGAGGAGGTCGGCGAGGGCGAGCCGGGCGCGCTGCAGCCGCGACTTGACCGTCCCGACGGGGACATCGAGCAGGGCCGCCACCTCCGACACCGGCAGATCGAGCCCGTGGTGGAGCACGACCGCCGCCCGCTGGGAGATGGGGAGCCGTGCGAGTGCCCGGTCCAGGTCGATGCCGTCAGCAACCGGGCCGGCCGATTGGGTGGGCGGGGCCGCCCGGAGCCGCTGCAGACCTCGGCGCGCGACTTCCCGGCGCCGGAACCGACTGACCAAGCGGCGGACGGCGACCGTGCGGAGCCAACCCTCCGGGTCGTCGTACTGACTCACCTGCGGCCACCTCTCGACCATGGTCACGAACGCCTCTTGCGCGACCTCCTCGGCATCGGCGCGGTTGCCGCCGATCGCGGTCAGCGCGGAGACCAGCCGCGGGCAGACACGCTCGTAGAGCCGTGCCAGCGCGGCCATCTCGTCGCTGTCCACAGCACTGACACGCGGCAGCTGCCTCCCGGGTTCCATCGGGTTCATGATGCGCCGGTCGCGCCCCGTCCTGGGGGACGCGTGGACGTAGAGTCGCGCCATGGACAGGGACTGACGTGGCGCTCGTACTGGTGGCCCCGGGCCGGTGGGAGCGGTGGGTCGGGAACTTCGCGGACCGCCACGGCGGTGTCGACCTCCGCGCCGACGACCGGCTGCACGGCACCGCCCCCGACGGGTCGGTCTTCACTGCCCGGCTGCCGTTCGACCTCGCGTACGCCGGGGCCGCCGACCCCGCGGAGTTCTCGGTGGCGGCCCGGCCACCCGCGGTCTGGGGGGTGCTGCTCGTGCGCAAGGGCGGCTTCGCCGTGGCCCGGCTGGCCGGCACCGACCTCGCCGAGCACAAGATCGGCCAGCGGCACGTCCAGGGGCGCACCAAGGCAGGGGGCCAGAGCCAGCAGCGGTTCGCCCGCCGCCGCGACAACCAGGCGCGCGCGGCGTACGCGGCGGCGGCTGATCACGCCGCCCGCATCCTCCGCGCCGGTCCGGTCGTGACCGGCGGTGACCGTGCCGCTGTCGCGGAAGTCCTGGCCGATGACCGGCTGGACTCGTTGGTCGTCGTCGAGCGGTGGCTCGCCGTCCCGGACCCCCGCCGCGCCGTGCTGGACCGGGCAGTGGTGGACGCCGCGGCGATCGAGGTCGACGTCCACAACGCGCCGTCCGGCTGACGGGTCACCCGGGTCCGAACCGGCGGGAGTGACGGGTCGGCGGGTGGTGAACGAGCCGGAGTGACGGCTCGGCGTTGTGCGAACCAGCCGGAGTGACGGGTCAGCGGGTGGTGGGTTGCTCCCCGAAGGCGAGGGGTTCGCGGGTGGCCAGGTAGGTGGCCCAGTGGAGGCGCACCGGGACGCCGTCGTCGTCGCGGGTGACCCGCAGCAGCTCGCCGCGCTCGCGGCCGCGGACGGTCCGGTAGACGTCGTCGTCCACCTGCTCGAACACCGACGACGGCTGCTCGCTCGGCTGGCCGGGCTCTCGGGCCTCGAGGTGTCCCTCGACCACCGAGAAGATGAAGGGCGCCCCCTCGCTGAACCACACGCCACGCAGCCCGGCCAGCTCCTCCGGGACCACGGTGCCTGGGCGCCACGGCTCGGGCTCGGCCGGGTCGTGCTCGACCACGTGCTCCCCGAGGGCGATCGCGAAGCCCGCGGGATCCGGCGCCGAGGTCGAGTTCATCAGCACCACGGCGCCGGTCCCGGACTCGCGGTGGGTGAAGACCCCGGTGATGTGGCCGGGCATGCCGCCGGTGTGACCGACCCAGGTCCGCCCGCCGGGGGAGCGGTGCAGGAAGAAGCCGAGACCCATGGCCGCGGTCCACCCCTCGAGGTCCCGCATCGCCTGCGGCTGGCACATCTCCTCGAGGGTGTCGGGGGACAGCACGCCCGGGTCGGGGTCGGCCACGAAGGACGACCACCGCACGAGGTCGTCGGCCGTGCTCGCCAGCCCGCCGCACGGGTCGAGGGCCGAGGACCCGATCACCGGCTCGGGACGCGGCACGTCGTCGTAGGGCGCGACGTAGTAGCCCGTCGCCCGTGGCCCGCCGTCGAACCCCGGCGACGTACGCCGCAGCTCCAGCGGATCCAGCAACCGCGCCTGCAGGCTGCCCGCCCAGGTGCGGCCGTCCAGCCGGGCCACGAGCTGGCCGAGCACGGCGTAGACGATGTTGGAGTAGTGCCACCGGTCGTGGGGCCGGCCGATCTGCTCCGCCTCGGCGAACCCCGCCAGCAGCTCCTCGACGTCGGGTTCGGCCAGGGTCTCCCAGACCTCACCCACCGGCTCGCGCTGCAGGCCCGACAGGTGGGCCAGCCCCTGGCGCACCGTCACCGGCTGCCGGACCTCGGGCAGGTGCGCTCCGATGCGGTCGTCGAGGTCGAGCCGCCCCTCGTCGCGCAGCTGCATCACCATGACGGCCGTGAAGGTCTTGGTGTTGGAGGCGACCAGGAACTGGTCGTCAGCACCCGGTGGTACCGGCGTCTCCACGTCCTTCACCCCGACCCCGTCGCCCCACAGCAGCTCACCCCTGCGGTGCACCCCTGCGTAGAGGCCGGGGACGCGTCCCTCGCGTTGGTGGCGCAGGGCGCGGCGTCGCAGGTCGCGGCTCGTGGTGGGGAGGAGTGTCGTGGTCACGCGGCGACGCTAGTCGAGCGGGGGCGCCCGCGCTCGTAGGGTGGAGGCGTGACGGCTCCCATCGAGATCGAGGGACTCAGCAAGAGCTTCGGCCCGACCCTGGCGCTCGACCGTCTCGACCTGCGGGTCGTGGCGGGAGAGGTGCACGGGTTCCTCGGCCCCAACGGGGCGGGGAAGTCCACGACGATCCGGGTCCTGCTCGGGCTGCTCCGGAAGGACGCCGGCTCGGTGCGCCTCTTCGGCGGCGATCCCTGGCGGGACGCGGCGGAGCTGCACCGGCGGCTCGCCTACGTGCCTGGCGACGTCAGCCTGTGGCCCAACCTCACCGGCGGTCAGGCGATCGACCTGCTGGGCCGGATGCGGGGAGGCCTCGACGGGCGTCGCCGTGACGAGCTCATCGAGCGCTTCGACCTCGACCCCACCAAGAAGGGTCGCAGCTACTCCAAGGGCAACCGGCAGAAGGTCGCCCTGGTGGCCGCGCTGGCCTCCGACGTCGAGCTGCTGCTCCTCGACGAGCCCACCTCCGGGCTCGACCCGCTCAAGGACGCGGTGTTCCGGGAGTACGTCGGCACGTTCCGCGAGCAGGGTCACGCGGTGCTGCTGAGCAGCCACATCCTGGCCGAGGTCGAGGCCCTCTGCGACCGGGTGAGCATCATCCGCAACGGGCACTGCGTCGAGTCCGGGACGCTCGCCGAGCTGCGCCACCTCACCCGCACCTCGATCGCCGCCGAGCTGCGCCGTCCGCCCGACGGGCTGGCCTCGCTGCCCGGCGTCCACGACGTCGAGGTGGACGGGACCCGGGTCCGGCTCCAGGTCGACACCACCTCGCTCGACCCGGTCCTCGACACGCTGCAGGCGGCCGGAGTGGTGTCGCTGACCAGCCAGCCCCCGACCCTGGAGGAGCTGTTCATGCGGCACTACGGCGACCGGATCGAGGCGGAGCCGGAGCAGGACAGCGAGGCGGCGGGTCGGTGACCGGGGTCGGGATCCTGCTGCGGTCGTTCCTGCGACGTGACCGGTGGCTGCTGGTGTGGTGGCCGCTGGGCGGGATGCTCCTCTACTGGAGCCAGGCCGTCAGCATCGAGGGGCTCTACGCCACGCAGGCCGAGTTCGACCGGGCTGCCCTCGCCATGGAGTCGAACCCGGCGTTCATCGCCATGGCGGGACCGGCGCGGGCCCTCAACACCATCGGCGGCCAGGTGACGTGGCAGGCCACGGCGTTCGGCGCCGTCGTCGCCGGCCTGATGACCATGTTCATCATCGGGCGCCACACCCGTGCCGAGGAGGAGAGCGGCCGCGACGAGCTGCTGCGCTCGGGGGCGATCGGCCGCCGCGCACCCCTCACGGCCGCCCTCGCCGTGGCCGGGATCGCGAACCTCCTGTTCGGCGGCCTCATCGCCGTGAGCCTGATCTCCGTCCCGCTCGCGGTGGCCGACTCCGTGGCGCTCGGCGTGGGGGTCGGGCTCTTCGGGATGGCGTTCGCCGGGGTCTCGCTGCTGGCCGCCCAGCTGACGGCGTCGACCCGCTCCGTGTACGGCATCACCGGGGCGGTCCTGGCCGGGTCCTACGCCCTCCGGGCCGTCGGCGACGTCGGCAACGAGACGTTGTCGTGGCTCAGCCCGATCGGCTGGTACCAGCGCATGTACGCCTTCTCGGGACTCCGCTGGTGGCCGGCGCTGCTGCTCGTCGCGCTGGCGGTGCTCGTGCTGCTCGCGGCGTACGCCGTCTTCGAGCGCCGCGACATCGGTTCCGGCGTGCTCGCGGCCCGCCCCGGCCCGGACCGGGCGACCCCTGCCCTCGGCACCCCGCTCGGCCTCGCGTGGCGGCTGCAGCGCGGCAGCGTCGTCGGCTGGATGCTGGGCATGGCCTTCGTGGGCCTGTCCTACGGATCGATCGGTGACGGCGCGGGCGACCTGGTCGGGGACAACGAGGCGGCCCGGGAGATGTTCGCTGCCGGGGGAGTGGACCTCGTCGCGGGGTTCCAGGCCATCGCGATGGTGATGATCGCGATGATCTCCAGCGCCTTCGCGATCGCCTCGGTGCTGCGGGCCCGCGCCGAGGAGGAGTCTGGCCGGCTCGAGCCGCTGCTGGCGACGGGCGTCTCCCGCATCCGCTGGCTGCTCAGCCACGTGGCGGTCACCGTGGTCGGCTCGGTCCTCGTGGTGGCCGCGGGCGGTCTCGGGATGGGTGTGGGCTACGGCCTGGTCACGGGGGACGCAGGCGCGCCGTGGCGCTTCACCTGGCAGACGTCGGCGTGGTTGCCCGCGGTGCTGGCCCTGGCGGGTCTCACCCGCCTGCTCTACGGCATCCGGCCCCGGCTCGCGACCGCCGGATGGCTCGGTCTCGCCTTCGTGGCCGTGGTGCTGCTGCTCGGAGAGGTCCTGCGGTTCCCGGACTGGCTCCGCGACGTCTCGCCGTTCGAGCACCTCGCCCTCCAGCCGGTCGCCGAGTTCGACGCCGTGGCCTTCGCGGCCGTGCTGGCGGCGGCGGCGCTCATGGGTGTCGCGGGCTGGTTCGGCTTCGCGAGGCGCGACGTCGGCTAGCGTCGCCGTCATGTGGGAGCCGGAGCCGGACTGGCATCCGCTGCCCGGCGGGACCGGGCCGTCGACCGTGGGTGTCTGGCGGGCGGCCCTCGGCGACCAGCCCGTGGTCGTCAAGCGGCTCGCCCGCCCGGCCCCGCACGACCCGGGCGCCTTCTCGGAGCCGGCGCACTTCGCCTACTGGCGCCGCGAGGCCGACGTCCTCGAGACCGGCCTGGTCTCGGCCACCAGCGGACTCCGCTCCGTGGTCGCCGCCGTCGAGGAGGACGACGACGGCATCACCATCACCCGCGAGTGGGTCGAGGACGACGCCAACAGCGGCCTCTTCGTCGCCATGTCACTGGGCCGCTTCACCGGCAGCCTGACCGCCCGCCCACGGTTCCTCGCCCGCAACCAGCTGGCGGACCGCCTCGCCCAGGTCGAGCGCCGTGGGGGTTGGCCGACGCTGGCCCGCACCGCCGTGGCCGACGTGGCCGACCACCTCTGGCAGCGCCGTACGACGCTGCTCGACCGGGTCGCGGAGCTGCCCCAGGTCGCCCAGCACGGTGACGCCACCCCCACCAACCTGCCGGGACGCGCGGGCGACCACGTCGTCGCCATCGACTGGGCGACCCTGGGTGTGGGCCCGGTCGGCGCCGACCTGGGCCTCTACTCGCTGGCGGCCCGCGAGGACTTCGAGCCGCTGCTCGACGCCTACGGCATGGGGTTGCCGGAGGGCCTGGCGAGCCCGGAGCAGGTGAGGCTGGGTGCCCAGGTCGCCGCCGTCTACTCCGCGCTGAGCCGTGCCGAGTGGGCCCTCGAGCGCGTGGCGGCCGGCGAGGGGGCGCTAGCCAGCAAGTTCCGGCACCCGGCGGTGGCGCCCCACCTGCGCACGCTGCAGCGGCAGTACCCCCAGATCGAGGCACTGCTCGCCTCCTGAGCCGTCGGCAGGGGCTACTCTCGGCGCGTGCACGAGTCCGCGGCCGGCGGGCGGCCGCCGCGGTCGACCTGGCTCCGCAATCCCGCCCAGGCCGTGGTCCTCGCCTTCGCCCTGGTCATCGTCCTGGGCACCCTGCTGCTGATGCTCCCGGTCGCCAGCGCCGACGGCCGGTCTGCGCCGCTCACCGCGGCCCTGTTCACCTCGACCAGCGCCGTGTGCGTCACCGGGCTGGTGGTGGTCGACACCGCGTCCTACTGGTCGGACTTCGGCGAGGTGGTCATCCTCGCCCTCATCCAGGTGGGCGGCTTCGGCATCATGACCTTCGCCACCCTGCTGGGCCTCCTCGTGTGGCGGCGGCTCGGCCTGCGCTCCCGGATGACGGCGGCGACGGAGACCAAGAGCCTGGGCCTTGGGGAGGTCGGCACGGTCGTCAAGGGCGTCGTCCTCATCAGCGTGGCCTTCGAGCTGGTCACCGCCGCTGCCCTCACCCTGCGGTTCGCGCTCGCCTACGACCTGCCCTGGGGCCGCGCCGGGTACCTCGGCGGCTTCCACGCCGTGTCGGCGTTCAACAACGCCGGCTTCGCGCTCTACCCGGACAGCCTGGTCCGCTTCGCCTCCGACCCGTGGATCTGCCTGCCCATCGCGGGGGCCGTCATCGCGGGTGGGCTGGGCTTCCCGGTCTGGCTCGAGCTCGCCCGTCGTCGTCGGGGGCCGTGGAGCATCCACACGAGGATCACCCTGATCGCCACGACGGGGCTCTTCCTCGCCGGAGCGGTCCTGGTGACGGCGAACGAGTGGGACAACCCGGGCACGCTCGGGGGGCTGGAGCCCTCTGCGCGCTTCCTGGCCGGGTTCTTCCACGGCGTGATGCCCCGCACCGCGGGCTTCAACAGCCTCGACGTGGCGGCGATGGAGGAGGGCACCCTGCTCGGCACGGTCGTGCTGATGTTCATCGGCGGCGGTTCCGCTGGCACCGCCGGTGGCATCAAGGTGACGACCTTCGTCCTGCTCTTCTTCGCCATCTACGCCGAGGTGCGCGGCGAGCGCGACGTGGAGGCGTTCCAGCGCCGCATCGGGGACCGTGCCGTGCGGCAGGCGCTGGCGGTGGCCCTGCTCGGCGTCGCGGCTGTCGTCGGGGCCACGTTCGTCCTGCTGGTGCTGACCGACCTCGAGACCGGGCCGGTGCTGTTCGAGGCGGCCTCCGCCTTCGGCACCGTCGGCCTGTCCACCGGCATCACCGCCGCCCTCCCGACCAGCGCGCAGCTGGTCCTCGTCGGTCTCATGTTCCTCGGTCGGCTCGGGCCGATCACCCTGGTCTCCGCGCTCGCGATGCGTGAGCGCGGCCACCTGCACCGACTCCCGGAAGGACGTCCGATCATTGGCTAGGAGAGAGAGCAGCGCCGTCGCCGTGCTGGGGCTCGGCCGCTTCGGGCGGTCCCTCGCCCTCGAGCTCATGGGCGAGGGCGTCGAGGTGCTGGGCGTCGACGCCGATGCACGCGCCGTGCAGTCGCTGGCCGGTCGCCTGACCCACGTCGTGGAGGCCGACGTCACCGACGAGGACGCGATGCGCGAGCTGGGCGTCGCGGACTTCGACACCGTGGTCGTCGGCGTCGGCACCGACCTCGAGTCCAGCATCCTGGCGACCTCCGTCGCCGTGGGACTCGGCGTCCGCACCGTCTGGGCCAAGGCGATCAGCTCGGCCCACGCCCGGATCCTGGCCCAGATCGGCGCCGACCACGTCGTCCGGCCCGAGCACGACATGGGGCGGCGGGTGGCCCACCTGCTCCGCGGCGGGATGACCGAGTACGTCGAGCTCGACCACGGCTACGCCTTCGCCCGGACGCCGGCCCCGACCCCGCTCGTCGGGCGCACCCTGGCGGGCTACGGCGTCCGCGACCAGTTCGGCGTCACCGTCGTCGGGATCAAGCGACGCGACGGCGACTTCAGCTACGCCACGGCCGACACGGTGGTGAAGGAGGGTGACGAGCTCATCGTCGCCGGCACCAAGGAGCAGGTCGAGGCGTTCGGCCGGCTGTCGGCGTCGGTGGTGCCTCGCCGCCGGTGAGCACGCACGGGGTGGGTCCCTCTCGCGACGCCACGCCACCGGCCGACGGAAAGAGCCTGGCCAGCGCTCACTCACGCTCGCAGCCTGGCCGTGGCACCCCGGCCCACACGCGCGCAGCACGGCAGCAGCGCAGACGTCAGAGCTGCGCGGCGCTGAACGTGTCACAGGCCTCCAGCGACCCCTCCTGGAAACCGACCGCGAACCAGCGCTGGCGCTGCTCCGCGGAGCCGTGGGTCCACTCGGCGGGGTTGACCCGACCGGTGGTGCGGTCCTGGATCCGGTCGTCACCGACCGCCTTGGCCGCGGCGATGGCCTGGTCGATGTCTGCCTGGGTGAGGTCGACGATGAGCGGCTCGCCGCGCGCGTCCTCCGTGGTGGTCGCGCTACGCGTCCACATGCCGGCGTAGCAGTCCGCCTGCAGCTCGAGCCGGACGGCGTCGCTCGTGGGCCCCTGCTGGGTCCGCACCCGGCCCATCGTGCCCAGGAGGTTCTGCACGTGGTGGCCGTACTCGTGGGCGAGCACGTAGTACTCGACGAAATCGCCGCCGGGACCGCCGAGCTGTCGCTCCAGCACCTCGCGGAAGAACGTGGTGTCGAGGTAGATGCCCTCGTCCACGGGGCAGTAGAAGGGCCCCACCTGGGAGGTGGCCTGGCCGCAGCCGGTGCTCACCGAGCCGGTGAAGGTCTGCATCACACCCTCGGGCCGGAACTCGACGGACGCCGGCAGCTGCTCGCTCCAGTAGTCGGTCAGCGAGTTCTCCACGGCGACCCGGGCGCAGTCACGGTCGGTGTTGGCGTCGGCGCCGGTCCGGCAGTTCGCGTAGCGGTTGCTGTCGGCGCCGGACACCCGCGACAGGTCGAGCCGGTCGTCCGGGAGCGGGAGCCCACCACGGCTGCCACCGACACATTGGGTGAGGACGACGAGGAGCAGGATCACGAGCAGCCCGACGGCGCCGCCGCCGGCCTTGGCACCGGTGGGGACGGGGATGCGGACGGCGCCGCCACCGCCGCCGCGACTGCCGCCGCGGCCGCCGGTGTCACGCATCCGGCCGGTGTCGAGCCGGGCCCTCGGGTTGAAGCGCATCGCGGCCCCTTCCGGCATCGGCGGTCCGGCCGCTGCCGGCCCGATCCGCCGCCCTAGACTAGCCAGCCTCATGATCACCGCCCAGCACCTCGAAGTCCGTGCCGGGGCGCGACTCCTGATGGCGAACGTCGACTTCCGCGTGGCCGCCGGCGACAAGGTCGGGCTGGTCGGGCGCAACGGCGCCGGCAAGACCACCCTCACCAAGATCCTGGCCGGCGACGCCCTCCCCGCCTCCGGGCAGGTGCTGCGCACCGGCGAGGTCGGCTACCTGCCACAGGACCCGCGCACCGGCGACCCCGACGTCCTCGCCCTCAACCGGATCCTCTCCGCCCGGGGGCTCGACGACGTCGTGCGCCGGCTACGGGAGGCGGAGACCGAGATGGGCAGCGACGACCCCGCGGTGCGCGAGCGGGCCATGCGGCGCTACACGCGTGCCGACACCGAGCTGCACGCCGGGGGTGGTTACGCCGCCGAGTCGGAGGCCACCCAGATCGCGCACAGCCTCGGGATCGAGGACCGACTGCTGCAGCAGCCGCTCTGCACGCTGTCCGGTGGCCAGCGGCGCCGCGTAGAGCTGGCCCGGATCCTCTTCTCCGGAGCCGAGACCCTGCTGCTCGACGAGCCGACCAACCACCTCGACGCCGACTCCGTCGTCTGGCTGCGCGAGTTCCTCGCCGCCCACAAGGGAGGACTCGTGGTCATCAGCCACGACACCGCCCTGCTCGAGGCCACCGTCACGCGCGTCCTCCACCTCGACGCCAACCGGGCGGAGATCGACGTCTACAACATGGGGTGGCGCGCCTACCTCCAGCAGCGGGAGACCGACGAGAAGCGGCGCCGGCGCGAGCGTGCCAACGCCGAGAACAAGGCCAAGGCGCTCACCGACCAAGCCAACAAGATGCGGGCCAAGGCCACCAAGGCGCAGGCGGCCCAGTCGATGCTCAAGCGCGCCGACAAGCTGATGGCCGGCATCGAGGGGGAGCGTCGCGCCGACAGGGTGGCCCGGATCGGCTTCCCGGCACCGGCCCCGTGCGGGAAGACCCCGCTGACCGCCGCAGAGCTGTCGAAGTCCTACGGGTCGCTCGAGGTCTTCACCGACGTCGACCTCGCGATCGATCGGGGCAGCCGGGTGGTCATCCTCGGCCTGAACGGCGCCGGGAAGACCACGCTCCTGCGCATCCTCGCCGGGGTCGACGCACCCGACACGGGGGAGGTGCGGCCCGGGCACGGGTTGAGGCTCGGCTACTACGCCCAGGAGCACGAGACGCTCGACGTGGACCGCACCGTGCTGGAGAACCTGAGGACCTCCGCGCCGGAGCTGACCGACACCCAGGCACGCTCCGTGCTCGGGTCGTTCCTCTTCTCCGGCGACGACGCCAACAAGCCGGCCAAGGTGCTCTCCGGCGGGGAGAAGACCCGGCTGGCCCTCGCCATCCTCGTGGTCTCCTCGGCCAACGTCCTGCTGCTCGACGAGCCGACCAACAACCTCGACCCAGCATCCCGTGAGGAGGTCCTGGCAGCGATCCGCTCCTACGAGGGCGCCATCGTCCTCGTCACCCACGACGAGGGCGCAGTCCAGGCGCTGGAGCCGGATCGGGTGCTGATCCTGCCCGACGGCGACGAGGACCTCTGGTCCGCGGACTACGCCGACCTGGTCTCCCTCGCCTGACGCGGCCGCTGGGAGGATGCCGCCCATGACACCCGAACAGCTCGCGGAGGCCGGACTGCGCTACCAGGTCGACGGGAGCACGGCCACGATCACCCTCGACCGGCCCCAGGTGCGCAACGCGCAGACCCCGGCGATGTGGCGCGCACTGGCGACCCTGGGGGAGGAGATCCCCGACGACGTCCGCGTGGTGGTGGTCCGGGGCGAGGGTCGCTCGTTCTCCTCGGGCCTGGACCGCGCGATGCTCACCGCCGGCGGCGGGGACGGGCAGGAGACCGTCGCCGACCTCCTGGCGCAGCCGGACCACCGGATCGCCGAGACGATCGAGCAGTACCAGCGCGGGTTCACGTTCCTGCGAGACCCCCGCTTCGTCTCCGTCGCGGCAGTGCGGGGTCACGCCGTCGGCGCCGGGTTCCAGCTCGCCCTGGCCTGTGACCTCCGCGTGGTCGCCCAGGACGCGACGTTCGGCATGCTCGAGTCGACGCTGGGGCTGGTGCCCGACCTCACGGGAACAAAGCCGCTGGTCGAGCTGGTTGGCTACTCCAGGGCGCTGGAGATCTGCGTCACCGGCCGACTGGTACCGGCCGCCGAGGCGGTCGACCTCGGGCTGGCACTGCTGGCCGTGCCGGGCGACGAGCTCGACGCGACGGTGACGGACCTCGCCAGCGCCCTGGCGGCGCCGATGGCCGGCGTCGTCTCCGAGACCAAGGCGCTGCTGCTGGCGGCGGGCGGTCGCAGCCTCGACGAGCAGCGACGGTTCGAACGCGAGGCACAGGTACGCCGCTTCCGCGAGCTGGCCAGGCTCGCGGGCGGCTAGCAGGCGCGCGGGAGGAGCGGGACATGTCCCTGTCGACGGGCATGGGTCCGGCCTGGCGCCACATGCGCACGGACCGGGAGGCGGCCAAGGCGCGGATCGAGCCCGGCACCGTACGCCGGGTGCTCGGCTTCGCCGTGCCCCACCGGCCGATGATCGCCGGGTTCCTGGCGATCACGGTGCTCGACTCGATGCTGGTCGTGGTCACGCCGCTGCTGGTCCAGCGGATCGTCGACGACGGCATCCTCGGCGGGAACCCCCGGCTGGTCACCCTGCTGGCGCTGGCGATGGCCGCGACGGCCCTGGTCGGTGCCGGGCTCTCGATCGTCGGAGGGCTGCTCTCCTCCCGCATCGGCGAGGGCCTCATCTTCGATCTGCGGACGCGCGTCTTCGGTCACGTGCAGCGGCAGTCGCTGGCGTTCTTCACCCGGACGCAGACCGGCGCCCTCGTCTCCCGGCTCAACAACGACGTCGTCGGGGCGCAGCGCGCGTTCACCTCGACCCTGTCCAACACCGTCTCGAGCGCGATCTCGGTGCTGGTCGTGGGCATCGCCATGCTGGCCCTCAGCTGGCAGGTGACGCTGCTGTGCCTGCTGCTCTTCCCGTTGCTGTTCGTCACCTCGCGCTGGGTGAGCGGCCGGCTGGCCGCGCTGACGCGCGAGCAGATGGACGGCAACGCCGACATGGGCAACGCCATGACCGAGCGGTTCAACGTGGGCGGCGCGATGCTGCTCAAGCTCTTCGGCCGACGCGAGACCGAGGACGCGCTCTTCGCCGACAAGGCCGGCCAGGTGCGCGACGTGGGCGTGCGGATCGCGCTGCTGACCCGGATTTTCGTGGCGGCCGTGCTGACGGTTCCCGCGCTGGCCCTCGCGGTGGTCTACGGCGTCGGCGGCCACCTGGTCATCGACGGTGACCTGACCGTGGGGACGCTGCTGGCCCTGGGCACGCTGCTGGTCCGGTTGCTCGGACCGCTGCAGAGCCTCTCCAACGTGCGGATCGACGTGATGACCGCGCTGGTCAGCTTCGAGCGGGTCTTCGAGGTGCTCGACCTGCCGGCGATGGTCGCCGAGGCGTCCGACGCGACACCGCTGCCGGCCAGCGCGTCGTCGTTGGAGTTCGACCACGTCGGCTTCAGCTACCCCCGTGCCGACGACGTCTCGCTGGCGTCCCTGGAGGCGGTGGCGCGCGCCGAGTCCCGCGACTCCGGCCAGGTGCTCCACGACATCAGCTTCCGCGCCGCGCCGGGGGAGATGGTGGCCCTCGTCGGGCCCTCGGGCGCCGGCAAGACCACCGTGACCCACCTCGTCGCCCGGCTCTACGACGCCACCTCCGGGACCGTGCGCGTCGGTGACCGCGACGTGCGCGAGGTGACCCTGGAGTCGCTGGAGGCGGTCGTCGGGTACGTCACCCAGGACGCGCACATGTTCCACGACACCATCCGTGCCAACCTGCAGTACGCCCGCCCCGGCGCCACCGAGGACGACCTCTGGCAGGCCCTGCGTGCGGCGCAGATCGCCGACCTCGTGGGCGCCCTTCCCGACGGGCTCGACACGGTGGTGGGGGACCGCGGATACCGGCTCTCCGGCGGCGAGCGGCAACGCCTGGCCATCGCCCGGCTCCTGCTCAAGGCGCCGTCGATCGTCGTGCTCGACGAGGCCACTGCCCACCTCGACTCCGAGTCCGAGGCCGCCGTCAAGGAGGCCCTCGACGCCGCGCTGGCAGGCCGCACGTCGCTGGTGATCGCCCATCGCCTCTCCACGGTGCGCAACGCCGACCGGATCCTGGTGCTCGACGGTGGCCGGATCGTGCAGTCGGGCACGCACGCCGAGCTGTTGGCGCAGCCGGGTCTCTACGCGGACCTGCACCGGACGCAGTTCTTCGAGGACGCCCCGGTCGCCTAGAGTCCTCGCCCATGGACCTCGATCTCTCGGACCGCGTGTTCATCCTCACGGGCGCCGCCCGCGGGCTCGGCCGGGCGACAGCCGACGCCCTGGTCGCCGAGGGGGCGCGGGTGGTGATCTCCGGACGCACCGACGAGACCCTGACTGCGGCCGTCGCCGAGCTCGGCGAGGAGAACGCCGTGAGCCTGGTCGCCGACAACGCCGATCCGGACACACCGCGACGCCTCATCTCCGCCGCGCGGGACACCTGGGGTCGCGTCGACGGCGCGCTCGTGTCGGTCGGTGGCCCGCCCGTGGGACCGGTCACCGGGGTCACGGACGACGAGTGGACCTCCGCGTTCTCGTCGGTGTTCCTCGGGGCGGTGCGGATCGCGCGGGAGGTCGGTCAGGAGCTGCTGCACGGGGGTTCGCTGGCGCTGGTGCTGTCGTCGAGCGTGCGGGCCCCGCTGCCGAACATGGCCGTCTCCAACGGGCTGCGCCCCGGACTGGCGATGGTCGCCAAGACGCTGGCCGACGAGCTCGGACCGCGGGGGATCCGGGTCAACGGGCTGCTGCCGGGCCGCATCGGCACCGAGCGTGTCGCGGAGCTCGATGCGGCCACGGGCGACCCCGACGCGGCCCGCGAGGCCTCGATCGCCGGCATCCCCCTGGGCCGCTACGGCGAGCCGGAGGAGTTCGGGCGCACGGCGGCGTTCCTGCTCTCGCCGGCGGCCTCATTCGTGAGCGGCGTGATGCTCCCGGTCGACGGGGGCATGCTCCGCGCGCTGTGAGCGGCGTGTCCGGGGACCTCGGCGCTCGTCCCACGCCAGGTAGCCGAAGCCGAAGAGGGCGAGGAGCCCGAAGAACCACCACTGCAGGCCGTAGAAGAAGTGCGGGCCGTCGTCGAGCTCCGGCAGCTCGGTGCGGGCCAGGTCCTCGTCGGGTGCCGGGTCCTCGGTGCGGAGTGCCACGAAACCGTCGAGGACGTCGCGATCCAGCGCCTCCCCGATCGCCTCGCTCGAGATGGCCCGGGTGGACCGGTCGGACACGACGGTGCTCTCACCGGAGGAGTCGCGGCGCGCCCAGCCCGTGATCGAGACCTCGCCGGCGGGGGGCCGCGGTGCGATGTCGGGAGTGGCTGCGCGGTTGTCGGTCGCGAGCCAGCCACGGTCCACGAGGACCGCAGTGCCGTCGTCGAGCACCAGGGGCACGACCACCTCGACACCGGACGCCCCGTCCCGGGTCCGGTAGCGGACGATGACGGTCTCCTCAGCGGCGTAGGTACCGGTCGCGGTCACGGTCCGCCACTCGTCCTCGGCGTCCAGCTCGCCGTCGGCAGGCACGACCTCGGCGACGGGGGCAGGCGGCGCGGCCTCGTTGCGCTGGATGACGTCGTTGCGCAGCTGCCGCTCCTCCAAACGCGAGAACTGCCACTCGCCGAGCCACCAGGCACCTGCGGCGAGGAGGGCCACGACGAGGGCGAACCCCACCCACCGCCGACTCACCAGGAAGCGCCATGACCGCACGCCGCGAGGCTATCCGGCGGGCCGCAGCTCTTCGGTCGGCGGTGTCGGCACCCTAGACTCGGCGGGGTGAGACAGATCCCGCTGGCTGACCGCTACGGCCGTGTCGCGACCGACCTCCGCGTGTCGTTGACCGACCGGTGCAACCTGCGCTGCTCCTACTGCATGCCGGCGGAAGGGCTCGACTGGCTGCCGGGCGAGGACGTGCTCACCGACGACGAGGTGGTCCGGTTGATCCGGATCGGCGTCGAGCGCCTCGGCATCCGGGATGTCCGCTTCACCGGCGGCGAGCCGCTCGTACGCCGCGGCCTGGTCGACATCGTCCGACGGACGCGGGAGCTCGACGCCGGACTCGGGATCAGCCTGACCACCAACGCCCTCGGCCTCAGGCACACCGCCCCGGCGCTCGCCGCTGCGGGACTCGACCGCGTCAACGTCAGCCTCGACACGATCCGCGACGACAGCTTCAACACGATCACCCGACGGGACCGCCTGACCGACGTGCTCGCCGGGCTCGAGGCCGCCCGCGACGCGGGGCTGACGCCCGTCAAGATCAACGCGGTGCTGCTCCGTGGGATCAACGACGACCAGGCGCCCGAGCTGCTCGCGTGGGCCATCGACCACGGCTACCACCTGCGGTTCATCGAGCAGATGCCGCTGGACGCCCAGCACGACTGGAGCCGCGCGCAGATGGTCACGGCCGAGGAGATCCTCGAGATGCTGCAGGCACGCTTCGCGCTCACCCCCGCGGTCGAGCCGCGCGGAAGCGCTCCGGCCGAGCTGTTCGAGGTCGACGGCGGTCCCGCGACGGTGGGCATCATCGCCTCGGTGACGCGCCCGTTCTGCGGCGACTGCGACCGCGTACGGCTCACGGCCGACGGTCAGGTCCGCAACTGCCTCTTCGCCCGCCAGGAGTCCGACCTGCGCACCGCGCTGCGATCGGACGCCACCGACGAGGAGATCGCGCAGCGGTGGGTCGTGGCGATGCTGGGCAAGCGTCCGGGTCACGGGATCGACGACCCGTCGTTCCTGCAGCCGGACCGGCCGATGTCGGCCATCGGCGGCTAGCCCGAGCCGTCGTCGCCCGCCGTGACGTCGGTGACCGGCACGACGTCACGCAGGAAGTTCCGTGCGCCCAGGAAGTCCGACAAGGACCCGCGGTGCTCGTCGCAGGCCAGCCACGTCTTGCGCCGTTCGGGGGTGTGCAGGCGGGGGTTGTTCCACCGCAGCGCCCACACCGCCGGGGTGGCGCAGCCGCGGGCGCTGCACGTGGGCTGCTCCTTCTCGGTCACCGGGTCATGGTCGCACGGCCGGTGGTCGCACGAGAGCCGGGACGCGGGTCCGGACGAGCGTGGTGCCGGCCACCTCGGGCGGCCGGCACCACAGGTGAACTGCGACGGGGGAGACACAGTTCGGAGGGGAGTCTGACGCTCGGCGAGGGCTGCGTCAACCGGAGTCCCGGCCGGTCCTGCCCGACCCGTCCGGAGCGTCGAGCTGCGGGTGCGCGGGCCCCGCGCCCATCAGCGCGAAGTCGTCGCTGCGGCTGGAGGCGGCGTTGGCCATGACGACGGCGACGTAGGGCAGCAGGACGGCCGCCGCCACCAGCACCCACCGGAGCCAGCCCGGGCCGACGGCGATCGCCGCGACGAAGCACACGGTCCGGATCCCCATCGACACCACGTAGCGCCGCTGGCGGGCAGAGATGTCGGCCTGCCGGCTGGTCGCAGCCGTCGTGATGCGCACGGGGTCGGGGTCACGGGGCACGCACTCGATCGTACGTCGCTACCATCGACAACCCCAGAGAGCCGCGGGAGCCGGAGGAGCCACCATGTCGAACCGCACCTATCGCGTCACCGAGATCGTCGGCACGTCTCCCGAGGGGGTGGACCAGGCGATCCGCAACGGCATCGACCGCGCCGGCCGCACCCTGCGCCACCTCGACTGGTTCGAGGTCACCCAGGTGCGCGGCCAGGTCAAGGACGGCCAGGTGGAGCACTTCCAGGTCGGCATGAAGGTCGGCTTCCGGCTCGAGGACGACTGAGCCACGCGCCCCGACGCCCGGCGACGCCTGGTTCGGGATACCCCCCGGTAATCACTAGCGTCTAGGACCGTGAGCCAGAGCGAACCCAGATCGGTCCTCGTCACCGGCGGCAACCGCGGCATCGGCCGCGCCATCGCCGAGGCGTTCCTCGCGAACGGCGACCGGGTCGCCGTGACC
The DNA here is from genome assembly GCF_019880385.1 of Nocardioides coralli. Taxonomy (NCBI): domain Bacteria; kingdom Bacillati; phylum Actinomycetota; class Actinomycetes; order Propionibacteriales; family Nocardioidaceae; genus Nocardioides; species Nocardioides coralli. The sequence goes on from NZ_CP082273.1 coordinate 1,788,007, forward strand.
AGTCGCAGCGGAGGGGCGCCCGAGGGCGCGCTCGACCTCACCTGCGACATCACCGACGCCGCCGCGGTCGACGCGGCCTACGGCGAGGTCGAGGAGGCGCACGGCCCGGTGGAGGTGCTGGTCGCCAACGCGGGAGTCACCGCCGACACGCTGCTCCTCCGGATGAGCGAGGACGACTGGGCGCGCGTGATCGACACCAACCTCACCGCCTCCTTCCGGCTGGCCAAGCGAGCGGCGAAGGGGATGCTGCGGCAGCGGCGCGGCCGGATCGTGTTCATCTCCTCGGTCGTGGGTCTGCTGGGCTCGGCCGGCCAGGTCAACTACGCGGCGTCCAAGGCGGGGCTGGTCGGCATGGCGCGCTCCCTGAGCCGGGAGCTCGGTTCCCGCTCGATCACCGCCAACGTCGTCGCGCCCGGGTTCGTCGACACCGACATGACCGCGGTGCTGACCGAGGAGCAGAAGGAGACCATCAAGGGACAGGTCCCGCTGGGGCGCTACGGCACCCCGGAGGAGGTCGCGTCAGCGGTGCTGTGGCTGACCGGCGAAGGTGGCGGCTACGTGACCGGAGCCGTGATCCCGGTCGACGGCGGACTCGGAATGGGGCACTGAACTGATGGGAATCCTCGACGGCAAGAAGATCCTGGTCGCGGGCGTGACCATGGACACCTCGATCGGCTTCGCGGTGGCGCGGGTCGCCCAGGAGCAGGGGGCGACGGTCCTCATCTCCAACTTCGGGCGTGCCCTCGGCATCACCCGCCGCATCGCCAAGCGACTGCCCGTCGAACCGCCGGTGCTCGAGCTGGACGTCACCGACGACGACCACCTCGCCGGGCTCGAGGCGGCCGTGCGGGAGCACGTCGACGGACTCGACGGAGTGGTCCACTCGATCGCCTACGGCAACCCGGAGACGCTGCTCGGCGGCAAGTTCCTCGACGGGCCGTGGCCCGACGTGGCCCAGGCCGTCCAGGTCTCGGCGTACTCCCTCAAGGCGCTGGCGGTCGCCTGCCGGCCGCTGATGAGCGGCGGCGGCTCGATCGTCGGCATGACCTTCGACGCCACCCAGGCCTGGCCCGCCTACGACTGGATGGGTGTGGCGAAGGCCGGGCTCGAGTCGACCTCGCGCTACCTCGCCCGTGACCTGGGGCCGGAGGGCATCCGCTGCAACCTCGTCTCAGCCGGGCCGCTCAAGACGCTCGCGGCGAAGGCGATCCCCGGCTTCGAGGGCCTCGAGTCGTTGTGGAAGGACCGGGCTCCCCTGGGGTGGGACGAGACCGACCACCTGCCCACAGCGCGGGCGGTCTGCGCGCTGCTGTCGGACTTCTTCCCCGCGACCACCGGCGAGATCGTCCACGTCGACGGCGGCTTCCACGCGATGGGGGCCTGACCCCGCGGAGCCGATAGCGTCGGGTCGTGACCTCACTCGTCGAGCTCCGCGTCCTCGAGGGACCGAACCTGTACTTCCCCCGGGCGGCCGTCAAGCTGACGCTCGACATCACCGGGCTCGCGTCGGTGCCGACCGAGGTCGCCGCGCGCTTCGCCCGCCGGATCGGCCTGGCGCAGTCGCGTCCGGGTGAGCCGGACACCGGCTTCCGCCAGCGGTTCGCGGCGCGGGCGGTCGCCCGCCTGGTGCGCACCATCGCCGTCGAAAGCGGTACGACGCGGCTGGCGGTCCGGGTGCGGCCCACCAGCGACCCCCACCGGCTCGTCGTCGCCTACCCGTGGCGCCACCGCGAGCGCGCGCAGGAGATGGGGCGGGCGGTCGCCGCGGTGCTGGACCGGGTCACCGACGACGACATCGACGCGGCCGTGGCCCGGGCGGCCGAGGCCGTCGCCGGCGTGGCCCTGGGCGAGGGGCCACGCACGATCACCCCGCAGGTCCCGGTGGTCGCCGTGACCGGCACCAACGGCAAGACCACGACGAGCCGGCTCGTGGCCCACATCGCCCGGACGGACGGCCGGGTGGTCGGCTGGTCCAGCACCGACGGCATCTACGTCGACGGCGAGCTCGTGGAGGCGGGGGACTACTCGGGCCCCAGCGGGGCCGGGCGAGTGCTCGCCCATCCGGAGGTCCAGCTCGCGGTCACCGAGACCGCCCGCGGCGGCATCCTGCTCCGGGGCATCGGGGTGTCGCGCAACGACGTCTCGGTCGTCACCAACGTCTCCGCCGACCACCTCGGCCTCCACGGCATCGACACGCTCGACCAGCTGGCGGAGGTCAAGGGCGTGGTCCCGAGGATCACCCGCAGGGACGGATGGGCCGTCCTCAACGCCGAGGACCCCCGGGTGCTCGGCATGCGGTCGTCGATCCGGGCCCGACCGTGGGTCTTCTCGCGTGACCCGGACGCGCCGGCGATCCGCGAGACGCTGGCCGCCGGCGGCCGAGCCACGACGGTGATCGACGGCTGGATCGCCGTGCTCGAGCCGGGCGCCGACCCCGACCCGCTCGTCGAGCTCGCCGACGTCCCCATGACCCTCGCGGGCCTGTCACGCTTCAACGTCGAGAACGCCCTGGCAGCAGCGTCGGCCGCCCTCGGCGTCGGCATCCCGCGCGACCAGGTCGTCGCCGGGCTGCGCAGCTTCCGCACCGATGCCGAGCACAACCCCGGCCGCATGAACGTCTTCTCCCTCGGTGCGGTGACCGTCGTGGTCGACCTCGCCCACAACGAGGCCGGGCTGGAGGCGCTGCTCGAGGTCATGGCCGGCGTACGCCGCCCGGGCTCGCGGCTGCTGCTCGGGCTGGGGGCGGTCGGCGACCGCCAGGACGAGCTGATCGAGCGGCTGGGAGAGATCGGCGCGATGGGCAGCGACATCGTGGCGATCGGCCACAAGCAGCACTACCTGCGCGGGCGCACGACCGAGGAGCTCGAGGCGCTGCTGCGCGCGGGCGCCGAGCGCGTGGGCGTCGCCGACGTCCCCGCCCATGCGACCGAGGTCGAGGCGCTGGCTGCCCTCGTGGCGCAGGCGGAGGCAGGCGACGTCGTGGGCCTGATGTGCCACGCGGAGCGGGAGGCCGTCTACGACTGGATCGCGGCCCAGGGCGGCACGTCCGACACCCCGGAGGTGCTGGCCGAGAAGGTCCGCCGCGCTCGTGGCTGACACCCCCGAGGTCCTGGTCGCGCGCGAGAAGCATCGCCGGCACCGACTGGCGGCCGGGGGAGTGGTGGCCGGCGCGCCCGTGACCTGGTCGGGCGACCCCGACGACGCGTTCCAGATCGGCTCGGTGACCAAGGTCTTCACCAGCCTGCTCCTCGCGACGTACGTCGAGGACGGCTCACTCCGGCTGGACCAGCCGGTCGGTCAGCTGCTGCCCGACCTGACCGGGCCCGTCACCTTGGCGACGCTCGAGCAGCTGGCGACGCACACCTCGGGGCTGCCGCGGATCCCCCGGGACCTCTGGTCACGCGCCCTGCGGCGCCACCCCGATCCCTACGCCGACATCGACCACCACGCGCTGCTCCGGGCGCTGGCGAGCACCCGCGCCACGCCCTCGTCGCGCCCGCGCTACTCCAACCTCGGGGTGGGGCTGCTGGGGCACGCCCTGACCGCCTGGGCCGGCGCGGACCTCGACACGCTGCTCCGCACCCGGGTCACCGGGCCGCTCGGGATGACGAGCACCGGGTGCGCGCCCGGCGGCCCGGTCGGCCGGCGGCGCCGGGGGAGACCTCACCCGGTCGCCTGGCGGTTCGACGCCCTCGCCGGAGCGGGAGCGCTGTGGTCGACCCTCGCCGACCTCCAGCGGTTCGCGGCCTCGCAGCTCGACCCGCCTCCGGGACGGCTGGGTGCAGCGATCCGGCTCACCCACCAGGTGCGGGTGCCCGGCCGCCGCATCGACCAGTGCCTGGGCTGGCTCCGCCTGCACGGGCGCGGGGGCGCGCTTCTCTGGCACAACGGCGGCACCGCCGGCTACCGGTCGTTCGTCGGGGTGCAGCCGCAGGACGGCGTCGCGGTGGTCGTCCTCGCCGACGACGACCGTTCCGTCGACGGGCTCGGGCTGGGGCTGGCGCGGGGCCTGGCGGGGGACTGACCGCACCGGGCCCAACGGCCCCGGGAGTCAGTCGAGGGGGCACTCCGTGCGGTTGCTGTCGTGGTCGAGCCACCCGGCGAGGGCCAGCATCGTCGCCCGGTCGCCGTTGGTGAAGGCCACGTTCACGGCGTTGACCAGGCCCGGCCTGCCACCCTCCCCGAACCCGGTGTGGCTCCACGGGTAGTCCACGTCGTCGTGCGCCGCGTTGAGCCAGGCGGCCGCCGCTGCCCGGGCCAGCGTGCGCTCGGCGCCCTCGACTCCCCGGCCACCGCGAGCCCGCAGCGCCTCCAGCATGGTCAGGCGCGCGACGCGGCCCCCGGCGCCGTCGAAGACGGCGCCGAAGGAGTGCTGCGGTGCGATCTGCTGCCACGCGTCCCGGTGGTGCTTCCAGTAGGCGTGCGTGCAGCCGACCACACGCTTCCTCGCCGTCTGGGCCGGCGGCGCCAGGACCAGGGTGGCGATCACGACGATGACCGCCGTGAGCAGGCTGGCGGCACTTGCCACGAGGACCCCCCTCTCGCTGCGGCTGCGCGGACGGCGGAACGCGCTGCATCCCGCGCGCCAGTCATCCGAGGGTCTCGCCCGGCGCGGGGACGGGCATCCCGCATATGCGGCATACGCGCGGTCGCGCGGGCCGGGCACCGCGACCCGTCCCGGGCGTAGGCTGGCCCGATGGCCGTCGTCGGTGGCGAGGGCTGGGCCCTGCACCACGAGGAGCACGGGACCGGGGACCCGATCCTGGGCATCCACGGGAGCCCCAGTGCCGCGGTGTTCTGGTCCGAGGCCGCCCAGGAGCTCGGCCGGCTCGGGCGGGTCATCCTCTACGACCGCCGCGGCTACCTGCGCAGCGAGATCACCCCGGCGCCGCCCCCCTGTGACCTGGCCGACCAGGTCGCCGACGCGGCGGCCCTGCTGACTGCCCTGGCGGACTCACCGGCCGTGGTGATCGGCCGCAGCACGGGAGGGCTGATCGCACTCGCGCTGGCGATCGAGCACCCCGAGCTCGTGCGCGCACTCGTGCTGCTCGAGCCGGCGGTCCTCGCGGTGGACGACGGCGCTCGGACCTGGGCCGTCGGCGTACGCCGGGCGGTGCTGGCTGCGGCCGACCGCGACCCGTCCGACGCCGCCCGGGCGATGTTCGACCACGCGCTGGGCCCCCAGCTGTGGCGCGGGTTGCCGCAGGAGGCGCGCGACTTGTTCACCGCGGGCAGCCCCGCCCTCCTGGCGGAGCTCCGCGGTCACGGGCTGGACCTCAGCGCCGACCCCTTCCAGCCCACCGACGAGCAGCTGGCGTCGGTGCGCGTCCCTGCGCTCGTGGTCTCGGGTGCCGACTCCGCCCGGGAGCTGCACGCCGTGAACGCACGGCTCGTGGCAGGCCTGCCCGGCGCACGGCGCGAGGTGGTGCCCGGCGGGCACCTCATCGACCCCGCACACCCCGTCGTCCGGGAGTTCGTCGCGGAGGTCCTCGGGACTCAGCCGTCGGCGGGGGGCGCGTAGTCGGGGTCGCCGGCGGGGTACTCCGCGCCGGCGCCGGCACCCGCGTAGGCCTGGTTGGACCAGTTCTCCAGCTCGCTCATGACCTCACCGTGCTTGTCGACGCAGACCACCAGCAGGTCGCCCTTGTTGGCACGGTTCATCGCGTGCCGGATCGCGTCGATCTCCTCGAGGACGACCTCGACCTGCTTGCAGCGGGCGCCGGCGGCCACTGCCCGCTCCACTCCCTCGCGGACCAGCTCGGCGACCTCGCCGCGCTCCCGCCCGCGCAGCGCCTCGTCCTCGCGCACGATCACCACGTCGAAGTGCTGGGCCGCGACCTCGCCGAGCTCGCGCATGTCCTCGTCACGGCGGTCTCCTGCCGTGGAGACGATGCCGATCCGGGAGGGACGGGCCAGGTCGTGGCTGGAGGAGAGGGAGTCGCCGACGCGGTCGACGAAGTCGCCCAGCATCCGCATCCCCGGCGCGTTGTGGCAGTAGTCGACGATGACGTTGACGCCGTTGACCTCGACCTCGTTGAGGCGACCGGGGGAGAGGTAGTAGTTGGTGGAGAAGCTGCGCAGCCCCTGTCGGATGTCGTGCAACGGCGCCCCGGCCGCGAAGGCCGCCGCGGCCGCGGCGAGAGTGTTCTGCACGTTCATGCGGGCGCGGCCCCCGAAGGTCGCCGGGAGCAGGTGGGTCCAGGCCAGCTGCATCTCGCGACGTCCGTGCTTGACGACGATCATCTCGCCGCGGTCGGAGGGGTTGAGCACGAGGGCCTTGCCCCCGCGACGGCAGTGGGCGTCGATCAGGTCACGCGCCTCGCTGCCCGGCTCCTCCATCGAGAACCAGACCACCTCACCGCTGCACCGGCGGCGCATCTCCCGCACCAGCGGGTCGTCGGCGTTGAGCACGGCCGCGCCGGTGCGCGGCACCGCCTCGACGATGACCGCCTTGACGTCGGCCAGCTGCTCCACCGTGTCGATCCCGCGCATCCCGAGGTGGTCGGGCTGCACGTTGAGCACCACGGCCACGTCGTTGCGCTCGTAGCCGATGCCCTCGCGCAGGATGCCGCCCCGCGCGACCTCGAAGACCGCGAAGTCGACCCGCGGGTTCTGCAGGACCATCCGGGCCGAGCGTGGGCCGGAGGCGTCGGCCCGGATGACCAGCCGCTCGTCGATGACCACGCCGTCGGTGGAGGTCATGCCGACCTTGCGGCCCATGCCCTTGAAGATGTGGGAGATCATCCGCGAGGTCGTGGTCTTGCCGTTGGTGCCGGTGACGGCCACGATCGGGATCCGGGAGGGCGCCCCGGGCGGGAAGAGCATGTCGACGACCGGCTTCGCGATGAACTGGGGCTCCCCGATCGTCGGGTGCGTGTGCATCCGGAACCCGGGGGCGGCGTTGACCTCGCAGATCGCGCCGCCGGTCTCGCGGACGGGTTCGGTGATGTCGGGGCAGATGAAGTCGATGCCGGCGATGTCGAGCCCGATCATGCGGGCCGCCTCCTCGGCGATCTCGACGTTCTCCGGGTGGGCCTCGAAGGTGCGGTCGATGGAGATGCCACCGGTCGACATGTTGCCGGTGAGGGCGAGCTTGACCATCTCCCCCTCGTCGGGGACCGAGTCGAGCTTGTGACCCTGCGAGGCCAGCACCTCCTCGGCCGCCGCGTCGAGCTTGATCCGGGTGAGGACCTTCTCGTGGCCCACGCCCCGTCGCGGGTCGGCGTTCGTCAGGTCGACGAGCTGCTCCACGGTCGACGTCCCGTCGCCCACGACGTGGGCCGGCACACGCTCGGCGATCGCGACCATCCGGCCGTCGATGATGAGGCAGCGGTAGTCCTTGCCGGTGATGAACGACTCGACGATGACGTAGCCCCGGCGCGACTGCGCGTGTGCGACCGGGAACGCCTCGCGGACGGCGGCCTCGTCGGTCAGGTCGAGGCACACCCCGCGCCCGTGGTTGCCGTCCAGCGGCTTCACCACGACGGGGTAGCCGACACGGGCCGCCGCGGCCACGGCCCGGTCGGCCGAGGTCACCGTCTCCTGCCGGGGGACGGGGAGGCCGGCGGCACCGAGCAGCTTGGTGGTCAGGTCCTTGTCGGAGGCCACGTCGACCGCGATCGACGAGGTCGCCGAGGTCATCGTGGCCCGGATGCGCTTGGCGTGCACGCCCTGTCCCAGCTGGACCAGCGAGTGCTGGTTGAGCCGGAGCCACGGGATGTCGCGCGAGACCGCCTCGTCGACGATCGCCTGGGTGGAGGGCCCGAACGCGGTGCGCTCGGCACGCTTGATGAACGATTCGAGCTCGGTGTCCCAGTCGAACTCCGGGTCGCCCTCCACGAGGTGGTTGACCAGCCGGACGGCGAGGCGCCCGGCGGCGAGGCCGACCTGCTCGTCGACGTACCCGTAGATGACGTTGTAGACGCCCTCGCGACCCTTCACGGAGCGGGTCTTGCCGCGCCGGATGTCATGGCCCACGACCTGCTGCAGGGCCAGGGCACAGTGCTCGGCCACGTGCCCGAGCCAGGTCCCCTCGTGGAGCCGCTCGACGAAGCCGCCGCGCCGACCCCGTGAGCAGGAGTGCTCGCGCAGGCCGGGGAGCATCTGCACCAGGTGGTCGGTGAAGTCGGGCAGCGTGTTGGTGGGGAACCTCTCCAGGACACCCAGGTCGACCACCAGGTGGATCGCCTTCTCGTACGACCAGACGTTCGCCCCCCGGTAGACCCGCGTCTCGAGGATCGTGAGGTCGGGAGTCGGGCGTTCGCTCATCGGGAGTCTCCGTCCTGGTGGTGGGCGTTCTGCTGGCGCGTCCGGGCAAGGCGGCGGCGCAGCGTGGCGGGAGAGGCGTCGGCGGCGGCGATGTCCCGGGCCATCCGCCGCATGTCGAGCTGGGCGGCGGCGAGCTCGGCGGCGTCCTCGGCGTCGACGGCAGGCTCGCGGGGCACGAGGGAGCGGTCGTCGAGGTCGAACACGGCCCCCGCCGGCAGCACGTGCATCACCACCCCGCTCGCGAGCAGCGCGCTCGACCGCTTCGCCTCGTAGGCGTTGGTGACGATGCGCGAGGGGTCGAGGACGGTCACGGCGCCCTTGCCGAGGACCCGCATGACCTGCCGACCCTCCTCCTCGGTCACGACCGCGGCCGTGTCCTCGTCGACACCGATGCCCAGCAGCTGCGGGGACTGGGCCACGATCATGAGCAGCCGCCCGTAGCGGTTCCGCTGCTCGAAGTGCTGGTCGACCACGGCCGACCCGAGCAGGCCGAGACCGGCGGCGACCTGGGTCATCCGCTGCTTGGGCGTCGCGCCGGGTCCGCCGAAGGCCACCATGTGGGAGGACTGGATGCTCGCACCGGCCGAGGTGCCGGCGACCACGACGCCCCGCCGGTGCGCCTGGACGATCGCGTCGCCCACAGGCGTGCCGCAGATCACGGCGGAGAGCTTGAGCTGGTTGCCGCCCGTCATGAAGATCCCGGTGGCGTCCGCGACCCGGTCGACGAGCTCGGGGTCACCGGCCTCGTCGCGGGACTCCGGCCTCACGGGGACCACCTCGGCCGCTCCCAGCGTGCGGAACACGGCGTCGTAGACCTCGACCACCTCGTCGCCGAGCGAGGAGGCCGTGGGGATCACGGCGATCCGGGCGTCCGGGCCGCCACTGGCCCGGACGAACTCGCGCAGGATGCCGCGGCCGCGGAGCTTGTCCTCGGCGCCACCGATGATCATGAGGGGTCCGCTCGGCATGACAGGGAGGCTAGCGGCTGGGACAGTGGGCGGGTGCAGCAGCCGCGTCACCTGGTCCTCGTCCGCCACGCCAGGGCCGAGCAGTCGGGCCGGACCGATGCCGAGCGGACCCTGACCGAGGAGGGGGACGCCGCTGCCCGCGAGCGAGGGGCCGAGCTGGCCGCCGAGGGTCTGGTCCCCGACCACGCCCTCGTCTCCGCAGCCGTGCGAGCGGTCCAGACGTGGGAGGCACTCGCGGCCGGCGCCGGGTGGGAGCTCGGCGCCGAGACATCGCGCAGCCTCTACACCGCCGAGCCGGAGACCGCGCTCGACCTGCTCGGCGAGCTGCCCGCCCAGACCTCGACCGTGGTGGTGGTCGGCCACAACCCCACCATGGCCTCGCTGGCGCAGACCCTCGACGACGGCAGGGGCGACCCGGACGCCGGCGCGGCGCTGCTCGCCGCCGGCTTCCCGCCGGGCGCCGCGGCGGTCTTCGCCTACGACGGCGCCTGGGCCGACGTCGCGCCCGGGTCCGCGCGGCTGGTGGCCTACCGCTCCTGACGGGCGTCCGGCAGCGGCGGTGAGGGTGTGACGATCCCGGCCTCGGCGTCGGCGGCCTCGATCTCCTCGCGGGAGATGCCGAGCAGGTACATGATCGCGTCGAGGTAGGGGACGTTCACCGACGTGTCGGCTGCCTCGCGGACCACCGGCTTGGCGTTGTAGGCGATGCCGAGACCGGCGGCGTTGAGCATGTCGAGGTCGTTGGCGCCGTCGCCGATGGCGATCACCGTCTCCACCGGGACGCCGACCGCCTCGGCGAACTCGCGCAGCGCGACCGCCTTGCCGGCCCGGTCGACCACGTCGCCCACGATCCGGCCCGTGAGGCGGCCGTCGACGACCTCCAGCTCGTTGGCGCGGGCGTAGTGGACGCCCAGGCTCTCGGCGAGCCGGTCGGTGATCTGGCTGAACCCGCCGGAGACCAGCGCGAAGCGGTAGCCGAGACGTCGCAGGGTACGCACCATCGTGCGGGCGCCCGGGGCCAGGACGAGGGCGTCGTAGACATCGTCGAGGGCCGACGCCGGCAGCCCCTTGAGGAGGGCGACGCGTTCGCGCAGCGACTCCTCGAAGTCGACCTCGCCGGCCATCGCCGACTCGGTGACCCTGGCGACCTCTCGCGCCTGGCCGGCACGCTCCGCGAGCATCTCGATCACCTCGCCCTGGACCAGGGTGGAGTCCACGTCGAGCACGACGAGGCGCATCGACCGGCGCAGCAGGTTGGCGGGCTGTACGGCGATGTCGATCTCCTGGGCAGCCGCTTCCGTGGCGAGCAGGGTGCGCAGCCGCTCAGGATCGGCGCCGGAGACGTGGAGGTCGATCGCTGTCACCGGGTAGCGGGCCATCCGCTCGATCCGGTCGATGTTGGCGCCGCAGTCGGCGATCCGCCCCGCCACGGCAGCCATGTGGGACGCCTTGAGCGGGGTGCCCAGGACGGTGACGTGGGAGCGGCCCTGCTGCCGTGGCTTGTTGTCCCCGACGCCGCGCTCCACCTCCACGGCCATGTCGAGGGACGCAGCGGTCTCCTGCACCGCCGCGCCGAGCTTCGTCGAGTCGCGGGGGGCGGTCACGAGGACCCCGAGGATCAGGCGTCCCCGGAGGACGATCTGCTCGACGTCGAGGACCTCGACCCCGGCGCCCTGCAGGGTCCTGAAGACGGTGGAGGTCACGCCGGGCCGGTCCTTGCCGGTGAGCGTGATCAGCAGCGTCCTGGGCAGGTCCTCGTCCATGTCGGGTCGAGGCTAACCCCTGGGCCCCCGCGACCCGCTGACCGACCACGGGCCGGGCGTCGTCAACGGCAGGAGCTGCCGGCGCACGTCCGGTAGGACGCGAGGAGCGACGCGAGCCGGTCGCGGACCTCCGCGGTCTCGGGACTGGACCACACGTTGGTCAGCTCGTAGGGATCCGTCTCGAGGTCGTAGAGCTCGTCCGGCGACGTCGCCTTGGTCCGGTCGACGTACTTCCACCGGCCGTCGACGACGCCCTGGTAGAGCCACGGGGGCGGGACGGTCTGGGACTTCACGGCAGTCGCCTCGAGCAGCACCCCGGCTCGGGTCGAGGACCCCGGAGCGTCGATCAGCGGCCGCAGGTCGATGCCGTCGACGCTCGCGGGCACCGGCAGTCCCGCGGCGGCCAGCACCGTGGGCACGAGGTCCACCTGAGCCGCCACGTCGGGCACGACGGTGCCCGGGTTGATCCCGGGTCCCCGCACCAGGAACGGGACGTGGTTGGCGACCTCGTACGGCGCCGTCTTGCCACCCGGGATCCGGTGCTCCCCGAGCATCAGGCCGTTGTCGGACGTGAAGACGACGTAGGTCTGGTCGAGCTCACCCGAGTCCGCCAGTGCCGTCAGCACCGTCGCCACCGCGTCGTCGACGGAGAGGCTGGCCTCGAGCCGTTGCTGGAGGTGCTCGGTGATGCCGAGGATCTGCTGCGGCGTCAGCGGCGGTGGTCGGATGGGCTTGTCCGAGACGTCGGCCTCGTCGAACGAGGGGTCGGTGTTGGTGGCGTGCGCGTAGCGGTCCCGGTAGTCCGGCTTGACGTAGGGGCTCGGGAAGCCCACCACGTCGTCGGGGTCGCGCGGCAGCCCGTCGTGTGGGGCGACGAGCGCGGTGAGCAGGAAGAAGGGCTCGCTCCCGGGAGCGTTGCGGGCGATGAAGTCGGCCGCGAGCGCAGCCATGGTGTCGGTCTGGTAGCCCGGGAGGTCGAGGTTGGTCCCGGAAACGCCCTGGTGGAGGAACCAGCGCGGGTTGGTGAAGCTGTGCACCTGTCGCGGCGCCATCCACTCGTCCCACCCCGGGGGGCGGTAGTGCGGTGGGTTGCCGTTCAGGTATTTGCCGATGAACCCGGTGCGGTGGGTGGGGGTGAGCCAGGTCGCGAGGGTCGGGTCGTCGTCGAACGTGCTGAAGCCGCCGGTCGGCGCCTTGTTGCTCAGCACGCCGTGGTTGTGCGCGTACTGGCCGGTGAGGAGCGTGGCGCGAGCCGGGCAGCAGAGCGGGAACGGCGCGTAGAAGCGCGAGAACGTCGCGCCGGCGTCCCCGATACCTGCCTGCGTCCGCGGCATTGCGGCCAGGTCGTCGAGCCGCCCGTCGTCGACGAGCACGACGACCACGTTGGGTGGGTCCTGCGTGCTCGGCGCCTCCTCGACGGCCCGGGCCGAGGTCGGACCCGTGCTCGTCGCCGCGACCGCGCCGAGGGTGAGCAGTGCCCCGGTCACCACTGACCGGGTGGTTCGTCGAACGACTCGTGGCACGACCCGCCTCCCCCGTCCTTCTTGCCGGACCGGCGTGCGCCTCCTCCCACGGTGAGGCTCTCGGGGGCGGCTGGCAATCCCCAAATAGACGTAGGTCGGGCGGCCGCGCCTCAGTCGGCGGGCCAGGCCTCGCTCGAGCACGCGGCGACCAGCGCCCGGCGCGCGGACCGCTCCAGGGGGACCAGCGCCGCCCGGCGACGGCTCGCCTCGTCCACGGAGAGCGCCCCACCGTCGTCGTCCAGGCCGAGGTCGACGACGAGGAGGGCGGAGGCCGCCCGGGAAGCAAGCGCGACACAGCGCGCCGGGACCCCCGGCGGGCCGTCCGGGTCCGGGCGGTTGCGGGCCATGAGCAGGTCCGCGACCTCGGGCCGCCACCGCGCGACGTCGAGAGCGGCCAGCTCGTCGGCGGCACGCAGGGTCTCGGCTCGCAGCTCCCGGTCCGCCTCTCCGACGTCGGGAAGCTGACGATGCGACGCCGGCCGCACGTGCCAGGTGACCACCTCGGGCCCGGCCTCGGGCACGAGGGCGAGCCCGGCCTCCGCGCAGACCATCGCCTCGCCCAGCTCGAGGGCCAGGTCGTTGAGCTCGGCCGGTCCGCCCAGGCCGAGTGGGTCGCCGGCGACGGGCAGGGCGATGCCGCAGCCGGTCGCTCCTGCCACCCGGAGCAGCCCCAGCGTGCCCACCAGCGACTCGCCGTCGGGACCCTGGTGCAGCCGGCCGTCGGCCGCGACCGCGTCGAGGACGAGGTCGGTGGCGACCAGGCCGCGCAGCCACGCCGTGCCCCACCAGGCGAGCCGGGCGGAGAGCGGCAGCGAGGAGGTCACGGCGCGCGAGGATACGCCGCGCCCGCCCTCGGACCGGTGGATAGGGTGACGCCCATGTCAGCCGTCCTCGAGTTCGCCGGTGTCACCGTGCGCCGCGGGGACGCCGTGCTCCTCGACTCCGTCGACTGGCGGGTGTGCGCGGACGAGCGGTGGGTGGTCCTCGGACCGAACGGTGCCGGCAAGACCACCCTGCTCCAGGTCGCGTCCGCCCAGATCCACCCGTCCGGGGGCGTCGCGGGGATCCTCGACGAGGTCCTCGGCACCGTCGACGTCTTCGAGCTCCGGCCACGCGTGGGCCTCACCAGTGCCGCGCTCGCCGAGCGGCTGCCGCGCGACGAGCGGGTGCACGACGTGGTGGTCTCCGCGTCGTACGCCGTCGTCGGCCGCTGGCGCGAGACCTACGACGACCTCGACCACCAGCGCGCCCGGGACCTGCTCGTCGAGGTCGGGGTGAGCCACCTGGCCGACCGGACCTTCGGCACCCTCAGCGAGGGCGAGCGGAAGCGGGTGCAGATCGCTCGCGCGCTCATGGCCGACCCGGAGCTGCTGCTGCTCGACGAGCCGGCGGCCGGGCTGGACCTGGGGGGCCGGGAGGACCTGGTCAACACGATGTCCGTGCTCGCCTCGGACCCCGCTGCGCCGGCGACGGTCCTCGTGTCCCACCACGTCGAGGAGATCCCGCCGGGCTTCACCCACGCGCTGCTGCTCCGCGCCGGGTCCGTGGTGGCTGCCGGTCCGATGGCCGACGTCGTCACCGAGGCCAACCTGGCCCTGACCTTCGGCATGCCGCTGGTCGTGCGCCGCGAGGGCGGCCGCTACACCGCGCGCCGCCGTACACGCCGCCACGCGGGCTGAAAGGGGCCCCTCCGCATCCGGCCCCCTTATAGGCTGACGGCATGGAGTGGATCCGCGAGTACGCGACCGAGGCCTGGCTCGGTCTCGCGATCCTGCTCGGCGTGGCCGAGATGTTCAGCCTCGACCTGGTCCTGATCATGCTGGCGGCCGGCGCCGCGGGCGGGCTGGTCACGAGCCTCTTCACCGAGCTGGTCCTCGTGCAGTTCCTGGTGGCGATCGCGGTGTCCGTGGGGATGCTCGCGATCGTGCGGCCGGGCCTGGCGCGGCGCCTCCACACGGGCCCGGAGCTCCGGATCGGCCACACCCGGCTGATCGGGACGCAGGGCACGGTGACCCGGGCGGTGACGGCGATGGACCCGGGGGAGATCAAGGCCTCGGGTGAGATCTGGACCGCCAAGCCCTACGACGAGACCCTGACGATCGAGGCGGGGGAGACCGTGGACATCCTCGAGATCCGCGGCGCCACCGCCTACGTCCACCCGGTGCCGCGGCTCGAGCTCTGAGCCCGAGCGCACAGCCGAGAAGAGGAGAGTCATGCCCGTCCTGCTCATCGTGATGGCACTGGTCGCGCTGTTCGCGATCGTGCTGCTCGCGAAGACCGTCAAGATCATCCCGCAGGCCCGTGCCGGCGTCGTCGAGCGCTTCGGCAAGTACCAGCAGACGCTGGATGCCGGCCTGAAGCTGATCGTCCCCTTCATCGACCGGGTGCGCTACCTGATCGACCTGCGTGAGCAGGTCGTCAGCTTCCCGCCCCAGCCGGTGATCACCGAGGACAACCTCACGGTCTCGATCGACACCGTCATCTACTTCCAGGTCACCGACCCGGTGTCGGCGACCTACGAGATCGCCAACTACATCCAGGCCGTCGAGCAGCTCACCATGACGACGCTGCGCAACATCGTCGGCGGCATGGACCTCGAGCAGACCCTGACCAGCCGCGAGGAGATCAACGTCGGCCTGCGTGGGGTGCTCGACGAGGCCACCGGCAAGTGGGGCATCAAGGTCAACCGGGTGGAGATCAAGGGGATCGACCCGCCGCCGTCCATCAAGGACGCCATGGAGAAGCAGATGCGGGCCGACCGCGACAAGCGCGCCATGATCCTGAGCGCCGAGGGTGAGCGGCAGTCCGCGATCCTCACCGCGGAGGGCAACAAGCAGTCCGCCATCCTGAACGCCGAGGGCGATCGGGAGTCGCAGATCCTGCGCGCCCAGGCCGACCGGGAGGCCTCGATCCTGCGTGCCCAGGGTGAGGGCCAGGCCATCCAGACCGTCTTCCAGGCGATCCACGACGGGCAGCCCGACCAGAAGCTGCTCGCCTACCAGTACCTCCAGATGATGCCCAAGATCGCCGAGGGCGACGCCAACAAGGTGTGGGTCATCCCGTCCGAGATCACCAAGGCCCTGGAGGGCCTCGGTTCCTCGATCCACGAGATCGCCGGCATCCCGCAGGACGCGACGCCCCGCAAGCGGGTCGACATGGGCCCGTCCGAGCCCCAGCTGGCGGCCTCGATCGCCGAGGGTCACAGCGAGGCGAGCAAGGCCGTGCAGGAGGCGATCGCCGCCGCCGAGAGCGCTGCCAACCCCGGGTCGAGCGCCAAGTCGGCACCGACGGCCGACGAGGGCCCGGCGCCGGAGGAGCCGCCCTCGGAGTGACCGTCGCCGAGGCGGTGGTGGTCCTGCTCGCCGGGGTCGCCGCCGGGACCATCAACACCGTGGTGGGGTCGGGAACGCTGATCACGTTCCCGACCCTGCTGGCGTTCGGCGTCCCACCGGTCACGGCCAACGTGTCCAACAACGTGGGCCTGGTGCCGGGGTCGGTCTCGGGGGCGATCGGCTACCGGGCGGAGCTCCGGGGCCAGCGTGAGCGGCTGCTGCGGCTCGGCTCGGCCTCCCTCGTCGGGGGTACGGCGGGCGCGGTGCTGCTGCTCGTGCTGCCCTCGGCCGCCTTCGACGCCATCGTCCCGGGGCTCATCGGGCTCGGGGTGGTGCTCGTCGTCCTCGGCCCGACCGTGGCCCGGAGGGTCGCCGAGCGTGCGGCGCTCAACGGCGGCCTCCCTGAGCACGGCGCTGCCTGGGTGTGGCCGGCCGTGGCGCTGGCCGGCGTCTACGGCGGCTACTTCGGTGCCGCGCAGGGCGTCCTGCTGATGGCGGTCCTCGGGATCGGGGTGACCGACACCCTGCAGCGGCACAACGCGACCAAGAACGTGCTCGCGGGCATCGTGAACGCTGTCGCAGCCGTCGTCTTCGTCGTCGCCGCCGACGTCGACTGGGCACTCGCGGCACTCATCGGCGCGGGTGCGGTGGTGGGGGGCCAGCTTGGGGCGACCGTGGGGCGACGGCTGCCTCCGTCGGTGCTGCGCGGCGTCATCGTGGTGGTCGGGGTCACCGCCATCGTGGCGTTCGTGGCCGGCTGAGTCCGGCGTCCGTCAGTCGCCGGCCGTGTAGGTGGCGACCCACCGCTCGATCTCGTCGTAGACGACCCCCCGGGGTCCGGGCCGGGAGAGGACCACGT
Organism: Nocardioides coralli; assembly: GCF_019880385.1. NCBI lineage: Bacteria > Bacillati > Actinomycetota > Actinomycetes > Propionibacteriales > Nocardioidaceae > Nocardioides > Nocardioides coralli. Next base: position 1,804,720 of record NZ_CP082273.1, read on the forward strand.
CGTGCCGGGCACCCGGCACGGCCACGTAGGTCACGTGCGGGCCGACCGAGGACGCCCAACGGCGGATGTGGGGCACCTCCAGCACGATGTCGTGGCTGTGGACGTCGTCGCCCATCTCCAGCGGGGCGGCGGTCGCGCCGGAGGAGAGCACCAGCACCGGGCACGGGACGGACAGTCCGCGGTGGAGCTCGGCGTGGCCGCGCCGGACGGCCCGCAGCCAGCCGGCTCTGACCGGGAAGGACTCCACGGGCTTCCAGGTGAGGTCGAAGTCCCACTCGCCGTCGTGGTCCCGGTGGAGGCTGCGGGTGTAGAAGCCGGTGACCTCGCGGGGGATCTCCCGCATCGGCGAGCGACGGCCGACCTGCTCGAGCATCAGCCGTGCGGCGCGCGTGCGCAGCCACGCCTTTCCCTGGAGGTCGAGCCAGGGCGAGTTGAGCACCATGCCGGCGAGCTCCGCCGGTCGACGGTGGTGCGCCCAGAGCGCCGTCGTGAGTCCGCCGGTCGAGTGGGCCGACATGACGACCGACGGGTGGTCGTCACGCTCGACGATGCGCCACCAGGCCAGGTCGAGCTCGGCGAAGTAGTCGTGGAGGTCGGTGATGTACGTCGGGGTCTGGTGCGGTCGCAGCGAGCGGCCGTACTTGCGGAGGTCGAGGGCGTAGAAGTCGTAGCCGCGGTCGAGCCACCACGCGGCGTACTCGGTCTGGAAGAAGTAGTCGGCGAAGCCGTGCACGTGGAGGACGGCGCGACCCGTGTGGTGGGGGGCCGGGTGGTGCACCAGCGTCGCCACGACCGGGCCCTCGTCGTCGGGGGGCAGGCCGATCGTCTCGGCGGTCCACGGCTCCCCGAGGACGTCGGGGCGGGTCTCTGCACGGCCGACAGGCATGCGCGGATTCTGCCAGTCACGTGACGGTGCGGCGGACCGATGTCGCCCACGTGCATCGATCCGCCGCACCTGACCCGCGCCCGGTCCCCGCCTCCCACGTCAGCGGGGACCGGGGTCAGCCGGTGGCCCACACACCGGCTGACCGGAGGGCGGTCCGGCGAGCCTCGCCGTCCTCCTGGCCCGTCAGGTCAGGTCGGGTCGCCGACGTTGAGGACGCCGATGACCCGGCCCTCCCCGTCGACGCGTACTCCCAACCCGGCCCAGCGGGCACGTCTCTTCAACAGCACTGCGCGATGGCTGGGGGAGCCCAGCCACGCCCTCACGGCCATGGCAGGTGTGAGGCCACTGCCACGGACCAACGTCTCTCCGGTCCACGCCAGTCGGCACCGAGCCAGCGTCGTGCGCTGGTCGCGGTGGACGAGGTGTCCGGTCCGCACGATGCGACTGGCCCAGCGTTCCGCGATGCCGTCGACGCAGCCGCCCCGCCGCTGGATGCGGGGCAACCCGTGCCGGGCGCGGGCCCGGTTGATGCGTGCGACGACCCGCTTCTCGAAGCGTTCCGGCTCGACCGTGGCCTCGGCCTTGCCGGAGTGGGGTCCAGGAGCGGCGTTCGCCGACAGGGTGGTGGTCGCCCCCAGCACGACGGCCAGGACCACGGCCAGGACGGCGGTGGTGACCAGTCGGGCGACGGGGGGCATCGCAGCTCATTTCCGGCCGGCGGGCGCGGCCTGGTGGGCGGGGGCCGCGGGGGGAGCGACCCCGGTGGTGGCCGACGGTTCCGTCGGCCACCGGGAGGGGTGTCGAAGTGGATCCGGTGCGTAACCGGGGTGTTGCGTTGGTAACGCTGGGGGGCGTCACAGGAACAGTTTGGTAACAACGCGGGGTCGACGGCAATAGTCACCTCGGGTCATTTGCGGACGCCCCGACCGGGCGGTTCCCCCGGGGTCGATCGGACCCGCCGGGATAATGCAGGCACCATGAACGACGACGTCCGATCCCGGAGAGCAGGTGGCGTGCTCACGCTGCTGCTGGCGCTCGCCGGCGCCGCCCTGGTCGTCGTCGGGGTGGTGGCCTGGACGGGACCGGCCGAGCGGGAGGCGCCCGCCGCGGCCACGACGCCCACGGTCGGAGCCGAGGGGGGTGCCGTGGTCCCCCGCGAGCAGCGCGTGCCGCGGGAGCCCGGTGCGCCCGAGGAGCTCGTGCTGCCGAGGCTCGGGGTGAGGGCGCCGGTCGTCCCGGTCGCGGCCCCGGGCGGCGTCCTGACGCCGCCGGCGGACGCCCAGGTCCTCGGCTGGTGGGCCGACGGAGCAGAGCCGGGTGCGGACCGAGGCTCGGCGCTGGTGACCGGCCACACCGTGAGCTCCGGGGGAGGGGCGCTCGACGACCTCGAGGAGCTCGAGGCAGGCGACCGGGTGTGGCTGCGCAACGAGGGCGGCCGCGTGGACTACGAGGTGCGCAGCACGGTCGTGCTCGGCAAGGGAGAGCTGGCGCGACGCGCGGCCACGCTCTTCGACCAGGAGGTCGACGGCCGACTGGTCCTCATCACGTGCGAGGACTGGAACGGCGAGGAGTACCTCAGCAACGTCGTCGTGACCGCGACGCCGATCGCCTGAGCCCGCGGGGCGCAGTCGTCAGTGCTCGTAGGTGCCGTGGATGACGGCTCGCGCCAGCGTCTTGAACGCGAGGTTGAAGCTCATGACGGCGTTGGAGGCGTCGGCGTCGATGCCCAGCGACTCCTCCCCGACCGCGTGCACGACGAAGTAGTAGCGGTGCGGCTGGTCGTTCGGCGGCGGGGCTGCCCCCATGAACTCGGCGCCGCCGCCGTCGTTGCGCAGCATGAAGGCGCCCTCCGGCAGCGTGCCGCCGGCCGAGCCTGCGCCGCCGTCCAGCGAGGTGGTGCCCGCCGGGATGTCGACGACCGCCCAGTGCCAGAAGCCGCTCGGGGTGGGGGCGTCCGGGTCGAAGCAGGTGACGACGTAGGACTTCGTGTCCTCCGGTGCGCCGGACCACGACAGCTGGGGGGAGCGGTTGCCCTCGGCCGCGACCTGGTCGCCCTTGAGCGGCTGACCGTCGATGACGTCGTCGCTGGTCACGGTGAAGGACGGCCGCGGCGGCAGCAGGTCGTAGGGGTTGGGGGAGACCGGTCGCTGGATGGTGGTGTCCACACTCATGACACCGACCCTAGCGAGCGCCCGACTCGGGGAGAATGACGTGCGTGACCCCCGTCGCCGACCACCCTCCGTACCCGGTGGGCCTCCGCCTGACCGGGCGACGAGTGCTGGTGGTCGGGGGTGGGCACGTCGCACAGCGCCGGGTGCCGGCGCTGCTGGCGGCGGGGGCCGACGTGGTCGTGGTGTCCCCCGTGGTGACGCCCGCCCTGGAGGGGATGGCCCACGAGGTGACCCTCGTCCTGCGCGAGTTCGAGGACGCCGACCTCGAGGGCGCCTGGTACGTCGTGGCGGCGACCGACGACCCCGACGTCAACGCCCGCGTGCTCGCGGGCGCCGACGAGCGGCGGATCTTCTGCGTCCGCAGCGACGACGCCCGCGAGGCCTCGGCGTGGACGGCCGCGTCGGGCCGCCACGGCAGCGTGACGGTCGCCGTGCTGGGCAACCGGGAGCCGCGCCAGTCCGCCGCCCTGCGCGACGCCATCGTCAACGCCCTCGGCGACGGCACGCTCCCGACGTCCGGGGCTCTCGACCGGTCGCCGGGCGTGGTGCTGGTCGGCGGGGGGCCCGGGGACCCCGAGCTGGTCTCGGTGGCCGCCCGGCACGCCCTGGCCTCGGCCGACGTCGTGGTGGCCGACCGTCTCGCCCCCCGCGAGCTGCTCGACGGCCTCGGTCCCCACGTCGAGCTGGTCGACGTGGCCAAGCTCCCGCGCGGCCGCTCGGCCCTGCAGGAGGAGATCAACCGGCTGCTGGTCGACCGGGCGCGGGCCGGGAAACGGGTGGTGCGGTTCAAGGGAGGCGACAGCTTCGTGTTCGGGCGCGGCTACGAGGAGGTGCAGGCGTGCCGCGAGCACGGCGTCCCCGTCACCGTGGTCCCCGGGCTGCCCAGCCCCATCGGGGTGCCGGCCGTCGCCGGCATCCCCGTCACCCACCGGGGTGTCGCCCACGGCTTCACGGTCCTCTCCGGGCACCTGCCGCCGGGACATCCCGACTCGTTGGTCAACTGGCAGGCCGCGGCCTCCATCGAGGGCACGCTGCTGCTCATGATGGCCGTGGAGAACGCGCCCGCGATCGCCGAGGCGCTGGTGGCCCACGGCCGCAAGCCCGACACCCCTGTGGCCGTGGTCTGCGACGGGACGATGCCCGCCGAGCGCACCGTGCTGGCCACCCTGGGGACCCTGCCGGACGTGCTGGTTGCCGAGCGGGTCCGACCGCCGGCGATCATCGTGGTGGGTGAGGTCGTCGCGGTGGCCCACCCCGCGGCGTTCGGGGGGCCGTGAGTGGCGACGCTCATCGAGGTCGCCGATCCCGCCGACCCGCGGCTGGGCGACTACCGCGACCTGCGCGACGTCCAGCTCCGCCAGCACCTGGTGGCCGAGCGGGGGCTGTTCCTGGCCGAGGGCGAGAAGGTGGTGCGCCGCGCCCTCGAGGCCGGCTTCGCCGCCCGCTCCTTCCTCATGGCACCCCGCTGGCTGGACGGGCTCGCCGACGTGCTGGGCACGACCGACGCGCCCTGCTACGTCGTCCCGGAGGCACTGGCCGAGCAGGTGACCGGGTTCCACGTCCACCGCGGGGCGCTGGCCGCGCTGCACCGCCGGCCCCTGCCCGAGGTCGCGGACGTGCTGGCCGGCGCCCGGTCGGTGCTGGTGCTCGAGGACCTGGTCGACCACACCAACGTCGGCGCGGTCTTCCGGTCGGGAGCGGCCCTGGGCTTCGAGGGCGTGCTGCTGTCCCCGCGCTGCGCCGACCCGCTCTACCGTCGCGCGATCAAGGTCGGCATGGGCGCGGTCTTCAGCACCCCGTGGACGCGACTCCCGGACTGGTACGACGCCCTCCCGGACCTGTCGGCGCGCGGCTGGACCACCGTGGCGCTCACCCTGGCCGACGACGCCGTGGCGATCGAGGACGCGGTGGCCGGGGTCGACCGGATCGCGCTGGTCCTGGGGTCCGAGGGCCACGGCCTGTCGAAGCGGTGGGAGGAGACCGCGGACCGCCGCGCGGTGATCCCGATGCGGGCCGGGATCGACTCCCTCAACGTGGCGGCCGCCTCGGCGGTCGCGTGCTACGTGGCGGCTCGTCGGTAGGCTCAGGGCCATGAGTGACGTCTCGGGAGCTCGACCGGCCGACTCGCCCTACCACCGCCGGCTGCCCATCGGGGAACGCCTGCCGGCCGACCCGCTCGTCGACGACCCGCTGTCGAGCTTCGAGGCAGCGACGCTCCGGCCCCTCGAGCCCATGCTGGTGCCGGAGGCGCCGCGTGCCGGGGCCGTGGACCGCGCGGAGTGCGGTCTGTGCCGGCCGTCCGAGCACACGATCTGGCACGACGCCCACTGGCAGGTCCGGGCCGGCTGGGACCGGATGGGCCTGCCATTCGTCGGGGGCATCGCCCCGCGCCGCCACGTCAGGCTCGAGGACGCCGAGCCGGAGCTGCTCGCGGGGCTCGGGCCGCTCCTCCAACGCCTGAGTGCTGCGGTGAAGTCGATCCCGGGGGTGGCCCGGTGCCACTTCTCGCGCTGGGGTGACGGGGCGGAGCACTTCCACCTCTGGGCGCTCGCGCGTCCCGCGGGGATGATGCAGGGGCGGGGTCCCATGCTCGCCTTCTGGGACGACGTGCTGCCGGCGATGCCCAAGGAGATGGTCCACGACCACCTGCGGGTCGTGGCCGAGTCGCTGGCCGCACGCGGCGGCCACGCCTTCCCGGTCGTGGATCAGGCCGGCCACTCCGGCGGGTAGTCCTCCGCTGCCTTCGCCGACTCCTTCTCCAGCCGCTTGCGCAGCTTGGTCGGGATGCGGTCGCCGAAGACCGTTCCCTGCGTGTGGTCGGTCTCGTGCTGGAGGCACCGGGCGAGCAGGCCGTCGCCGCTGAAGGACACGGGCTCGCCGTCGAGGCCGGTCCCGGTCACCGTCGCCTGGTCGGGACGTCCGCACTCGACGAACGCGCCCGGCAGCGACAGGCAGCCCTCGTCGCTGACGTCGAGCTGGCGGGCACCCACGTCGGGCAGGGTCAGCTCGGGGTTGCACACGACGCCGACCGTGCGGCGGTGGTTGTCGTCCGGGCAGTCGAACACGAACACCGCCCGGTCGACCCCGATCTGGCACGCCGCCAGTCCCACGCCGTCGGCGGCGTACATCGTGGCCACCATGTCGGCGACCAGGGTCCGCAGCTCCTCGTCGTACGCCGTCACCCGCTGCTGGGGCCGGTGCATCACAGCGGTGCCCCACCGGGTGATCGGCCGGACCGTCCCGCCGTCGGGGAGCGGGCCGTGGGGGGCGTGCACCGTCGGGTCGGAGCCGGGATCCTCAGGCATGCGGGCATCGTAGGTGGTGGCCCGCACCGGTGTGGCAGGGGACACGGACGCACCTGTAGCCCGATGTGTAACTCGGAGTTACATTGGCGCCATGTCCCTCACGAGGAACCTCAGGCCCGGAGGTCGCTTCGGCCTTCCCGCCATGGAGAGCCGCGACCCCATCGGCTATGCCGTGGCGGCTCTCAACCGGGTCGCCCAGAGCGAGCTGCTCGACCGGGTCGGCCTGCGCAAGCACGCGGAGCAGGCCGTCTTCACCGTCACCCGCAGCGGCTTCCGGACCGTCACCGCGGCCAGCCGGACCTTCGCCCGGGCCGGGTCCCGCGACCGGGATGGCGTCCGGGTGCCGAGCACCGCTGACCAGGGTGTCTTCGACCTCACGCCGAGCGAGGACGAGCAGATGCTCGTCGACGTCGTCACCGAGTTCGCCCAGGAGGTCGTCAGGCCTGCCGCGACCGCGGCCGACGAGGCGTGCGCGACCCCGGCCGAGGTGCTCGGGAGCAGCCTGGAGATCGGCCTGCCGCTGCTCGGCGTCCCCGAGTCGCTGGGCGGCATCTCCGAGGAGCGGTCCGCGGTCGCCGGGACCCTGGTGGCCGAGGCGCTGTCCCGCGGCGACATGGGCCAGGCCGTCGCGGTCCTGGCCCCCGGCGCGGTCGCGACGGCGCTGTCGCTGTGGGGGACCGAGCAGCATCAGGCGACCTACCTCCCCGCCTTCACCGGCGACGACGTCCCCGCAGCGGCGCTGGCGCTCAACGAGCCCACGCCGCTCTTCGACGTCCTGAACCCGGCCACCACGGCGGAGCGCGACGGTGACGAGCTGGTCCTCACCGGCGTGAAGTCGCTCGTGCCGCGGGCCCGGGAGGCCGAGCTGTTCGTGGTCGGGGCCCGACTCGAGGGCAGCCCGGTCCTGGTGGTCGTCGAGTCGGGGGCCGAGGGGCTGACCGTCGAGGGCGACCCGGCCATGGGCATCCGCGCCGCCTCCCTGGCCCGGGTCTCCCTCGACCGCGTGAGGGTCCCGGCCGAGGCGGTCCTCGGCGCCGACGACGGCTCGACCTACACCGAGTGCGTGAGGCTCTCCCGCCTGGCCTGGTGCGCGCTCGCGGTCGGCACGGGGCAGGCCGTGCTCGACCACGTCGTCCCCTACGTGAAGGAGCGGGAGGCCTTCGGCGAACCCGTCGCCCACCGGCAGTCCGTCGCGTTCATGGTCGCCACGATGGCCACCGAGCTGGAGGCGATGCGGCTGACGACGTGGAAGGCCGCCGCCCGGGTCGCCGCCGGCAAGGCTCACGCCCGCGAGGTGGCACTGGCCCGGCAGCTCTGCGCCGACAAGGGGATGCAGATCGGCCTCGACGGCGTCCAGCTGCTGGGAGGCCACGGCTACGTCAAGGAGCACCCCGTCGAGCGGTGGTACCGCGACCTGCGAGCCGTCGGCGTCATGGAAGGGAGCGTGCTGGTCTGATGATCCATCTCGACGACCCGAAGAGGTTCCGGACGCTGCGCGACCAGGCGCACCAGGTCGCCATGAACATGCTGCGGCCGATCTCCCGCAAGTACGACCGCGCCGAGCACGAGTACCCCAAGGAGCTCGACATGCTCGCGGCCATGATCGACGGGCTCGCCGAGTCGGGGGCCAGCGAGGGAGCCGGTGCCGCCGGCGTACGCCGCGAGGAGGAGCCCGACGAGCACCCGGGAGTGCGCAACGGCGCCAACCTCGCCTCGGTGATGTCCATCGCGGAGATGTGCTGGGGCGACGTGGGACTGCTCCTGTCGATGCCTCGTCAGGGCCTCGGCAACTCCGCCATCGCCTCCGTGGCCGACGACGAGCAGGCCAAGCGGTTCCGGGACACCTGGGCCGCGATGGCGATCACCGAGCCCGGTGCGGGGTCCGACTCGGCCGCCATCGCCACCACGGCCGTGCTCGACGGTGACCACTACGTGCTCAACGGCGAGAAGATCTACGTGACCTCGGGGGAGCGGGCCGACAGCGTCGTGGTCTGGGCGACCCTCGACCGGACACGCGGCCGCGCCGCCATCAAGAGCTTCGTCGTGGAGAAGGGCACGCCCGGCATGACGGTCGAGCGGCTGGAGAAGAAGCTCGGGATCCGGGCCTCGGACACGGCCGCCATCACGTTCACCGACTGCCGGGTGCCGAAGGAGAACCTGCTCGGCTCGCCCGAGGTCGACGTGAAGCAGGGTTTCGCGGGTGCGATGGCCACCTTCGACAACACCAGGCCGCTCGTGGCCGCGATGGCGGTGGGCGTGGCACGCGCGTCCCTCGACCTCACCCGCGACCTGCTGGCGCAGGCCGGGGTGGAGGTCGACTACGACCGCCCGGCCCAGGTGCAGCACGCTGCCGCTGCCACGCTTCTCCGGCTCGAGGCGGACTGGGAGGGGGCGCGGCTGCTGATGCTCAAGGCGGCGTGGCTCGCCGACAACCGCACACCCAACTCGCTCGAGGCCTCGATGGCGAAGGCGAAGGCGGGTCGGGTCGGGTCGGACGTGACGCTGTCCTGCGTGGAGCTGTGCTCGTCGGTCGGGTACGCCGAGACCGAGCTGCTCGAGAAGTGGGCCCGTGACTCCAAGATCCTCGACATCTTCGAGGGAACCCAGCAGATCCAGCAGCTGATCATCGCCCGGCGGGTGCTCGGACTGACCAGCGCCCAGCTGAGGTAGCGGGACCTCAGACCCCCACGATGCCCTGGCCTGCGCGGGCGGGAAGCTTGGCCCCGGGGCCGGTACGACGGCGGGTTCCCCTCGGCGCTTGGGGAGCCGCGCGGGTGAGACCCGCGGCATTGCGCTGGACCGCGCGGGCGACGTCAGCAGGGGAGGGGCCCCGGCTCGGAGCCGGTGGCACCGGCTCCGGCGCGCCCGGTGCGTCCGGTGCGGCCGGTGTGGCCGCCGCGTGGCGCCGAGGCTCGTCCGTGCGAGCAGGAGTGCCGGCACTCGCCAGCCGCCGTGCCTCCAGCCGCTCGCGGATCTCCTCACCGACGCGCAGCGCGACCTTGCTGCTGATCCTGCCGGCCTTGCGGGCAACGGTGCGGGCGGTGGCGAGCGCGGTACGACGGTCCACGAGGGACTCCCTTCGCGTCGGGTGTCTGGCAGTCGGCCCAGTCAAGGCGACGGCGCCACCGTGGTCAACGGTGGCGCCGGGCCGGTCTTGGATCGTGGTCGCGGTCAGGAGACGGCCTTGAAGGGGTCGTGCTCGGCGAGGAGCCGGTCGACCCGAGCCTGGTCGAGGCGGGCGTGGACGCTCTGGTTCTCCTGGGCGTCACGCACGCACTTGGCCAGCGTGAAGGTCGATGTCGTGAGGTACATGATGCCCAGCCCGAGGAAGGCGCGGATCCACCCGTCGACCGGCAGGTAGAGGACGGCGAAGACCATGGCGAGCAGGGCGACGGCGAACGAGATGCCGGCCTGCAGGAAGAAGGCGGGGGTGTTCTTGGACGGCTGTGAGGAGTTCATGGGTCAACGGTGGCGGCGGTCCTCGACCCGGACACCGGGCCTGCTACCCGGATGCGGCTGAGTCGGCGTACCCAGACCGTCGTGCATAGTGAGGGCCCATGGGTGCCGACTCGGATCGCCGTGACCTCATCGTCGAGGTCCTCGACGACGCCTTCGCCCCGCTGATGCGGGCCGACCCGGTGGCCTTCCGGGGCAAGTACCGCAAGATGGCCGCGGACCCGCACGCCTTCTATCGCGGGTCCGCGTGTCTCTTCTACGCCGACGTGACGCGCGAGGACGACCCGTTCGCCGACGAGTCCGCGAGCCGGATCTGGATCCACGGGGACCTGCACGTGGAGAACTTCGGCACCTACCTCAACTCCGACGGCGTCCTGATCTTCGACGTCAACGACTTCGACGAGGCCTATCTCGGCCACTTCACGTGGGACCTCCAGCGCTTCGCGGCCTCGCTCGCCCTGGTGGGGTGGCACAAGGCGCTGCCAGAGGATGACGTCCGGCGGCTGATCGGCAAGTTCGTCCGGTCCTACCTCAGCCAGGTCGACGAGTACCGCCGCAGCGAGGACGACCACGACTTCGCCCTCCGCCTCGACAACACCAGCGGGCCGATCCTGGACGCCCTGCGCTCGGCCAGGCTCCGTCGACGCGCCGACCTGCTGGACCGGACCACGGAGCTGCGCGACGGCGTGCGACGCTTCGCCGACGACGGCACCGTCCGCTCCCTCGGCAAGCGTGAGCGCGCCTCGGTGGTGACGGCGTTCGAGCGTTACCTGGAGACGATCCCGGAGGACAAGCGCTTCGACCGCGACCTCTTCTACGAGCTGCGCGACGTCGTCGGGAAGTCCGGGTTCGGCATCGGTAGCGCCGGGCTACCCGCCTACAACCTGCTCGTCGAGGGATACAGCCAGTCGCTCGACAACGACGTCGTGCTGTCCATGAAGCAGGCCAACGTGCCTGCGGTGAGCCGGTTCGTGGACACCCGCCAGGTCGCCGACTACTTCGACGACGAGGGCCAACGCACGGTCGTCAGCCAGCGGGCGCTCCAGGTGCACACCGACCCGCTCCTCGGGCACACGAAGCTCGACGGCGTCGGGTACGTCGTCGCGGAGGTGTCGCCGTACGAGGTCGACCTGGACTGGAGCGACCTCACCGAGCCGGACGCCATCGCCGAGGTGGTCGACCTGCTCGGCCGCGCCACGGCCAAGATCCACTGCGCCTCCGACGAGGACAGCGAGCAGGACCTCGTCGACTTCCAGGTCGAGGACGCCATCGCCGACTCCCTCGACCGACGCCGCCGCGAGTTCACGTCGTGGCTGACCGACTGGGGCATGTCCTACGCCGACCGGGTACGCGATGACCACGCCCACTTCGTGGCGGCGTTTCGCGACGGTCAGATCGGCGTCTCGGCCACCTGACACCGGTCCGTCAGCGGGAGCTCCGGGGCGTGCGCCCCCGGACGACCCCCACGAAGGCCTGCGTGGTCTCGTCGTCGCGCTCCACGAGCCACGCCAGGCCCACGGTGGTCGGCGCCAGGTCGGTCACGGGCCGCGCGACGACATCCTTGCGGTGCAGCAGCCGCGCCACCGACATCGGCAGGATCACGATGCCGTTCCCGCCGGCGACCACCTCGACGGCCTCACGCTCGGTCATGGCCGGCCAGTCGAGCTGCTCGGCGGTCGGCCTCCAGCCGGAGGCGTGGGGGCGGACGAGCTGCTCGTCGCCGAGGTCGGCGAGCTCCACCTCGGTCGCCGCCGTCACGAAGTGGTCGCGAGGGACCACGACGACGGCGACCTCCTCGTAGAGCCGGACCAGGTGAAGACCCTCCCGGTCCACCGGGAGCCGGACCAGGCACATGTCGAGCCCGTGCTCCCTCAGCAGCTTCTCCTGCTCGGACTCCGTCACGGGAACCAGCTGGAGTGGCTCCGGACGGTAGTCCCGCCACGTACGTGCCCACTTGTCCGGCGTGGTCCCTGTGACGAAGCCGAGCCGCAGTCCGCCGTCCATGGCGGCAGCGTAGGCGGCGTTGCCGGAGGAATCGGTTCGGACCGGTGCTGTCTGACACACTGGTGAGGTCTCCCGGCCCCCGATGAATCGAGCGACCGAGTCACCCATGCTGCGAATCACGCGCTCAGACGCGCCCCTCCTGCTGCTCCCCGTCGTCGCTCTCGTGGCGGGGCTGGTCTGGCTGCTCCCCGGCTCCGACCGCGACGGGGACCCGCGCCAGGAGGCGACCCCCACGGCTGCGGCAGAGCGGGCCGCTGGGAGGCCCAACATCGTGGTCGTGATGACCGACGACATGCGCGCGGACGACCTGCGGTTCATGCCGTCGCTGCGGCGACTGATGAACCGTCAGGGCGTGACGTTCAAGAACTCCTTCTCGCCCCTGCCACTGTGCTGTCCCGCCCGCGCGTCGTTCCTGACCGGTGTCTACCCGCACAACCACGGCGTCTGGACGGTCAAGGCCCCGCACGGCTACGGCGCCTTCGACGACTCGGCCACCCTCGGCACCTCGCTGAAGGCCGCCGGCTACCAGACGGGCTTCATCGGGAAGTACCTCAACGGGTACGGCCAGCACCGCTCCCGCATCAGCGGCGAGCCCTCCCACCGCTTCGTGCCGCCGGGGTGGGACGACTGGAGGGCTGCTCTCGACAACCCCGGCAAGCCCGACCTCCAGGGGGGCACCTACAGCTACTACCGGACACCGTTCAACGTGAACGGACGCGTCGTGACCCGGCACTACGGCACCTACCAGACCAACGTCGTCGGGCGGATGAGCCGTGACATGGCCGGCCGCTTCTCCGACCGGGCGGCGCCCTTCTTCATGGTCGTGAACTACGTCGCGCCTCACCACGGGGGACCCCGGGAGAAGGACGATCCGCAGCCCATCGTCGACGCACGGGGCAAGGAGTGGAAGTTCGTGACCCCCGCGCGCCCGCGTCCCGTCCGCGGCCGCTTCGACGACAAGGTCCGCCACGCTGCCGGGATGCCCCGTGGTGGTGGGCCCTCCGAGGCCGACGTGTCCGACAAGCCGCGACAGTGGCGCAAGCTGCCCGAGCCCAGCAAGCGCGAGCGGCTCGCGATGCGCGAGCTCACCCGTCAGCGCGGGGAGTCCCTCTTCCTGGTCGACCGCCAGCTCCAGAAGACGGTGCGCCACCTCAAGCGGACCGGGGAGTGGGCCAACACGGTCTTCATGTTCACCTCCGACAACGGCTACTACCAGGGTGAGCACCGGCAGCGGCAGGGGAAGATCACCGGCCACGAGCCCTCGCTGCGGGTGCCGTTCCTCGTGACCGGGCCCGGCATGCGGAGCGGGACCGACCGCTACGCGCCGATCACGACCATCGACGCCACCGCCTCGATCCTGGAGCTGGCGGGAGCCCAGCCCCCGGTCCGCTCCGACGGCACGAGCCGTGCCGGGCTCTTCACCGGGGGCGACACGGGCTGGACGGTGCCCGTGCTCCACGAGGTCGGCTCGGCCCGCCGTGGTGGCAGTGGCGCCTTCGCCGGGCCGCACCGCGTGATCGGCGTGCGCACCGCCCGCTACGCGCTGCTCCGCTACGAGGGCGGTGACAACGAGCTCTACGACCTCGCCCGTGACCCCGCCCAGAACCGGAACGTCTGGGGCTCGGCGCGCTACCGCGACGTCCGCTCCGACCTCGTCGAGGTGTGGTCGCAGCTGCGGGACTGCGCGGGCGACACGTGCCGCGCGTCGCTCCCCGCCTCGCTCGCCACCGACACGGCTCGCACGCGTGAGCTCGGGCGTGACTACTGGCGCGAGATCAAGCGCCGCTACGGCGCGAGCGGCTGAGCCGACGCGCGACCGGTTCGTGGGACCTCCCGCGCACGAGGCCTCCGCCGTGATACATCCTGCCCGTGGCGAAAGTGACGGGGCTCTGGGTGGCCCTCGGTGTCCTCGTGTCGTCGTTGGTCGTGCTCGTGGCGCCGCCGGGGCCCCCTGGAGGCACCCCGGCCAGCGCGGCGGAGCGGGTGGCGAGCGCCGCTGAGTCGCAGCGGCCCAACATCGTCGTGGTGATGGCCGACGACATGCGCGTCGACGACCTGCGGTTCGCCCCGAGGCTGCGGCGACTGGTCGCCCGTCGTGGCGTGACGTTCCAGAACGCGTTCTCGCCCAACCCGCTGTGCTGCCCGGCTCGGGCCTCCTTCCTGACCGGGGTGCACGCCCACCGGCACCGGGTGTGGTCCCACGAGCGCCCGTGGGGGTACCAGGCCTTCGACGACTCCCGCACCATCGCCACCTCCCTCCGTCGGGCGGGGTACCGCACCGGCTTCGTCGGCAAGTACCTCAACGGGTACGGCCGGCAGCGCTCACAGGTGTCCGGGGGTCCGTCCTACCGGTACGTGCCGCGTGGCTGGAGCGACTGGCGCGCCTCGCTGGAGAACCCGGGGGTCAAGGGAATCCACGGCGGGACCTACTACTACTTCAACACGCCCTACAACGTGAACGGCCGCGTCGACAACCGCTACCGCGGGCGCTACCAGACGACCGTTCTCGGCGACTTCTCCGTGGGCATGGCGCGCCGCTTCGGGCGCCAGCGCAACCCGTTCTTCATGTACGTCAACTACGTCGCACCCCACCACGGGGCGCCCCGGGAGCCCGACGACCCGGGTTCCGTGGCCGACCGGCGTGGACGTCGGGACTACTACTCGACGCCGGCCCGCCCGCGATGGGTCCGCGGAAAGTTCGACCGCGTCGTGACCCGTGCGGCGGGTCTGCCACGGGGCGGCGGCCCGTCGGAGCGCGACGTCAGCGACAAGCCCCGCTTCCGCACACGACTCGAGCCGACCAGGCAGGAGCGCCGTGCCCTCCGCGAGGTCAGCCGCCAGCGCGCGGAGTCGGTGTTCGTGATGGACCAGCAGATCGGGCGCCTCGTCCGCACTCTCAAGCGGACCGGGGAGTGGTCGAACACGGTGTTCGTCTTCACCTCCGACAACGGGTACTTCCAGGGCGAGCACCGCACGCGACAGGGCAAGGTGCTCGGCCACGAGCCCTCGCTGCGGGTGCCGCTGCTCATGACCGGTCCCGGGTTCCGGGGCGGCCGGCCCCACGGCCGGCTGCGTGACGACCCGGCGACCCTGCTCGACCTGAGCGCGACCATCCTCGACCTGGCCAACGCCAAGCCGCCGTACCGTCCCGACGGCAGCAGTCGCCTCACCACGCTGCGCCGCGGCGACCAGGGCTGGTCGGTGCCGGTGCTGCACGAGTCGGGCTGGGGCGGCGGTGCCCGCGTGAACGGCTTCACCGACGTGCGGACCTCCATCGGGGTACGCACCGCCCGCTACGCGCTGCTGCGCTACCGACGTGGTGGTGAGCTGTACGACCTCAGCGTCGACGCCGTCCAGAACCAGAGCGTGTGGAAGGACGAGGACTACCGGCCGGTGAAGCGGGAGCTCCTCGCCGTGTGGCGGCGGCTCAAGGACTGCGTCGCCGACGAGTGCCAGCAGCCACTGCCGGACAGCCTGGCGACCGACCCGGCCCAGACCCGCTCCCTGACCCGCAGCTACTGGCGCCAGGTCGACCGCGTCTACGGCTGGTGACCCGGCGCGGCTCGCCGACCGCTCGTCGGGCCGGGCCGACGCCGGCCCGACGCTAGGGTCGGGGCATGCCCCCTGCCGCCCGCACCCTGAGCAACCGGGTCAGGTCCAGCCTGTTCCTCGTCCCCATGCTCTGCGTGCTCGGGGGCGTGGTGCTCGCACAGGTCCTCCTGCTCGTCGACGAGTGGGCCATCGACCTGGACGCGCGCCTCGGGGCGACCGTCGACAGCGCCCGCACGGTGCTCACCACGGTCGCCGGCGCCACGCTCGCCTTCGCCGGCGTGGCGTTCTCCGTCAGCCTGCTCGTGATCTCGATGGCGTCCAACCAGTACAGCCCTCGGGTGGTGCACGGACTCTTCCGCGATCCCTTCAACAAACGGGTCATGGGCCTGGTCATCGGGACGTTCACCTACTGCCTGGTGGTGCTGCGCGCCGTCCGCAGCCCTGCCGAGCAGGGCGTCTCCCCGGTCGTGCCCAGCATCTCGATCTGGGTGGCGCTCGTGCTGGGCATCGTGTCGGTGCTGGCCATCGTGGGCTTCATCAACCACAGCGCCCACTCGATGGATGCCTCACAGATCCTGCACCGGGTGACCCGCGAAGCCCTAGACCAGGTGCGTCGTGCCTGGCCGGAGGAGGGGCCGGAGGCCCCGGCTACCTTGTCCGGGCCCTTGACGCCGGACCCCGGCAGCGGTGACGTCACCGCGGTGCGGTCCCGTGGCGACGGCTGGGTCCAGCACGTCGACCACCACGGCATCCTCGCGGCTCTGCCGCGGGGCGGTGCGGCCGTCCTGCGGACCGCCGCTGGCTACTACGCGTTGCGGAGCTCGATCCTCTGCGAGCTGTGGGTGCCCGGCGACCGCCCGGACGAGACGGTCACCGACGCGGTGCGCGACGCCGTGACGGTGGGCCGGACCAGGACCCTCGACCAGGACGTCTCCCACGGCGTACGCCAGCTCGTCGACGTGGCGCTCCGCGGGATGTCGCCGGGGGTCAACGACCCGACGACCGCCCACGACGCCCTCTGTCACGCGGCGACGGTTCTCACCGAGCTGCTCCGACGGGTCCCGCCCAGCTCGGTGCTCACCGGGGAGGACGGACGCGAGCTCCGGCTGCCGCTCGCCACCACCCACGAGGAGCTGGTCGCGGTCGCCTTCGACGAGGTGCGGCTGGCCTCGGCGGACCACCCGGTCACGCTGGTCCGGATCATGGACCTCATCGCCCAGGTCCTCAGGGCTCTCGACGATCTCGAGCGGCCGGAGGCCGAGCGTGCCCTGCACCGACAGGCAGCGCTCGTCCGGGAGCTCGGCGAGCGGGCGGCGGCGCTCGACGCCGACCGGCAGCTGGTGCGGGAGACCCACGACCGGCACTTCGGTTCGCCCGCGTCACAGTGACCTCGACCGGTTAGGCCGTCACGAGTCGGCTGCGGCGCCACGGCTCTCGACCAGCGCCTCGCGCAGCCGTCGCAGCGCCACAGGACCCACACCGTGGAGCCGCTGCACGTCGGCCTCGGGCCACGCGGCCAGCTGCTCGAGCGTGGTGACCCCGACATCGCGAAGGGCCGCCGTGGCCGGTGCGCCGATGCTCCGAGGGAGCGGCGTGCCACTCGGGCGCGGCTCCCGCACGCGTGGCGTGCCCTCGTGGTCGACGACCGCCTCGCCGCGGGGGGAGAGCCGGTAGCCGATCGCCAGCGACTCGGTGAGCCCGAGCTCCTTGAGCTTGCGCACGTCACGCTTGAGGTCGGGGGTGGGCCGGCCGAGCTGGGCGGCCAGGTCGGGCGCCCGTACGCCGGGAGAGCGGTCGATGAGCGCCAGGGTGGGCCTGGTCCATGCCCCCACCGCCGACGCGCGGTCGAGGCGGTCGAGACGGGCGGTGATCGCCGCGAGCCCGGACTCGTCGGGCACCTGCTCCCGCAGTGCCTCGCGTGGGTCCGGACCGGCGTACCGCAGCCCGACCCGCCACACGGGGCGGTCGGTGCGGTGGGCCAGCGCCCGGCGCAGGGCGGCGAGTGAGGGCGCACCG
Organism: Nocardioides coralli; assembly: GCF_019880385.1. Classification (NCBI taxonomy): domain Bacteria; kingdom Bacillati; phylum Actinomycetota; class Actinomycetes; order Propionibacteriales; family Nocardioidaceae; genus Nocardioides; species Nocardioides coralli. Next base: position 1,822,110 of record NZ_CP082273.1, read on the forward strand.
GCCCGGCTGGCCTCGGCGGCCCGGATCGCGCTCAGCGCGACCCGGTCGAGGGACGTGACCTCGACGAGTCCGATGCTCGTGCGCATCCGGGTTCCGACCCGGACCCGTGGCCGGTCCCAGCGCCGGAAGGCGAGGTCGACGTCGCCGCGCTTGATGGCCGACAGCTCGTCGGGGCGGATCAGCACACCCGCAGTCCACCATGCGGCGGACGCGACGTCACCCGGCGACGACGACCGCCACGCCCAGGCCGTAGAGGACGAAGAGGGCGAGGCTCTCGAAGCCGATCCCGGCGGGGCCGCGCTTCTCGCGGCGGATGAGGCCCATCAGCAGCACGGCGGTCATCAACGCGCCCAGAGCGGTCCAGAACGTCACCTCGCCGGAGACCGCGTGGTAGATCGAGCCCTCGGTGTAGGCGACGTCGGAGAAGGCGGCGAAGAGGGTGTCGAACGCGTTGCCGCCGATGATGCCGGCCACCGCGAGCGTCAGGGCGCCGTTGCGCACGGCCGCGAGCGTCGTGACCAGCTCCGGCAGCGATGTGGCCACGGCCGTGAACAGCGTCCCCACGAGCGCCTCCCGGATCCCCGTGGTCGCCACGATGCTCGACGCCGCCTGCTCCAGCAGGTAGCCGGCGACGCCGATGGTCGCTGCCAGGACGGCGAACACGCCGAGCTGGCGTCGCAGCGGCTCCCGCTCGTTGTCCTCCTCCGGCTCGTCCACCCGGGTCTCGTGGGTCCGGGCGGGTCGCCACATCCGCTCCGACCTCGTCTGGCGGACCAGGCGAAGACCGTAGAGGTAGGAGGCCAGGAGCAGCGGGGTGACGACGTGGACGTGGCCGATCGTCCACTCCGGCATCGCGAAGGCCACCAGCAGCCAGGACAGCTGGGCCATCAGCAGCGCGCCCTGGATCAGGTTGCCGAGGGACGCCGCGGCGTGCTCGAGGTTGGCGCGGCGGTAGGTGATGTCGGCGACCGCGAGGAAGAGCGTCTGGACGGCGATCCCACCCACGGCGTTGGAGACGGCGAGGTCGGCCCGGCCGGAGCTGGCGGCCGACACCGAGAGCACGCTCCCGCTGAGGGAGGTGGCCAGTCCCATCAGGACGGCGCCCGTGACCGCCTCGCCGAGCCCCGTGCGGTCCGCGAGACGGTCCACGACACCGGCCAGGCGGGTGCCGGCGACGCCGATGGCGAGGGTGCAGGCGAGGAAGAGCGCGATGGCGGTGCCGAGGGACAGCTGGTCCAGCATCGGCACACCCTCCTCCCCGGTCGCGTACGGGCGCACGGCCCACCCCGACCGTACCGGCGGTCCCGGAGGTGCCCTGATGGGGACGGACGAGCCTGCGGAGAAGCGGAGATGAACGAAGGCCCCTGACATCGCTGGATGTCAGGGGCCAAGGGAGGTGCTGCTGGTGTCCGAGGGGGGACTTGAACCCCCACGCCCGTTAATAGGGCACTAGCACCTCAAGCTAGCGCGTCTGCCAATTCCGCCACCCGGACGAGTGCGGTGGAACAGTAGCAAAACCGGAGGTCGACTCCCGCATCGGGGAGGGCTGCTCGAGGTGCCAGTATGGAGCGCATGGTTGAGGACCGCGACGACGCGACGGACGAGCGCCCCTACGACCCTGCCGGGGAGGTCGTCGACCTCTGCCGCGACCTGATCCGGATCGACACCAGCAACTACGGCGACCACAGCGGACCGGGGGAGCGGAAGGCCGCCGAGCACGTCGCGACACTGCTCGACGAGGTCGGTATCGAGACCACGGTGGTCGAGGAGACGGCAGGTCGGACCAGCCTGATCGCCCACTGGGGGGTGCCGTCGGACCGTCCCGGCCTGCTCCTCCACGGTCACCTCGACGTCGTCCCGGCCGCCGCCGAGGACTGGCAGGTCGACCCCTTCTCGGGAGAGGTGCAGGACGGCTACGTCTGGGGGCGGGGGGCGGTCGACATGAAGGACTTCGACGCCATGCTGCTCTCGGTCGTGCGCGCGCGGACCCGGGCCGGGCGACTGCCCGACCGGCCGATCGTGCTGGCGTTCACCGCGGACGAGGAGGCGGGGGGCGCCCACGGCGCAAAGGTCATGGTCGACACCCACGCCGAGCACTTCGACGGGGTCACCGATGCGGTCGGCGAGGTCGGCGGTTTCAGCACCACGGTCCGCGGGCAGCGGATCTACCTCGTCGAGGCGGCCGAGAAGGGGATGGCCTGGATGAGGCTGACGGCGCGGGGACGGGCCGGCCACGGATCGATGATCAATCCCGACAACGCCGTCACCCGGATCTCGGCCGCCGTGGCGCGACTGGGGGCCCACGAGTGGCCCGTCCGGCTCACGCCGGCGATGGAGGTGCTGCTCGCGACCGTCGCCGACCTGGCAGGCACCGAGGCCACGCCTGACAACGCCGAGGCCCTGGTGGAGGAGTTCGGCGGCGCCGCCCGGATGCTCGGCGCGGTGATCCGGCACACCACCAACCCGACGATGCTCGAGGCTGGCTACAAGGCCAACGTGATCCCGACCGAGGCGTCGGCCACCGTCGACGGACGCTTCCTGCCGGGTTACGAGGACGAGTTCTTCCGCACGGTGGCCGAGCTGGTCGGCGACGACATCGAGGTCGACTACGTCAGCCGGCAGCAGCCCTGGGAGACGCCGTACGACGGAGCGCTGGTCGACGCCATGCACCGCTCGCTGCTGGCCGAGGATCCCGACGCCCGGGTCGCCCCCTTCCTCATGAGCGGCGGCACCGACGCCAAGCACTTCCGGAAGCTCGGCATGCGCTCCTACGGGTTCGCGCCGCTGCGGCTCCCCGCCGACCTCGACTTCACCGCCCTCTTCCACGGTGTGGACGAGCGGGTGCCGGTCGACGCGCTGGAGTTCGGCGCCCGCGTCTTCGACCGCTTCCTCGACGACGTCTGAGCGGTCGACCTCAGGCCGACATCCCGAAGGAGACGGTCGGACGCTGGCGGATGATCTTGCGACGCAGGATCACCCGGCGGGTGCCGTCGGGGGCCACGCGCACGCGGTCGAGCTCCCACCCGCCGTGCTCGGCTCGCTCGACCAGCATCCGGGTCACCGCGTTGCGGGAGAAGTCGCGTGAGATGAGCAGCTTCTCGAACTGCCACTCCACGCCTGGCCCGAGCGGTCGATGGGTCGGGCGGGTGGTCACGGGCCGTCACCCGACACGTCGTCGAGCGCGGTGGCGATCTCGGGAGGCAGCGAGAGGTCCTCGACCGCGAGGGCGTCGCGCAGCTGGGCCGCGGTCCTGGCACCCACGAGGGGTGCCGTGACGCCAGGCCGGTCGCGCACCCACACCAGGGCCACCTGCAGCGGCGTCCAGCCGAGGCCGTCGGCCGCCCGGCACACCGCCTCGACGACCCCCGAGGCGTGGGGGCCGAGGTAGTTCTCAACGAACCCGGCGAAGTGCGGTGACGCCGCCCGCGAGTCCGCGGGAGTCGAGTGCCGGTACTTCCCGGTCAGCACACCCCGGCCGAGCGGGGACCAGGGCAGCACGCCCAGGCCCAGCGCCTGGGCGGCGGGAAGGACCTCGGCCTCGACGTCGCGGTTGAGCAGGGAGTACTCGACCTGGGTCGAGGCGAGCGTCGCCCGGCCTGGCACTGCGCGCTGCCAGGCGCCGGCCCAGGCGGTCTGCCAGCCGGTGTAGTTGGAGATGCCGACGTAGGAGGCCCGACCGCTGGTCACCGCGATGTCGAGCGCGCTCAAGGTCTCCTCGAGCGGGGTGTCGTCGACCCAGGTGTGCACCTGCCACAGGTCCACGTGGTCGACCCCCAGCCGTCGCAGCGACTCGTCGAGGGTGGTCAGCAGGTGGCCGCGGGACGCGTTGGTGACCCGCTGCCCGGTCCGGCGGGAGATGCCGGCCTTGGTCGCGATGACCACCTCGTCGCGGGAGACGACGTCGCGCACCAGCTTGGCGATCAGCTCCTCCGAGGCGCCGTCGCCGTAGCCGGCCGCGGTGTCGAGCAGGGTGCCGCCCGCCTCCGCGAAGGCGACCAGCTGGTCGCGAGCCTCGTGCTCGTCGGTGTCACGCCCCCAGGTCAACGTGCCGAGGCCCAGCCGGGACACCTTCAGGCCGGTGTTGCCCAGGACGCGTTGCTGCATGCCGTGAAGGCTATCCGTACGCTTGCCCGTCGTGTGGGATCTCCTCAAGGCCGTCGTGCTCGGCACCCTCCAGGGCCTCACCGAGTTCCTCCCGATCTCGAGCAGTGCCCACCTCCGGATCTTCCCGGAGCTCTTCGGCTGGGGCGACCCGGGCGCGGCGTTCACCGCCGTCATCCAGATCGGGACCGAGCTGGCGGTGCTGCTCTACTTCCGCAAGGACCTGTGGCGGATCGGTTCGACATGGGTGCGGTCGCTGTTCCAGCCCGAGTACCGCGGTCATCTCGACTCGCGGCTCGGGTGGTTCATCATCATCGGCTCGCTACCGATCGTGGTGCTCGGGATCCTGCTCAAGGACGTCATCGAGGGGCAGTTCCGCAACCTCTGGATCATCGGCACCACCCTGGTCGTGCTCGGCATCATCCTGGGCGTGGCCGACCGGGTCAGCGCCGACCGCAAGAAGATCAAGAACCTCACGCTGCGGGACGCGATCCTCATGGGGTGCGCACAGGCGTGTGCCCTCGTCCCCGGCGTCTCGCGCTCCGGCGCCACCATCTCGATGGGCCGCTTCCTCGGCTACGAGCGCGAGGCAGCCACCCGCTACGCCTTCCTGCTGGCGGTCCCGGCGGTCGTGGGCGCCGGCCTCTTCGAGCTGCGGGAGATCCCGAACGGCGACAACGCCTACGGCTGGGGCCCGACGGTCGTGGCGACCGTCGTCTCGTTCGTCGTGGGGTACGCCGCGATCGCGTGGCTGCTCCGCTACATCTCGACGCACTCCTACACCCCGTTCGTGCTCTACCGCGTGGTGCTCGGCTCCGCGACGCTGCTGCTGGTCGCCACCGGGGTGCTCAGCCCGTGAGCGTCACAGCCAGCCCGACCGCTTGAAGATCCAGAGCAGGCCGCCCGAGGCGCCGACCATGAGCAGCAGGGCCCAGGCGTAGCCGAGGCTCCACCCGAGCTCGGGCATGTGGTCGAAGTTCATCCCGTAGATCCCGGCGATCAGGGTGGGCACCACGATCAGGGCGGCGGCAGCAGAGATCTTGCGCAGGTCCTCGTTCTGGCGGACGGAGATCTGCGCCAGGTGGGCCTCGAACGCCGTGGACAGCAGCCCGTCGAGGGTCTCGGTCGTCTCGGAGACGCGGGTGAGGTGGTCGGCGACGTCGCGGAAGTAGACTTGCGTCTCCTCGGGGACGAGCTCGACCTGACCGCTGAGGAACCGGCGCATGGGCTCGCGCAGTGGCTGCACCGCCCGGCGGACCTCGGCGAGCTCCCGCTTGAGCACGTAGATCCGGGCCGAGTCGCGGGTGAGCTCCTGGGAGAACACGGACAGCTCGACCTCGTCGACGTCGATCTCGAGCTCGGCGGCCACCCGCTCGTAGCCGTCGACGACGGCGTCGCACACCGCGTGCAGGACGGCCGAGGGCCCGTGGGCCAGCAGCGCGTGCTGGTCCTCCAGCTGGGCGCGGGCCTCGCGGAGCCCGGCGCCCTCGCCGTGCCGGACGGTGACCACGAAGTCGTGACCCTGGAAGATGCTGATCTCCCCGGTCTCGACGGCGTCGCGCTCGTCGACGTACCACAGGGTCTTGAGGATCATGAAGAGCGTGTCGTCGTAGAGCTCGAGCTTGGGGCGCTGGTGGGCCTTGACGGCGTCCTCGATCGCGAGCTCGTGGAGCCCGAACACCTCGGCCAGCTGGTCGAGCTCCGCCTGTCCCGGTTCGTGGAGCCCGACCCACATGAAGTCACCGTCGCCGTGCAGCTGACGCCGGATCGCACGTAGGTCGTCGACCGAGCCCTCCACCGGGACGCGCTCGCCCCCGCGGTAGAGGGCGGCGTCGACGATCACCCTCCGAGGCTAACGCCAGTACAGTCCCCGGCATGGCAACCCTGCTGCTGGTCCGGCATGCGCGCTCCACCGCCAACGCGCAGGGAGTCCTCACCGGACGGCTGCCCGGGGTCTCCCTCGACGAGACCGGGCGCGAGCAGGCCGAGCGTGTCGCCCGCCGGCTGGCCGCGGTTCCCCTGACCGGACTGGTCACCAGCCCGCTGGATCGCTGCCGGGAGACCGCGGCCGCGATCCGGGCGGCGCAGCCCCGGGCCTTGCGGGTCACCACGGAGCGTGGCCTGGTCGAGTGCGACTACGGCGACTGGCAGGGTCGGCCGCTCAAGGACCTCGCCCGCGAAAAGCTGTGGAAGGCCGTCCAGCGGCAGCCCGCGTCCGTGACCTTCCCGGGTGGGGAGTCGCTCGCCGCGATGTCGGCCCGGGCGGTCGCCGCCGTACGCCGCCACGACAGCCGGGTGGAGGCCGACGCCGGCCCACGGGCGGTCTGGGCGGCCGTGACGCACGGTGACATCGTCAAGGCCGTGCTCGCCGACGCGCTCGGGCTGCACCTCGACCTGTTCCAGCGGATCCATGTCGATCCGGGCTCGGTGTCGGTGGTGCACTACACCGGCGACGGTGCCGTCGTCGTCCAGTCGAACACCCACGAGGGCGACCTGGCCTGGCTGGCTCCGAAGGGCCGTCGGCGCGCGCCCCGGACCGGTGTGGTGGGCGGCGGCGCCGGGCCCGCCACTGGCAGCGGTCACTAGGGTGGGGCCGTGCCCATCGTTCACAGCTTCGACCCCCCCGAGCGGTTCATCGCCGGCACCGTCGGTGAGCCCGGCGAGCGCACCTTCTTCCTCCAGGCACGGGCGGGCAACCGGCTGGTGAGCGTGGCTCTCGAGAAGCAGCAGGTCGTCGCGCTCGCGGAGCGCATGGACCAGCTGCTCGACGAGCTGATGCAGGCTGACACGCAAGGCGTCGTGCCGGCGGTCGCGCCCCTCGACCTCGACGACAGCGAGCCGCTCGACCAGCCGATCGAGGAGGAGTTCCGCGCCGGGACGATGACCCTCTCCTGGGATCCCGCCGACGAGCGGGTCGTCATCGAGGTCTTCCCTTACAGCGAGGCGGCGGTGGTCTCGCCCGACCAGGTCGACGAGGACTTCGAGGAGCCCGAGCCGGAGGAGCTGCTGCTGGTCCGGTTGCCGGCGGCCGCGGCGCGGTCGTTCGTCAAGCGGGCCGGGCAGGTCGTGGAGGCCGGACGGCCCAGCTGTCCGTTCTGCGGCGAGCCGATGGACCCCCAGGGCCACCTCTGCGTCCGGGCGAACGGCTTCAAGCGCCGCGACCCGTGACGCCCCTCGACGGCGACCTCACGCTCCACGGGCGGATCATGCCCGCCTCCAACGCGACGTTCGTGGGCGAGATCGGCGGCACCCGGGTCGTCTACAAGCCGGTGGCGGGGGAGCGGCCGCTCTGGGACTTCCCCGACGGCTCCCTGGCCCGTCGCGAGGTGGCGGCCTACCTCGTCTCCGAGGCCATCGGCTGGCGGGTCGTCCCCCACACGGTCATCCGGGAGGGTCCCCACGGCCCCGGGATGGTCCAGGTGTGGCAGGAGCCCGACGCGACCCAGGCCGCGGTCACCCTGGTGCCGGAGGGCGCGATCCCGCCCGGCTTCCGGCACGTGTTCGACGGCCTCGACCAGCACGACCAGCCGATCGCGCTGGTCCACGAGGACAGCGTGCCCTTGCGGCGGATGGCGGTCTTCGACGTGGTGGTCAACAACGCCGACCGCAAGGGGGGCCACGTCCTGGAGATGGTGGACGGCCACCGGTACGGCGTCGACCACGGCGTCACCTTCCACGTCGACCCCAAGCTGCGGACGGTGCTGTGGGGCTGGGCGGGGGAGCCGCTGGACGAGGACGAGGTGACCGGCCTGGAGCGCCTGCAGGCCGCCCTCGACGGTGACCTCGCCGACCGGCTCGCAGGGCTGCTGTCCGAGCGCGAGGTGGACCAGCTCCGTCGCCGGTGCGCGGAGCTGAGCGGCGAGCGCTGCTTCCCCCAGCCGGGTGGGGACTGGCCCGCGATCCCGTGGCCCCCGTTCTGACAGCGCCCGGATACGCTTCCCGCATGCGTGCGTGGACCCCCGTCGCCATCCCCCGCCTCGAGGTGTCCGGACCCGAGGTGCGGCTCCACGACACCGCGACGGGGGAGCGCCGCGAGGTCACCCCGGAATCAGGACCGGCCCGCCTCTACGTCTGCGGCATCACGCCGTACGACGCCACCCACCTGGGTCACGCCGCGACGTACGTCGGCTTCGACCTGCTCAACCGTGCCTGGCGCAACGCCGGCCACGCCGTCACCTACGTGCAGAACGTCACGGACGTCGACGACCCGTTGCTCGAACGGGCGACCGAGGTCGGCGTCGACTGGCAGGAGCTCGCCCAGCGGGAGACGGAGCTGTTCGGCCAGGACATGGCCGCCCTGCGGGTGCTCCCGCCCGAGGTCTACCTCGGCGCGGTCGAGTCGATCCCGCTGGTCATCGAGCTGGTGCGTCGGCTGGAGGAGACCGGGTCGGTCTACCGGGTCGACGACGACCTCTACTTCTCCGTGACGGCGGACCCGGCCTTCGGGGAGCTGTCCGGATGGACCCGCGACCAGATGCTGGCCGTCGTGGGTGACCGGGGCGGCGACCCCGACCGGCCGGGCAAGAAGGACCCGCTCGACTGCGTGCTGTGGCGGGCTGAGCGCCCCGGCGAGCCGGCCTGGGACTCGCCGTACGGCCGGGGCCGGCCCGGGTGGCACGTGGAGTGCACGGCGATCGCGCTGGAGCACCTCGGTACCGCCTTCGACGTGCAGGCCGGCGGCAGCGACCTGGTCTTCCCCCACCACGAGATGTGCGCCGCCGAGGCCCAGGTCGCCGTGCCCGGCCAACCCTTCGCCCGCACCTACGCCCACGCGGGGATGGTGGGCTTCGACGGCGAGAAGATGTCGAAGTCCCGCGGCAACCTGGTCTTCGTCAGTGCGCTGCGCAACAGCGACGTCGACCCGATGGCGATCCGGTTGGCCCTGCTGCGCCACCACTACCGGGCGGACTGGGAGTGGACCGACGACGAGCTGCTCGGTGCGGTCGACACCCTCGCCGAGTGGCGCGGTGCGCTGTCGCTCGGTGCCGGTGCACCAGCCGCCCCCGTGGTCCCAGCCGTGCTCGACGCGCTCGCCGACGACCTCGACGCGCCGAGGGCCGTCGCGGCCGTGCAGGCCTGGGTGGACGCCACGCTCGGGCACGACGGTCCGGCCGACACCAGCGACCCGCACGCGGCGGCCACGGTGCACCAGCTGCTCGACGCCGCTCTCGGGCTCGCGCTCTGACTACCCCCGCCCGAGTCGGCGCTCGTGCCTCGCGCCCTGCTGCTCAGCGTGGTCTCGACGCGCCGGTCGCGACCTCGCAGGCTCGGTCGCGGGGCTCGCTCGATCTGGCTTCGCCCACGCCGCGCGCTCGTGCCTCGCGCCCGGCTGCTCAGCCATCCTCGTTGCGGTTGCGCTTGAGGTAGCGCTCGAACTCGCGGGCGATCGCCTCACCCGATGCCTCGGGCAGGTCCGTCGTGTCGCGCGTCTCCTCGAGGGCTCGGACGTAGTCGGCGACGTCCTCGTCCTCCTCGGCGAGCTCGTCGACGCCCCGCTCCCAGGCCCGCGCCTCCTCCGGGAGGTCGCCGAGCGGGATGCTGGTCTGCAGCAGGTCCTCGAGCTGCCCGAGCAGCGCGAGCGTCGCCTTGGGGCAGGGTGGCTGGGCGACGTAGTGCGGGACGGCCGCCCAGTAGGAGACCGCGGGGATGTCGAGACGGACGCAGGCGTCCTGGACCACGCCCACGATCCCGGTCGGGCCCTCGTAGGTCGACTGCTCCAGCTTGAGACGGTCGACGAGGTCCGGCTCGGTGGCCGTGCCCGTGACGGGGATCGGTCGGGTGTGGGGCGTGTCGGCGAGGAGGGCGCCCAGCGTCACGACCATCAGACCCCCCAGGTCGTCGCACGCCGCCAGCACCTCCGCGCAGAACTGCCGCCACCGCATGTTGGGCTCGATGCCGCGGACCAGGATGATGTCGCGCTCGAGGTCCGGGGGAGAGGCCACCGCGATCTGGGTCGTCGGCCAGGTCAGTCGACGGTGGCCCTTCTCGTCGGTGCCCACGGTCGGCCGGTTGACCTGGAAGTCGTAGAACTCCTCCGGATCGATCGCGCCCACGACGCGGGCGTCCCAGACGCGCAGCAGGTGGTCGACCACCGAGCTCGCCGACTCGGCCGCGTCGTTCCAGCCCTCGAACGCCGCGATGACCACGGGGTCGACCAGCTCGGGCGTCTCCTCGATCTCGATCACCCGGCCACCCTACGGGTTCGCCGGGGGTCTCGCTGGCTGCGACGAACCGCCGGTCCGCGGTCCGCGAGCGGCGATTTCACGACCCGGCGGAGCGGGTGCCACGCTGGCGACCGGTGTCACCATCCGGGAGCCGTGTCCGGTCACCGGACGCCACGCCTAGGCTGGGACGACGCCCGCACCCGAGAGGAGACCGGTGCCCGCTCCGCAGCATCGCCCCGACGCGACCGAGGCCCTCACCCGGGTCCTCCGGGAGCGGATCCTCGTGATCGACGGCGCCATGGGGACCCTGATCCAGGGCCACCGGCTCGAGGAGTCGGACTACCGGGGAGAGCTCTTCGCTGACCACGGGCGCGACCTCCGCGGCAACGCCGACGTGCTCTCGTTGACCCAGCCCGGGATCGTGCGCGACATCCACCGCACCTACCTCGCGGCCGGGGCGGACCTGGTGTGCACCAACACCTTCACGGCGTCGAGCATCTCCCAGGCCGACTACGGCCTGGAGGACCACTGCTACGAGCTCAACCGCGCGGCGGCCGTCCTCGCCCGGGAGGCGGTCGACGAGCTCGACGCGTCCGCCGAGCCGCGGTTCGTGGCCGGGTCCCTCGGCCCGACCAACCGCACGGCGTCGATCAGCCCCGACGTCAACGACCCGGGAGCACGCAACGTCTCCTTCGACGACCTGGTCGCGACGTACGTGGAGGCGGCCCGGGGGCTCGTCGACGGCGGGGCCGACCTCCTCCTCGTCGAGACGATCTTCGACACCCTCAACGCCAAGGCTGCGGTCTTCGCCCTCGAGAGCCTGTTCGAGGAGCAGGGGCGCCGGTGGCCCGTGTGGCTGTCGGGGACCATCACCGACGCGAGCGGCCGCACGCTGTCGGGCCAGACCACCGAGGCGTTCTGGAACAGCGTCCGCCACGTGCAGCCCCTCGTGGTGGGACTCAACTGCGCGCTCGGGGCTGCCGACCTGCGGCCCTACGTCGCGGAGCTCGCCCGGATCGCCGACTGCTTCGTCTCGGCACACCCCAACGCCGGCCTCCCCAACGAGTTCGGCGAGTACGACGAGACCCCGGACCAGATGGCTGCCGTGCTCGGCGAGTTCGCCACGTCCGGGTTGGTCAACCTGGTGGGGGGCTGCTGCGGCACCACCCCCGACCACATAGCGGCGATCGCGACAGCGGCGAAGGGCGCCGACCCGCGGACGCCGGCCGAGCCCGAGCCCGCCCTCCGGCTCTCGGGCCTCGAGCCGTTCGCCATCGACGGGAGCAGCCTCTTCGTCAACGTCGGGGAGCGCACCAACATCACCGGCTCGGCCCGCTTCCGCAAGCTCATCAAGGACGGTGACTACGACACGGCCCTGTCGGTCGCCGTGCAGCAGGTCGACAACGGCGCGCAGCTCATCGACGTCAACATGGACGAGGGGATGATCGACGGTGTCGCGGCGATGGAGCGGTTCCTCAAGCTCGTCGCCAGCGAGCCCGACATCTGCCGCGTGCCGGTGATGGTGGACTCCTCCAAGTGGGAGGTCATCGAGGCGGGCCTCAAGTGCGTGCAGGGCAAGCCGATCGTCAACTCGATCTCCCTCAAGGAGGGCGAGGCGGCCTTCGTCGAGCAGGCGCGCCGGTGCCGGCGCTACGGTGCCGCCGCGGTCGTGATGGCCTTCGACGAGGACGGGCAGGCCGACAACCTGCAGCGCCGCCAGGAGATCTGCGCGCGCGCCTACCGGATCCTCGTCGAGCAGGTGGGCTTCCCGCCCGAGGACATCATCTTCGACCCCAACGTCTTCGCGGTCGCCACCGGGATCGAGGAGCACGCGGCGTACGGTCGGGACTTCATCGAGGCGACGCGCTGGATCAAGCAGAACCTCCCCGGGGCCAAGGTGTCCGGCGGGATCTCCAACGTGAGCTTTTCGTTCCGCGGCAACAACCCGGTCCGCGAGGCGATCCACGCCGTCTTCCTGTTCCACGCGATCGAGGCGGGGCTCGACATGGGCATCGTCAACGCCGGCGCCCTGGTGGTCTACGACCAGGTCGACGCGGAGCTCCGCGAGCGGATCGAGGACGTCGTGCTCAACCGGCGTCCCGACGCCGGCGAGCGGTTGCTCGAGATCGCCGAGCGCTACAACACGGTGAGCGGGGAGGACGACGTCGCCGAGGAGGAGTGGCGATCGCTCCCGGTGGCCGAGCGGATCACCCACTCGCTGGTCAAGGGGATCGACGCCCACATCGAGAGCGACACCGAGCAGCTGCGCGCCGAGATCGTCGATCGGGAGGGGCGCACCATCGAGGTCATCGAGGGTCCGCTCATGGACGGCATGAACGTCGTCGGCGACCTGTTCGGTGCCGGCAAGATGTTCCTTCCGCAGGTGGTCAAGAGCGCCCGGGTCATGAAGAAGGCCGTGGCCTACCTGATCCCCTTCATCGAGGAGGAGAAGGCCCGCGACCCCGAGCTCGCCACCCAGCGCGACACCAACGGGACCGTCGTCATGGCCACCGTCAAGGGCGACGTGCACGACATCGGCAAGAACATCGTCGGCGTCGTGCTGCAGTGCAACAACTACGAGGTCGTCGACCTCGGGGTGATGGTGCCGGCCACCAGGATCCTGGAGACGGCCCGGGAGGTCGGCGCGGACATCATCGGGCTGTCCGGCCTGATCACCCCCTCGCTGGACGAGATGGTCAACGTGGCGAGCGAGATGCAGCGGCAGGGCTTCGAGGTGCCGCTGCTCGTCGGCGGGGCGACCACGTCGCGTGCGCACACGGCGGTCAAGGTCGACGGGCGGTACGACGGCCCGGTGGTCTGGGTCAAGGATGCGTCGCGCTCGGTGCCCACCGTCGCCGCGCTGCTCGGCGATGAGCCTCGTCGCAAGCTGCTGGCCGACGTCCAGGCTGACTACGACGCGCTGCGGGCCCGGCACGCGGCGAGGAACGACCGGCCGATGGTCTCCCTCGCGGAGGCCCGGGAGGCGGCGACGCCGATCGCGTGGGAGGGCTACGAGCCCGCGCGGCCGCGGTTGCTGGACGAGCACCCCGACGGGGTCCGGGTCTTCCGTGACTACGACCTGAGCGAGCTGCGGGACTACATCGACTGGACACCCTTCTTCCAGGCGTGGGAGATGAAGGGGGCCTACCCCGACATCCTCAACAACCCGCACACCGGGCCGGAGGCCCGCAAGCTCCACGACGACGCCCAGACGATGCTGGACCGGGTGGCGGCCGAGGGCTGGCTCACCGGCCATGGAGTCGTCGGGCTGTTCCCGGCCAACAGTGTCGGTGACGACGTCCATGTCTTCCGCGACGAGGAGCGGACCGAGCGCCGCCTGGTGCTGCACATGCTCCGGCAGCAGGGTCGCCACCGCGAGGGGGTCCCCAACCGGTCCCTGAGCGACTACGTGGCCCCGCTCCACACCGGGATCCGTGACTACGTCGGCGCCTTCGCCGTCACCTCGGGACACGGCACTGCCGAGAAGATCGCCGAGTTCAAGGAAGCCCTCGACGACTACGACGCCATCCTGCTCGAGGCGCTCGCCGACCGGCTGGCCGAGGCGTTCGCCGAGCGGATGCACGAGCGCATCCGGACCGAGCTGTGGGGCTACGCCCCCGACGAGCGGCTCGACAACGCGGCGCTGATCCGCGAGCGCTACCGCGGCATCCGACCCGCACCCGGTTACCCGGCCTGCCCCGACCACACCGAGAAGCTGCGGTTGTGGGAGCTCCTCGACGTCGAGGCCACGACTGGCATGCGGCTGACCGAGTCGATGGCGATGTCGCCAGGCGCCTCGGTCTCGGGCTGGTACTTCTCCCACCCGGACTCGCAGTACTTCGTGGTCGGCCGTCTCGGGCGCGACCAGGTCGCCGACTACGCCGAGCGCAAGGGCTGGAGCCTCCGCGAGGCGGAGCGCTGGCTCTCGCCCAACCTCGGCTACGACCCGGAGGACTGACCGTGCCCGGAACCCTCAGGCCCGGTGCGTCCGTGCCTGCCGCCGTGTTGTGGGACATGGACGGCACACTCGTCGACACCGAGCCCTACTGGATCGAGGCGGAGTTCGAGCTCGCCGAGCACCACGGCGGGACGTGGTCGCGGGAGCACGCCCTCGAGCTCGTGGGCAACGACCTGCTCGACTCGGGCCGCTACATCCGCGAGCACATGGGCATCGACCTCGAACCCGCGGAGATCGTGGAGCGGTTGCTCGACGGCGTCGTGCAGCGGGTCGAGAAGGCGGTCCCGTGGCGGCCCGGCGCGCGGGAGCTCCTCTCGCGGCTGGCGGCGGCCGGAGTCCCGTGCGCGCTCGTCACCATGTCGTACCGCCGCTTCGTGGACCCTGTCCTGGCAGCGCTGCCCGAGGCGACCTTCGCCGAGGTGGTGACCGGCGACGCGGTCTCCCACGGCAAGCCGCACCCCGAGCCCTACCTGCGAGCCGCGAGGGCGCTCGGCGTCGAGCCGGACAGCTGTGTCGCGATCGAGGACTCCAACACGGGGGCCAGGTCGGCGGAGACCGCCGGCTGCCGGGTGCTCGTGGTCCCGAACCACGTTCCGGTGCTCGACGGGCCGCGCCGGACCTTCCGCACGACGCTGGCCGACGTCACCGTGGCCGACCTCGCACGGCTCTGAGGAGTCGCTCAGTCCACGTCGTCGGCGGTCAGCTCGCCCGGGTCCGCGGGCGCCGCGGACGGCAGCGGAGGCGGCGTACCCCCGAACTCGGGGCACAGCGACTGGAAGGAGCACCAGTCACACAGCTTCGACCGCCGCGGCCGCCAGTCGCCGGTCTCGGTGGCGCGCTGGATCGCAGCCCAGATGGCCTCGACCTTGCGCTCGGTGGCCAGCAGGTCCTGCTCGTCGGGCTCGTAGCGCACCAGCTCCCCGCTGCCGAGGTAGACCAGCTGCAGCACCGTCGGCACGACGCCCTGCGTGCGCCAGAGCGCGAGGGCGTAGAACTTCATCTGGAAGAGCGCCTTCGCCTCCCAGCCCGGAGCGGGGGCTCGCCCCGACTTGTAGTCGACGACGCGCATCCGGCCGTCGGGGGCGATGTCGAGACGGTCGACGAAGCCCCGGAGCAGGAGCCGGGAGTCGAGGAGCGCCTCGACGTAGAGCTCGCGCTCGGCGGGCTCGAGGCGGCGCGGGTCCTCCAGGGAGAAGTAGCGCTCGAGCACGCTGCGGGAGCCGGCCAGCCAGTCGACGACGTCGTCACCGCCCTCGGGGAACATCTCGGCGAGCTCGGGCTCGGCCGCGAGCAGCTGCTCCCAGGCCGGCGCGAGCATGTCGGCCGCCCGCTCTGGGGTGCGCTGCCCCGCCGGGAGGTCGAAGAGGTCCTCGAGGACCTTGTGGACGAGCGTCCCCCGGACCGCCAGCGGGCTCGACGGCTCCGGCAGCCGGTCGAGGGTGCGGTAGCGGTAGAGCAGCGGACAGGTCATGAAGTCGCCGGCCCGGCTCGGTGAGAGCGCACCGAGCACGTCCACGCCGTCGACGGGCGTCGACAACGGGGTCGCGGGAGAGTCCTTCACGGGCATGTCCTCAGCCTAGGTGAGGGCGCCGACAGCGGTGCCGGGCGACGCGCAGGGGTCGGATAGCCTCGATGGTGTGAACGACAGCCCCGGCCCGCGTCCCGGTCACCGTTCGGGCCCGGCGCCCGAGCGTCCGCCGGGCACGCTGCGGATCGGCACGATCGCGGGCAGCGACGTGCTGGTCACCTCCTCCTGGTTCCTGGTCGCCGCACTGATCGCGGTCCTCATCGCGCCGGGCGTCGAGCGCGAGGTGCCGGGACTCGGGGTCTGGAAGTACGTCGCCGGGCTGGCGTTCGCCGTGCTCCTCTATCTCTCGGTGCTGATGCACGAGGCCTCGCACGCCGTCATGGCGCGTCACTACGGGTTCCCCGTCAGCTCCATCACGCTCCACTTCCTGGGCGGCATGACCGCCATCGAGGGAGAGGCCCGCCGCCCCCGCGAGGAGTTCATGATCGCCGTGGTGGGGCCGTTGACCTCCATCGGCGTCGGCGCGGGAGCCCTGGCCCTGTGGTTCGTCGTCCCCGACGGGCTGCTCAAGCTGGCCACGGGCGGTCTCGTGGTGGCCAACCTGCTCGTGGGCGTGCTCAACCTCGTGCCCGGGCTGCCGCTGGACGGCGGTCGCGTGCTCAAGGCGGGCGTCTGGAAGCTCACCGGGGACCCCCACCGCGGCACGCTCGCCGCGGGGTGGGGCGGTCGCGTCGTGGCGCTCCTCGTCCTGTGCTGGCCGCTGGCGATGCCGCTGCTCGGCTTCGAGCCGGACGTCATCGACCTGGTGCTGGTGTTCGTGATCGCGCTGTTCCTGTGGACCGGTGCCAGCGCCGCCCTGACCTCCACGCGCCTGCGTCGCCGGTTGCCCGCCCTGGTCGCCCGTGACCTGGCCCGCCGCACGATCGCCGTGCCCGACGACCTGCCGCTCGCCGAGGCCGTACGCCGGGCGCAGCAGGCGCAGGCCGGCAGCATCGTGACGGTCACGTCCTCAGGACGGCCCGTGGGCCTGGTCAGCGAGACCGCCCTCGTGGCGACGCCGGAGGAGCGGCGTCCCTGGGTCTCGGTCTCCACCGTCAGCCGCACCCTCGACGAGGGGTTGCGGCTGCCCGTGACCCTCCACGGCGAGGAGCTGGTCCGCGCGCTGACGCAGACCCGGGCCGACGAGTACCTCCTCGAGGAGGACGACGGCCGCATCTACGGCGTCCTCGTGACCGCCGACGTCGACCGCGCCTTCCGCGAGGCGGGCGCCCGTGGCTGACGAGACGGCCACGGGCCCGGCACCCGACGTCCCCGCCGAGGCCTGGTCGGGGGTCCACCGCGGGCCGCTGCGCGAGGGGGAGTGGGTCAGGCTCACCGACGCGAAGGGCCGACGCCACAACATCTGCCTCGAGGCAGGCAGGCGCTTCTTCTCGAACAAGGGCCACCTCGAGCACGACGCCCTGATCGGGCGCGAGGAGGGGTTCGCCGTGACCTCGTCGGCCGGCGGTCAGTACCTCGTCTTCCGGCCCCTGCTCTCGGAGTTCGTGGTGTCGATGCCGCGTGGGGCCGCGGTCGTCTACCCCAAGGACGCCGCCCAGATCGTCGCCATGGCCGACATCTTCCCCGGGGCGGACGTCGTCGAGGCGGGTGTCGGCTCGGGGGCCCTGACCTGCTCGCTGCTGCGCGCCGTCGGTCCCCACGGTCGAGTCCTCTCCTACGAGCGGCGCGAGGAGTTCGCCGACGTCGCCCGGGCCAACGTGCGGCAGTTCTTCTCCGGCGACCACCCTGCGTGGCAGCTCACCCTGGGCGACCTCGCCGAGGAGCTGCCCGCCTCGGGGGAGCGGGTCGACCGCGTGATCCTCGACATGCTCGCGCCGTGGGAGTGCGTCGAGGCGGCGGCCGACGCCCTCCGACCGGGCGGCATCATCTGCGGCTACGTCGCCACCACGACCCAGCTCTCGCGTCTCGTCGAGACCCTGCGGGCCCACGGCACCTTCACGGAGCCTGCGGTCTGGGAGTCGCTCGTCCGCGACTGGCACGTGGAGGGCCTCGCGGTGCGTCCCGGGCACAAGATGCAGGGTCACACCGCCTTCCTGGTGACCGCGCGACGCATGGCTCCCGGCGAGCGCCCACCGGCCCGGAAGAGGCGTCCGGCGCCGGGCGCCTACGGTCCCGACTACACCGGTCCCCGCCCGGCCGACGTGCCCCCGCCGGACCCGACGGAGGCGTCGGAGGACTGAGGACAGGCCGTTCCGAATTTGTGACCACCTGTGCTGGTGTCCCGCCTTCCCTGCTGCACGGCCGCGGGTAGTGTCATCTGCGGGAGGTGACGTCGATGTCGTCCACCGAAGGAGTTCCCAGCCCCGGCGGTCGTACGCCCGAGGAGCTGGCCAACCAGGTGCGCTTCCTGGAGGCCGAGGTCACCGACCTCCGCCGCCGCCTCGGAGACGCCCCGGGCCACTCCCGCGGGCTCGAGCTGAGGCTCGCCGACACCCAGCGGTCCCTGGCCGCGGTCACCGCGCAGAACGAGCGCCTCGCCCAGACGTTGCGCGAGGCCCGTGACCAGATCACCAAGCTCAAGGAGGAGGTCGACCGGCTCGCCCAGCCGCCTGCCGGGTTCGGCACCTTCCTCACCCGCAACGACGACGACACCGTCGACGTGTTCACCGGCGGTCGCAAGCTCCGGGTGACAGCCAGCCCCAACGTCGAGCTCGACGAGCTGGTGCGGGGCCAGGAGGTCATGCTCAACGAGGCCCTCAACGTCGTGGCCGCGCTCGACTTCGAGGAGGTCGGCGAGGTCGTGATGTTCAAGGAGCTGCTCGCCGACGGCGACCGTGCCCTGGTGATCGCCAACGCCGACGAGGAGCGGGTGGTGCGCCTGGCCGAGCCGCTGCGCGACATCACCCTGCGCGCCGGCGACTCCTTGCTGCTCGACGGCCGGGCGGCGTACGCCTATGAGCGGGTGCCCAAGTCGGAGGTCGAGGAGCTGGTCCTCGAGGAGGTCCCCGACATCGAGTACGGCTCGATCGGCGGGCTCATGGGTCAGATCGACCAGATCCGCGACGCCGTCGAGCTGCCCTACCTCCATCCCGAGCTGTTCCTCGAGCACCAGCTCAAGGCCCCCAAGGGTGTGCTGCTCTACGGCCCGCCGGGGTGCGGCAAGACCCTGATCGCCAAGGCGGTCGCCAACTCGCTGGCCAAGCAGGTCGCGGCCAAGACCGGGGCCAACGGCGGCGAGGCCGGCAAGTCCTACTTCCTCAACATCAAGGGCCCCGAGCTGCTCAACAAGTACGTCGGTGAGACCGAGCGCCACATCCGGCTGGTCTTCCAGCGGGCCCGCGAGAAGGCCAGCCACGGCACCCCCGTCATCGTGTTCTTCGACGAGATGGACTCCCTGTTCCGCACCCGCGGCTCCGGGGTGTCCTCCGACGTCGAGAACACCATCGTCCCGCAGCTGCTCAGCGAGATCGACGGCGTCGAGGCGCTGGAGAACGTGCTGGTCATCGGCGCCTCCAACCGGCCCGACATGATCGACCCTGCGATCCTGCGCCCGGGACGCCTCGACGTGAAGATCAAGATCGAGCGGCCCGACGCCGAGTCCGCGCGCGACATCTTCTCCAAGTACCTCGTCCCCGACCTGCCGCTGGACGCCGACGACCTGTCCGAGTTCGGCGGCGATCCGGTGGCCACCTCGGGCGCGATGATCCAGCGCACCGTGGAGCGGATCTACGCGGAGTCGGAGGAGAACCAGTTCCTCGAGGTCACCTACGCCAACGGCGACAAGGAGATCCTCTACTTCAAGGACTTCAACTCCGGCGCGATGATCCAGAACATCGTCGACCGCGCCAAGAAGATGGCCATCAAGGACTTCCTCGAGCACGGCCGGCGGGGCATCTCGGTCAACCACCTGACCCAGGCATGCCTCGACGAGTTCAAGGAGAACGAGGACCTGCCCAACACCACCAACCCCGACGACTGGGCGCAGATCGCCGGCAAGAAGGGCGAGCGGATCGTGTTCATCCGCACGCTGATCACCGGCAAGCAGGGCACGCAGCCGGGCCGCTCCATCGACACCGTCGCCAGCACCGGCCAGTACCTCTGAGGCCGTCGTGGCCGGGGAGTCGGAGCTCGAGCGCACCGAGCTCGAGGCGGTGCTGGAGACGCGTGCCGAGCTCGGACCGGCCTACGACGCCGCGCTCGTCGACTCCTTCGCGGACCGGGTGGAGGCGGTCGTCGCGACCCGCGTGGCCCAGCAGGTCTCCTCACGCCCGGCGGAGGCGCCGACCCACGGCTCCGCGGGCTCGCGGCAGCTCGCCCTGGGCATCGTCACCGGCGCCTTCGGCATCCCCGTGACCGCGATCAGCCTGGCGGTCCCCGAGGGCGAGGCGACCGGCCTGCTGGCCATGGTCGTCGGCTGGGCCGGGCTGGTCGGGATCAACGTCGCTCACGCCGTCCAGACGCGCCGGAGCGGCTGACGTGCCACTCGTCCAGCTCGCCATCGCCGCCGCCGTCATCGGGCTCCTGCTGCTCCTGGCCTGGTGGGCCAGCCGGCGTTGAGTCAGTAGGAGTGCCGCGTGGCCAGGACCTCGCGGAGCCGCTCCTCGTCGTAGGCCTCGCCCAGCCAGTCCATCAGCGGACGCAGGGCGGCGGGGTCCGCCACGTAGTCGTCGTACCGGACGTGGAAGGCGGCCTCGCCCAGGGACTCCCGCAGCTCCAGCAGCCGTGCCTCGACGGCCTCGAGCCGCTCCCGCGCTCCCGGGTCGTCGGCCCACCACCGGCTCTGCGCGACGTCGTCGAGGGAGCGGGTGTTGACGACGAAGCGGGCGCCCGGGAAGACCTTGCGCAGCCACGTCACGTACGCCGCGACGTCCTCGTCGTCCCAGCGGATCTCCTTGAAGCCGGTGACGCGAGTGCCGGGCTCGGGTCGCAACAGGGTGTCGAGAGCCAGCGCCCGGATCCCGGCGAGGCTGCGCCGCACCGGGAACTCGTCGATGCCGTAGTAGGCGTCGGTCGGCGGGTGACCGCCAGGCGGCAGCCCCCGACGCTCGCGGCCGGTCCGCTGCCGGTCGCGCTCCCGGACGGCGGTGCGGTGGAACTCCCACAGGTGGCGCATCGCCTGCCGGTTCTCGCCCCGCACGAGGTAGCCGGGCAGGGAGTTGAGCACGCCCTGGAGCAGCGTCGACCCCGAGCGCCCGTAGGTGACGATGAAGACGTAGCGGTAGTCGGGCTGTGGCCTCGACCGCTCGAGCCCGAGACGCCGCAGCAGCCGGCCGGCGACGCGGCGGGGCGACGGTCGGTCGGACATGGAGACCTCCTGGAGGGGCTGGCGGCGCGCCATTCAAGCACGGGCGAGCCGGCCGGCGTACCCACACCGGCCCGCCCCTGCGTGGGGGCCGGATGGCATGGGCGGGGCGGGGACAGGGCTCCCGCCGCCCGCGTACGCTCGTGGCATGAGCGTCCGCCGCGTGATGGGAACCGAGGTCGAGTACGGCATCTCGGTGCAGGGCCAGCCCCTGGCCAACCCGATGGTGGCCTCCTCGCAGGTGGTCAACGCCTACGCCTCGGCCACGGCCAAGGCCCGGCGGGCGCGCTGGGACTTCGAGGAGGAGTCGCCGTTGCGCGACGCCCGCGGCTTCGACATGTCCCGTCAGGTGGCGGACCCCTCGCAGCTGACCGACGAGGACCTCGGCCTCGCCAACGTCATCCTGACCAACGGCGCCCGGCTCTACGTCGACCACGCCCACCCGGAGTACTCCACCCCCGAGGTCACGACCCCGCTCGACCTGGTGCGGTGGGACAAGGCGGGGGAGCTGGTCATGCTCGACGCCGCCCGCCGGGCCGCCCAGCTGCCTGGCGGGAACCAGATCAACCTCTACAAGAACAACACCGACAACAAGGGAGCGTCCTACGGCGCCCACGAGAACTACCTGATGCGCCGGAGCACCCCGTTCGGCGACATCGTGCGACACCTGACACCGTTCTTCGTCTCCCGCCAGGTCGTGTGCGGCGCCGGTCGGGTCGGCATCGGCCAGGACGGCCGGGAGCACGGCTTCCAGATCAGCCAGCGCGCCGACTACTTCGAGGTGGAGGTCGGTCTCGAGACGACCCTCAAGCGGCCGATCATCAACACCCGTGACGAGCCGCACGCCGACCCCGAGCGCTACCGGCGGCTCCACGTGATCCTCGGCGACGCCAACCTCGCCGAGATCTCGACCTACCTCAAGGTCGGCACCACGGCGCTGGTGCTGGCCATGATCGAGGACGGGTTCATCGACCGGGAGCTCACCGTCGAGGGCTCGGTCTCGGCCCTGCGGGCGGTCTCCCACGACCCCACACTTCGTCACCACGTCACGCTGACCGACGGCCGCAAGCTGACCGCCGTGCAGCTGCAGCTCGAGTACCTCGACCTGGCCCGCAAGTTCGTCGAGGACCGGCTGGGCAGCGACGCCGACCCGCAGACCCTGGACGTCCTCGAGCGCTGGGAGTCGGTGCTCGACCGGCTCGAGCGCGACCCCATGGAGTGCTCGACCGAGCTTGACTGGGTGGCCAAGCTGCGCCTGCTGGAGCACTACCGCGACCGCGACGGCCTCGGCTGGGAGGACGCCAAGCTGCAGCTCATCGACGTCCAGTACTCCGACGTGCGCCCCGAGAAGGGGCTCTACCACAAGCTGGTGGACATGGGGCGGATCGAGCGCCTGCTCGACGGCGGCTCGGTGGAGCGCGCGATGCACGACCCGCCCCACGACACCCGCGCCTACTTCCGCGGCCGCTGCCTGGAGAAGTACGCCGAGCACGTCGCCGCGGCGTCGTGGGACTCGGTCATCTTCGACCTGCCGGGACGCGAGTCGCTCCAGCGGGTTCCGACCATCGACCCCCTGCGCGGCACCCGCGCCAGTGTCGGGGACCTGATCGACGGCTGCGACACCGCCGAGGCTTTGTTCGCCGCTCTCACCAGCTGATGGGCTGGAGTGGATAAGGTCGACCCATGGCACAGGAGCGAAAGACCCCGTCCCGGAAGTCCGCGGAGTCCAAGGACAACCAGGAGGCTCCGGAGCTCGAGTCCGACGTCAGCGAGCGCAAGGAGGCACTCGACGACGACGTCGACGCGATCCTCGACGAGATCGACGACCTGCTCGAGACCAACGCCGAGGACTTCGTGAAGTCGTTCATCCAGAAGGGCGGCGAATGAGCCTCGACCCCCGCCTCCCGGCCGCCTACCTGCAGCCGGGCACCTCCTCGTTCGCCGACTTCCTCTCCACCGCCGCCCCGGACCTGCTCCCGTCGCGTCGCTCCGTGCCCCAGGGCCACGCCGGTGACCTGGCGCCCCACGCCACCACGATCGTCGCCGCCACCTACCCCGGCGGGGTCGTGATGGCGGGCGACCGACGCGCCACCATGGGCAACGTCATCGCCCAGCGCGACATCGAGAAGGTCTTCCCGGCCGACGAGTTCTCCGCTGTCGGCATCGCCGGGACCGCCGGCCTCGCCGTGGAGCTCGTCCGCCTGTTCCAGACCGAGCTCGAGCACTACGAGAAGATCGAGGGCACCACGCTGTCGATGGACGGCAAGGCCAACCGGCTCGCGGCGCTGATCCGCTCCAACCTCGGCCTCGCCATGCAGGGGCTGGCGGTCGTCCCGCTCTTCGCCGGCTTCGACCTGACCGGTGAGCAGGGCCGGATCTTCAGCTACGACCTGACCGGCGGCCGCTACGAGGAGACCGCGTTCCACGCGGTCGGCTCGGGCTCGCTGTTCGCCCGCGGCTCGCTGAAGAAGCTCTACCGCGACGACCTCTCCGAGACCGACGCGGTCACGGTCGTCGTCCAGGCGCTCTACGACGCCGCCGACGACGACTCCGCGACCGGCGGGCCGGACCTGACCCGTCGGATCTTCCCGGTGGTCCACGTGATCACCGCCGACGGCGGTCGCCGGATGCCCGACGACGAGGTGGCCGAGATCGCCGACCGCATGATCGCCGGCCGGATGACCCGGCCCGACGGTCCGGCGGCACCGCCGCTGACCCAGGGAGGTGACGCCCGATGAGCATGCCCTTCTACGTCTCGCCCGAGCAGCTGATGAAGGACCGCGCCGACTTCGCTCGGAAGGGCATCGGCCGGGGCCGCTCCGTCGTGGCGGTGCAGTACGCCGACGGTGTCCTGTTCGCCTCCGAGAACCCCTCCCAGGCGCTCCACAAGGTCTCGGAGATCTACGACCGCATCGCCTTCGCCGCGGTGGGCCGCTACAACGAGTTCGAGAACCTGCGGATCGCCGGGGTCCGCCTCGCCGACATGCGCGGCTACGCCTACGACCGGCGCGACGTCACGGGTCGGGGGCTGGCCAACGCCTACGCGCAGACGCTCGGCACGATCTTCTCCAGCGGGGGCGAGAAGCCCTACGAGGTAGAGATCTTCGTCGCGGAGGTGGGGGAGGGCCCCGCCGACGACCAGATCTACCGGCTCACCTACGACGGCCAGGTCGCCGACGAGCACGGCTACGCCGTCATGGGTGGCGACGCCGAGACGGTGGCTGGCTACCTCGCCGACCACTACCGCGACGGTGCCTCGCTCGACGACGCCCTGCACGCCGCCGTCGCGGCGCTGGGCCACTCCGAGTCCGGCGACCGGGTGGTGCCGGTCGACGACCTGGAGGTCGCGGTGCTCGACCGCACCCGCAGCCAGCCGCGGAAGTTCTCGCGGCTGCGACCGGACCGACTCCGCTCCCTCCTCGCCGACCGCGGTCCCGAGGAGCAGCGGCCGCCGACGAGTCCCGACACTGGCGGTGAGGCGGCTGGTGCGGCGCCGGGTGAGGCGGTCGCGCCGCCCCCGCTGGGCCCGTCCGGCGACGACGCACCGGTCGCGCCGCCCCGCGACGACGCCGAGCCGCCGATCGCGCCGCCCGACCCCGACGGGCCACCGACCGATCCGGGCGACCCGCTGAGCTGACGGCCCCACACCGGTCGATTGCCGGTGGGGGCGTTGCCTGCGCCACTAGGCTGAGGGGGTGGACCGGCGGATCTTCGGCATCGAGAACGAGTACGGCGTCACGTGCACGTTCCGCGGTCAGCGCCGCCTGAGCCCCGACGAGGTCGCCCGCTACCTGTTCCGCAAGGTCGTGAGCTGGGGTCGCTCCAGCAACGTCTTCCTCCGCAACGGGGCGCGGCTCTACCTCGACGTGGGCAGCCACCCGGAGTACGCCACCCCTGAGTGCGACGACGTCGCCGAGCTCGTGGCGCACGACAAGGCGGGGGAGCGGGTCCTCGAGGGACTGCTGCTCGACGCCGAGCAGCGGCTCCACGACGAGGGGATCGCTGGCGAGATCTACTTGTTCAAGAACAACACCGACTCCGCCGGCAACTCCTACGGCTGCCACGAGAACTACCTGGTGAGCCGGGCCGGGGAGTTCGGGCGGCTCGCCGACGTGCTCATCCCGTTCCTGGTGACGCGGCAGGTCGTCGTAGGGGCGGGCAAGGTCACCCAGACCCCGCGGGGCGCCTCCTACGCGGTCAGCCAGCGTGCCGAGCACATCTGGGAGGGGGTCAGCAGCGCGACCACCCGGAGCCGGCCGATCATCAACACCCGCGACGAGCCGCACGCCGACGCCGAGCGCTACCGGCGGCTCCACGTCATCGTCGGCGACTCCAACATGAGTGAGACCACGACGCTGCTCAAGGTCGCGAGCTGCGACCTCGTGCTGCGGATGATCGAGGAGGGCGTGGTCATGCGCGACCTCACCCTCGAGAACCCGATCCGCGCGATCCGCGAGATCAGCCACGACGTGACCGGTCGGCGCAAGGTGCGTCTGGCCAACGGGCGGGAGGCGAGCGCCCTCGACATCCAGCAGGAGTACCTCGGCAAGGCCCGTGACTTCGTCGACCGCCGCCAGATCTCCACGCCGGTGATCGAGCGCACCCTCGACCTGTGGGAACGGGGCCTGAAGGCGATCGAGGCCGACGACCTCGGACTGGTCGACCGCGAGATCGACTGGGTCATCAAGTGGAAGCTGATCGAGCGCTACCGCGCAAAGCACGGGCTGCCGCTCGGCCACCCGCGCATCGCCCAGCTGGACCTCGCCTACCACGACATCCACCGCGACCGCGGCCTCTACTACCTGCTGGAGAAGCGGGGAGCGGTCGCCCGCGTGACCAACGACCTGACCGTCTTCCAGGCCAAGTCCGTCCCGCCCCAGACGACGCGGGCCCGCTTGCGCGGCGAGTTCATCCGCAAGGCGCAGGAGCGGCGGCGCGACTTCACCGTCGACTGGGTGCACCTCAAGCTCAACGACCAGGCGCAGCGCACGGTCCTGTGCAAGGACCCCTTCCGTGCCTACGACGAGCGGGTGCAGCGACTGATCGACGGGATGTGAGCCGGTGCCGGGGACTCTCAGGGTCCCCGGCTAGGGTGTCCGCGGCCCATCCACGAGCCCGGAGGATCCCCCCTGTGTTGCGTCGTCTGATCGTGCTGCTCCTGGTGCCGCTGCTCGGCGCCGTCCTGGTCGCGTGCGGCGAGGAGTCCGACGACTCGTCGTCTGGGGCCTCGGCCCCGCTGGAGGAGATCCAGATCGAGGGCGAGTTCGGGGAGAAGCCCGAGGTGACGTGGGACGGCCGGCTCGAGGCCGGCAAGATCACCAGCGAGGTGCTCGAGGAGGGCGACGGCGAGCAGGTGGGGAGCGGGGACCAGGTCCTGGCCCACATCTGGCTCGGCAACGGCTTCACCCAGGAGGAGGCCTACAGCTCCTACGAGACGCAGCCGCAGCAGCTGACGGTGAACGAGAAGCAGCTCGGCGAGCCCTTCCTCGAGGGGCTGGAGGGGCGCACGATCGGTTCCCGGGTGGCCGTCGTGGCGCGTGCCGACGAGTTCTTCGGCGAGACCGGCAACCCCCAGCTGGGCATCGGCAACCAGGACGCGGTGGTCCTCGTCCTCGACCTGATGGAGATGTACACCCCGCCGAAGCCCAAGGACGTGCCGGCCTCGCAGCTGCCGAGCGTCGTGGAGGAGAAGGGCGACCCGGTCGGCCTCGACTTCTCGGGCGTCCCCAAGCCGGCGGCCGACGGCGAGCTGCTGCGCGCCGTGCTGGACGAGGGCGACGGCGAGCCGGTGACCACGGACATGAAGGTCACGGCCGACTACCTGGGCGCCGTGTACGGCGGCAAGAAGCCCTTCGACGAGAGCTTCTCGGCCAAGCCGGTGCCGTTCGAGCTGACCAGCGTGGTCGACGGCTGGACCTACGGGCTGGAGGGAGTGCCGGTCGGCAGCCGGGTCCTGCTGCAGATCCCGCCTGACCTCGGCTACGGCGGCCAGAAGCAGCCGGGCATCCCCGCCGACAGCACCCTCTACTTCGTGATCGACATCGTCTCCGCGAAGTAGGGTGGCCCGCGGACCGAGGGGAGGCGCATGGCGGCGGAGAAGACCGAGCGGCTGCTCAACCTGCTCATCATGCTGCTCATCCAGCGCCGCTACATCGCCAAGGACCGGGTGCGGGCGCTCCTCTACCCGGACTCCTCCGACGAGGCCTTCGAGCGGATGTTCGAGCGCGACAAGGACGACCTGCGCTCGCTCGGCGTCCCCATCGAGGTCGGCCAGCTCGACGCCTACTTCGACGACGAGCCCGGCTACCGGGTTCGGTCCGACGAGCTGCAGCTGCCCGACATCGAGCTGAGCGCGGACGAGGCGCAGGTCATCGGCCTCGCGAGCAAGGTCTGGGAGCACGCGCGGCTCGCGGAGGCGACCACGGGGGCGGTGCGCAAGCTCACCGCGGCCGGTGTCCCCATCGACGTGGGTGCGCTCGACCTCGTGGCGCCGCGCCTCAACGCCGACGAACCCGCCTTCGACGTGTTCTGGGAGGCCGTGCGCGAACGGCGGGTCGTCGAGTTCGCCTACCGGCGACCCGGGGGAGAGCCCGCGCTGCGGCGGCTGCAGCCGTGGGGAGTGGTCCGCTACTCCGGGCGGTGGTACGTCGTGGGCCACGATCTCGACCGCGACGACGAGCGGGTCTTCCGGCTCTCCCGGGTCGAGGGGGAGGCCCAGGCGGTGGGGGAGGCGGCGGCGTACGACGTGCCGGCGGGTGTCGACATCCGCGAGGTCGCCCGGCGACTGGTGCCGGCCCCGCCCGCCACGGTGGTCACGCTGCTGCTGCGAGCCGGCACCGGCCACTCCCTGCGCCGGGCCGGCGAGCTGCGCGAGACGGGCGTGGTCGGCCCCGACGGTGCTGACGAGTGGGACCGGGTGGTGCTCGACCGCGGCGGCCCCGACGTGGTGTCGGCGGTGCTCGCGCACGGCGCGGACGCCGTGCTCGAGTCCCCGCCGGAGCTGCGGTCCGAGGTCGTGGCGCGGCTGCGTTCCCTGGTCGGGGAGCCGTCACCGTGAGTGCACCGGTGCAGGGCGGCGCGCGCGAGCAGCTGGGCCGGTTGCTGACGCTCGTGCCCTACCTCCACGCCCGGGGCGAGGCCCGGGTCGACGAGGCCGCGGCCGTGCTCGGGGTGAGCCCGCAGCAGGTGGTGAAGGACCTCAAGGTGCTCTTCATGTGCGGGCTGCCCGGCGGCTACCCCGACGACCTGATCGACGTGGACCTCGACGCCCTGGAGGGGCCCGAGGCCGACGGGGTCATCCGGGTGTCCAACGCCGACTACCTGGCTCGCCCGCTGCGGCTCACGGCAGCCGAGGCCACGGCCGTGATGGTCGCGCTGCTGGCCGTCCGCGGGGGTGCCTCCGACGAGACCCGGGCCATCGTCGACCGGGTGCTCGGCAAGCTGCAGGCGGCCGCTGCGGGCACGGCACCGGTGGCCGTCGAGCCGGGCGGCGCGGACGACCCGGACTCGCTCGCGGGTCTCCGGGCCGACCTCGACCGGGCGGTCCACGAGGGGCGGCAGGTGCGGCTGACCTACTGGGTGCCGGCCCGGGACGAGGAGACCGAGCGCGTGGTGGACCCGCGGGCGGTGGTCGACGTGCGGGGCGCCACCTACCTCGACGCCTGGTGCCACAGCGCCGAGGACGGCCGGATGTTCCGCCTCGACCGGATCCACGCCGCCGAGGTGCTCGACGCGCCCGTGACCCGGCAGCAGGAGCCCCGTGACCTGGGACGCGACCTCTTCGACTTCGGCGACCAGGCCGAGCGGGTCACCCTCCGCCTGGCGCCCGGGGCGAGCTGGGTCGTGGAGTACTACCAGGTCGGCGACGTACGCCGGCAGCCCGACGGCAGCCTCGAGGTGGATCTCGACGTGGCCGACCGTCGGTGGCTGCAGCGGCTGCTGCTGCGGCTGGCGCCCCACGCCCGGATCGTGTCGCCCGCTGCGTGGCAGGCCGAGCTGGCCGATACCGCGCGGGAGACGATGCGCCTCTACGGCGCCGACGACGTACAGTAGGAACCGACCCCGAAGCAGGATGTGAGGAATCCACCATGCACGCAGACATCGCCGTCCCGGGCGGCTGGGAGCTCATCCTCATCGTGCTCGTGATCGTGCTCTTCTTCGGCGCGGCCAAGCTGCCGGAGCTCGCTCGGGGGAGCGGCCGGGCGCTGCGCATCTTCAAGGCCGAGACCAAGGGTCTCGGCGACGACGACGAGGCGACGACTCCGGAGCAGAAGGAGATCGAGTCCCGCGCGCCCGAGCAGGAGCCGACGACCACCGACGACCCGATCGTGCGCGAGCGGCACGACGGCACCACCAGCTGACCGACGGCGGTGTCGTTCTCCGGCGTCCTCGGCCTCTTCGCCGGCAGGCCGCACCACCCCGTCGGACCCGACGGTCGGATGGCGCTCTCGGACCACCTCCGGGAGCTGCGCGCCCGCATCCTCAAGATCGCAGCCGTCTTCCTGGTCGCGCTCGTCGTCTCACTGTTCTTCTTCGACCCGATCTTCCAGCTCGTCCTGACGCCCTACCGGGAGGCCCAGACGGGACTGCCGGACGTCGACACCCAGGCGACCATCGCCGGCGCGGGTGGGCCGCTGCTGCTCTACCTCAAGCTGTGCTCGCTGGTGTCGGTGATCGCGACGAGCCCGTTCTGGCTCTACCAGGTCTGGGCCTTCATCCTGCCCGGGCTCCACGACAAGGAGAAGCGCTGGACGCGGGTCTTCGCGGCCATCGCCGGCCCGCTGTTCCTTGCCGGTGTCGTGCTGGGCTACTACACCCTGCCGAAGGGGCTGGAGCTCCTCATCGGGCTGACCCCCGGTGACCTCACCAACCTCGTCGAGTTCGGCGACTACCTCAGCTTCCTGATCCGCACCTTGCTGGTCTTCGGCATCGCCTTCGAGATCCCGGTCTTCGTCATCCTGCTCAACCTCGCGGGCGTCCTGCGGGGCGCCGCCCTGGGCCGCTACCGCCCTTGGATCGTCATCGGGTCCTTCGTCTTCGCCGCCGTGGCGACCCCGTCGACCGACCCCTTCACGATGCTGTTCCTCGCGATCCCCATGGTGCTGCTGTTCTTCATCTCCGAGGTGATCGCCCGGATGCTCGACCGGCGTCGTGCCCAGGCCGACCCGGCCGCGGGCCTCGCCGACGACGAGATGTCGCCGCTGTGACCCACGACCTCACCGACGTCGACCCCTTCGACCTGCCCGAGTGGCTGGGCGAGGGCGATGTCACGTGGGAGACCACGGCGGGCCTGCGCAGCGGGCACCACGTGACGGGCCGGCTCTGCGGCGCCGGGCAGGAGGTGCCGTGCGACCTGCTCGCCATCGACGAGGCCTACCCCGCGCCGGTCGCCGCCGACGACGTGCGCAGCCGGGCCCACCAGGCGTGGCAGCACGGCCAGATCCTGCTGGTGGCCGAGGGCGACCGGCTCACCCTCGCCGTACCCGCCCGCGACTTCGACGCCGAGCTGGTGCTCGACGCCCTCGAGCGGCTCGCCAAGGCGGTGGGCGCTTCTCCGGAGCACTACGCGGCGCGCCTCCGGATCGGACGCGACCGCCGCTAGGCTCCGGGTGTGCCCCGCGAGATCGCCCTCCTCACCAACCCCACCGCGGGCAAGGGGAGGGGAGCCGCGGCGCGCGGCGTGGTGCTGCCGCGGCTGGAGGCCGCCGGCTTCCGGGTCCGCGACCTGCAGGGGACCGATGTCGACGTGGCCCTCGACCTCGCCCGGTCCGCGGTCGCCGACGGGGTGTGGGCGCTCGTGGTGTGCGGCGGCGACGGGATGGTCCACCTGGGCGTGCAGGCGGTGGCCGGGACCGACACCCACCTCGGCATCGTGCCGACCGGCACCGGCAACGACGTCGCTCGCTACCTCGACCTGCCGCGCAAGGACCCGGCGGCGGCCGCTGACCGGGTCGTCGCCGCGACGCCGCGACGGATCGACCTGGCGCGCAGCGGTTCGCGCTACTTCGTGACCGTCCTGGCGGCCGGCTTCGACGCGATCGTCAACGAGCGTGCCAACCGGATGACGTGGCCCAAGGGGCAGATGCGCTACAACCTGGCCACGCTGGCAGAGCTGCGCACCTTTGAGCCGCTGCCCTACGAGATCGAGCTCGACGGCCAGTCGCGGCGTACGGACGCGATGCTGGTCGCCGTCGGCAACGGACCGTCCTTCGGCGGCGGCCTGCGGATCACCGAGGGGGCGCTGCTCGACGACGGGCTCCTCGACGTCGTGATCATCAAGCCCATGAGCAAACCGGCCCTGGTGCGCACCTATCCCAAGCTGTTCCGGGGCACCCACGTGACCCACCCGCAGTACGAGCACCACCGGGTGCGCACCGTCACCGTCGCGGCCCCGGGCATCGTGTCCTACGCCGACGGCGAGCGCTTCGGGGCGCTGCCGCTGACCATCACCTGCGAACCAGGAGCACTGAGCGTCCTTGCCTGACGACCACGGACCGGCCGCGGCGTACGCCGCCGACCGGCGCCGCCGGGCCTACCCGGTCTTCCACGAGTTCTCCGGCCTCTACTCCTTCGGCCTCGACGACTTCCAGGTCCGCGCCTGCCACGAGATCGAGGACGGCCGCGGCGTCCTCGTCGCGGCTCCGACCGGGTCGGGCAAGACCATCGTCGGCGAGTTCGCCATCCACCTGGCGCTCGCGACCGGGCGCAAGTGCTTCTACACGACCCCGATCAAGGCGCTGTCCAACCAGAAGTTCCACGACCTCGTCGCGCGCTACGGCGAGGACCAGGTCGGGCTGCTCACCGGTGACCACACCGTCAACGGGGAGGCGCCGGTGGTCGTGATGACGACCGAGGTGCTGCGCAACATGATCTACGCCGGCTCCCGCACCTTGCTGGGCCTCGGGTTCGTGGTGATGGACGAGGTGCACTACCTCGCCGACCGGGCCCGGGGAGCGGTGTGGGAGGAGATCATCATCCACGTCCCCGAGTCGGTGGCCCTGGTGTCGCTGTCCGCCACGGTCTCCAACGCCGAGGAGTTCGGGGAGTGGCTGACCGAGGTCCGCGGCGAGGTCACGACCATCGTCGAGGAGCGGCGGCCGGTCCCGCTCTACCAGCACGTGATGGCGGGTCGGAAGCTGCTCGACCTGTTTGCCGCCTCCGACGTCGACGCCGCGGCCGGCTTCGTGCGGGAGGGCACGCCGGTCAACCGGGAGCTGGAACGGCTCGCTCGCGACGACTGGGCCAGCCACCGGGTGCGCGACCGGCGCTCGCCCAAGCAGTCGCGGGGCCGCGGGAGCGACAACCGCCGCCCGGTCGGCAACGGCCGCCGGGTCTGGGTGCCGAGTCGGGTGGACGTCGTCGACCGCCTCGAGCGCGAGGGACTGCTGCCGGCCATCAACTTCATCTTCAGCCGGGTCGGCTGCGACGCGGCAGTGACCCAGTGCCTCGCGGCGGGGGTCAGGCTCACCACGCCCGAGGAGCGCGACGCCATCTTCGCGTTCGTCGAGGATTCCTGCCGGCACCTGCCGGAGGAGGACCTCCACGTCCTCGGCTACCACGACTTCCTCGACGGGCTCACCCGTGGCGTGGCGGCCCACCACGCCGGGCTGCTGCCGACGTTCAAGGAGATCGTCGAGCAGCTCTTCGTGCGGGGGCTGTGCAAAGTGGTGTTCGCGACCGAGACCCTGGCGCTGGGCATCAACATGCCCGCCCGCACCGTCGTGATCGAGAAGCTGACGAAGTGGGACGGCGAGACCCACGCCGACATCACGCCGGGGCAGTACACCCAGCTCACCGGACGTGCCGGCCGGCGTGGGCTCGACGTCGAGGGGCACGCGGTCGTGCTGTGGCAGCCGGGCATGAACCCCCGAGAGCTCGCCGGGCTCGCCTCCACCCGCACCTACCCGCTCCGGTCGAGCTTCGCGCCGTCCTACAACATGGCCGCCAATCTCGTGCACCAGTTCGGCCGGGAGCGGTCGCGGGAGCTGCTGGAGCAGTCGTTCGCCCAGTTCCAGGCCGACCGCGCCGTGGTGGGGCTCGCCCGCAAGCTGAGGAAGAGCGACGACGCCCTCAGCGGCTACGCCGAGGCCGCCACCTGCCACCTCGGCGACTTCATGGAGTACGCCGGGCTGCGCCGCCGGATCTCCGAGGTCGAGAAGGCAGCCGCCCGGGAGCGGAAGGCCGACCAGCGCGCAGAGGCGGCCGAGTCGGTGCGGCGGCTGCGGCCCGGCGACGTGATCCGGGTGCCGGCCGGCAAGTTCGCCGGCTGGGCGGTGGTGGTCGACCCCGGGTCGCCGACCGAGGAGCCCCGCCCCTACGTCGTGACCGCGGAGCGGCAGGCACGTCGACTGGCGATGATCGACTTCCCGCAACCGGTGGAGCCGGCGGCCCGCCTCAAGGTGCCCCGCGGCTTCAACGGGCGCAACCCGCAGATGCGGCGCGACCTCGCCTCCGCGCTCCGGACCCGGACCCACGACCTGGCGCCCCCGCCCCCCTCCAAGCGCGGCAAGGGCGCGCGTCCCGAGGACGTCGACGACCGGGTCGCCGAGCTCCGGCAGCGGCTCCGGGAGCACCCGTGCCACGACTGTCCGGAACGGGAGGACCACGCCCGGTGGGCGGAGCGGTGGTTCAAGCTCGACCGCGACGCCGCCACCCTGCGCCAACGCATCGAGCGGCGCACCAACACCGTGGCCCGGCAGTTCGACCGGGTCTGCGAGGTGCTCACGGCCCTGGGCTACCTGGACGGCGACACCGTCACCGAGCGCGGCTCCCACCTGCGCGTCCTCTACTCCGACACCGACCTGCTGGCCGCCGAGTCGCTGCGTCGCGGCCTCTGGGACGACCTCGACGCCTCCGAGCTCGCGGCCGCGCTGTCCGTGCTGGCCTTCGAGGCCCGACGCCCGGACGACGCCAGCTCACCGCGACTGCCGGGTGGCCGCACCCGCGAGGCCATCGGCGGCATGGTCCGGCTCTGGGGCGAGCTCGACAGCCTCGAGCGCGACCACCGGCTCGACCTGCTGCGGCAGCCCGACCTCGGGTTCGCGTGGGCCGCGCACCGGTGGGCCGAGGGCGACGAGCTCGACGGCATCCTCACGGTGACCGACCTGGCCGCGGGTGACTTCGTGCGGTGGATGAAGCAGCTGCTCGACCTGACGGGGCAGGTGGCGGACGCCGCCGGTCCGGGGCCGCTGCGCGAGACCGCCCGTGAGGCGGGGCGGCGCCTGAAGCGGGGCGTCGTGGCCTACTCGAGCGTCAACGACTGAAGCGGGACCACCCAGCCGCGGTCGGGGGGACGCGGGCCGGTGGGACACCGCAGCAGCTGCGTCCCGTGGATCAGGGGCAGCACGCAGGAGGCCGGGGGTGCGGTGCGCCGTGGTCTGGGGCAGGCATCGAGCGCGGAGCCGCCGACCGGCACGACGCAGCCGGCGCCTGGCTGGGAGGGAGGCGGGAGCGGCAGCACCCGCGTGCCACGGAGCTCGTCGGCAGGGGGTGCTGGGGGTTCGGCCCCGGGCGCGGCGGCCGATCCCGGGCTCGAGACGGCCACGACCGCGGCCACCGCGGCGACCACCAGGGCGCGCCTCATGGACAGATGCTAGAGCGCCGCGGCGATCGCGTCTCCCACCCGGAGGTCCCCGGAGACGAGGTTCCACTGCTTCCCGGCGGTGGCGGGGTCCTCGAGCACCGCCGCGATCACCTCGGCCACGTCGGCCCGGGGGATCTCGGCCCGGGCGACGTCGGGGCCGAGGGCCACCAGGCCCGTGCCCGGCGCGTCGGTCAGACGACCGGGCCGCAGGATCGTCCAGTCGAGTCCGCTCTCGCGCAGGGCCGCGTCGGAGTCGCGCTTGGCCGCGACGTACGCCGCCCACACCTCGCCGGCGTCGTCGGGCACCGGCTCGTCGACGTTGATCGCGGACACCTGGACGAACCGGTCGATGCCCAGCTGCTTGGCGGCCTCGATGGAGAGCAGCGAGCCGTCGAGGTCGACGGTCTTCTTGCGCTCGACGTTGCCGTCGGGTCCGCCGCCTGCGGCGAAGACCACGGCCCCGCAGCCCTCGAACGCGGAGACGAAGTCGTCCACGTCACCGGCCTCGATGTCGAGGTGGCGGGTGGTGACGCCGGTCGCCTCGAGCTCGGCGGCCTGGGCCTCCGACCTCACCAGGGCGACGGGCTCGTGGCCCGCGCCGAGCAGCATGGGGTGCAGCAGGCGGGCGATCTGGCCATGGCCTCCGACGACGGCGATGCGAGTCATGCCACCCACCGTACGTGGGCCGGGTCAACGGTCGGCGAGGGTCTCCACGAGGCGGGTCAGGGGTCCTTCCAGGTTGAACTCCTCCGCGAGGGCCTTGACCAGCTCGGGGTCGCGGGGCTCCCGGGGCAGGGTCGCGTCGTGGTCGTGCAGCTCGATGTCACGGGCGACGGCCACCACCCGGGGGGCGACGGCGAGGTAGTCGGCGGCGGCCCGGATCTTGCTCCGCGGGTTGGGGCCGAGGTCGGCGTCGGGGTCCTCGGCGGCGGCGAGGATGCCCGACATGTCGCCGAACCGCTGGAGCAGTGTCGCGGCGGTCTTCTCGCCGATCCCCGAGACCCCCGGGAGCCCGTCGGAGGCGTCGCCGCGCAGGGTCGCGAAGTCGGCGTACTGGGCGGCCTCGATGGCGTACTTGTCGCGCACGACCTCGGCGGTGACGCGCTCGTGCCTGCCCACGCCCCGGGCGATGTAGAGGACCCGGACGCCGGCGTCGTCGTCGACGAGCTGGAAGAGGTCGCGGTCGCCGGTGACGATGTCGACCGGCATCCCGGCACCCGTGGCGAGGGTGCCGATCACGTCGTCGGCCTCGTAGTGGTCGGCTCCCACGATCGCGATTCCGAGGGCCCCCAAGACGGCGCGGATCACGGGGACCTGCACCTCGAGCGGGTCGGGCACCTCCTCGACGTCGGGCTGGTCGCCCGGGCGGGCGGCGACGACGCGGTGGGACTTGTAGCTGGGGATCAGGTCGACCCGCCACTGCGGGCGCCAGTCGTTGTCCCAGCAGCAGACCAGGTGAGTGGGGGAGTACTCACCGACGAGGCGGCTGATGAAGTCGAGCAGCCCGCGCACGGCGTTGACCGGCGTGCCGTTGTCGGCCTTGATCTCCGGGACACCGAAGAACGCCCGGAAGTAGAGGGAGGCGGTGTCGAGCAGCATGAGTCGCGTCGTCACGCCGGCATCCTGCCACGGCGTGCCACTACGCTGTCGGCCGTGACCCGCCCTGAGCTCGAGGCGACCGATCGCCGGATCGTGGAGCTGCTCGCCGTCGACGGCCGCATGTCCTACACCGACCTCGGGAAGGCCACCGGGCTGTCCACCTCGGCGGTGCACCAGCGCGTCAAGCGGCTCGAGCAGCGCGGCCTGATCACCGGGTACGGCGCCACGATCGACCACGACGCCATCGGGCTGCCGCTCGCGGCCTTCATCTCGGTCACGCCGATCGATCCCGCCCAGCCCGACGACTATCCCGAGAGGTTGCAGGGCATCGAGGAGATCGAGTCGTGCTGGTCGGTCGCGGGGGAGGAGTCCTACATCCTCAAGGTTCGCGTCGCCACCCCGGCCGATCTCGAGGACCTGCTCGCCCGGGTCCGTGCCGCCGCCAACGTCTCCACCCGCACCACGATCGTCCTCTCCACGCCGTACGAGAACCGCCCGGTGACGTAGGGGCGCGCAGTTTCCCCGGTCGGCCGGGGAAACTGTCGGTTGTCAGGGTTCGCAAACCCGGACAACCGACAGAAGAGCCTGACAACCACGCGGCTCAGGCGGCGGTCGGCCGGAACCCGGCACGGATGCGCGCGGCGCAGGCTGCGGGATGGCGGAGATCCGCCCACACCAGCCGGATGCAGCGCCACCCCGTGAGCTCGACGATCATCGACTCACGGCGCTTCTCGCGCACCACCGCGTCGGTCACGCTCTCACCGGGACGTCGGTGCGTCTCGTACTTCACCTTCCCATCGAGCTCGACGAACACCCCGAGCTCCGGCCACGCGAGGTCGACCCGAGCAACGACCCGCCCCCGGCGGTTGCGGATGGGGTAGTTGGGAATCGGTGTCGGCAGCCGCTGCGACCAGCACATGAAGCGGCCTCGGCTCTCGAGGACCGACTCCGACCGGCCATCGACGAGCCGCAGGACCAGGTCCGTGTGCAGCGTGTTCGGCCACGACGTCGTGGCGGCGTACCGCGTCCGGAGCTTCTGGACATCGGTGAGGCCCGTGTGGAGCAGCCAGTCGATCTCGACGACAGCATGCTCCACGTCGGTGAGGGTGGTCAGCTCCAGCGCCGCTCGCGTCGGGCTCATCACCTGTACGCCGGCACCCGACCAGACGTCTTCCGGGAGCAGGATGCCGCGGTGCTGCTGGATCCCGGCCTCCTTGCGGCCGGTCTTCTGGTCGGTCCGGGTGAGGTGGACGAGCTCGGCACTCACGTCCCACAGCGGTGCCCCCCACAGGCCTGCGGCGCTCAGGTGGCTGAGCACGACGTCGGTCCTGGCCTGGGCCGCCGCGGCGACGCAGAGGAGCGCGTAGCGGCCGCCTTCGTCCAGCTCGTGCCAGGGAGCGGCCGCCGTGTAGGCGCCGTGGCGCACCTTGTGGAGGTTGCCTCGCGCCACCTCGCGAGCGATGGCGTGGTCGGTCATGCCCTGACCGACCAGCTCGCGGCGGAGGTGGACAGCGGGGAGCCCGTCCAGACGCGCAGGTGCTTGCATGCCAGCACCCTGCCCCGCTGGGCGTCACCCCGGGGCAGCGATCTGGCTGTCTGTGGAGAACCACGGCGCGGCCGGACAGGCGAAGTTGCCGGACAAGGGGTGCAGGATCAGCCGACAACCTGCGGTTTCCCCGGCCGACCGGGGAAACCGCAAACCCCTCAGTGCGCCTGGAGGGCGGCGGTACGCCGGGAGGCCTCGGCGATCTCGGCGGCCCGGAGCGCCGACTCGTCGAGCCGGCCGTGCTCGGCCCACCACGCCTGGCCCTCGGCCGGCAGCGTGTGGATCGGGTCGTAGTACTCGTAGGTCCGCGACAGGGCCTCGGGGTCGGCGGCCTCGATGGAGGTGCGGTAGTTCTTCGTCCAGTAGGAGATGCCGCGCACCTCGTCGTAGTCGGCGAGCTGGTGCACCCAGCGCTTCCCGACGAACGGCACGTCACACACGATCCGCGGGGTCGCGAAGCCCGGCAGGTAGCCCATGATGTGGTGCTGCAGCCGCTGCGCGTCGGCGACCGAGACCCGCCAGTGCTCCGAGAACGGGATCATGTCGCACATGTAGAAGTAGTAGGGCATGATCTGCGCCCCGTCGAGGAGCCGGAAGCACAGGTCGAGCAGCGCCTCGGGGTCGGCGTTGACGCCGTTGAGCAGCACGCCCTGGTTGCGGACGTCACGGATCCCGGTGTCGAGCATCGCCCGGGCGGCCTTCGCCACCAGCGGGGTGACCGAGTTGGCGTGGTTGACGTGGGTGTGGATCGCGATCGACACCCCGCGCTCCCGCGCGATGGAGGCGACCCGGCCCATGCCGTCGACCACGTCGCCCTGCAGCCAGTGCTGGGGGAGACCCATGAGGGCCTTGGTGGCCAGTCGGATGTCGCGGATGTTCTCGACCTCCAGCACCGAGGTCAGGAACGCCTCGAGCCGGGGCCACGGCATGTTGGCGACGTCACCGCCGGAGACCACGACGTCGCGCACGCTCGGCGTACGTCGCAGGTAGTCGATCATGTCGCCGAGCCGGTCGTTGGGCTTGCCGACGAACTTGAGCTTGTCGATCTGGGCGGTCGAGTTGCCGACCAGGTCCATGCGCGTGCAGTGGCCGCAGTACTGAGGGCAGGTCGGCAGCAGCTCGGCCAGCACCTTGGTGGGGTAGCGGTGGGTGAGCCCCTCGGCCACCCACATGTCGTGCTCGTGCAGCGAGTCGCGGGTGGCGTGCGGGTGGGAGGGCCAGTCGGTACGCCGGTCGCTGAGCACCGGCAGCATGTAGTGCCGGATCGGGTCGGCGTAGAACGCCTCGGTCAGCGACCCGGGGCCGGCCGGCTCCACGTGCGGGGCCATGGTGTTGAGCATCTGCGGCGGCACCAGCATCGACATGGTCGCCCGCTCGGCCTGGTCGCGCTCGAGGTCCTCGTAGAACCGCTCGTCGAGCAGGTCGCCCATCAGCTCGCGCAGCTGCTTGAGGTTCTTGACGCAGTGGGCCCGCTGCCACTGCACCGACTCCCACTCCTCGGTCGTCACGTCGCGCCACCCCGGGAACCGCGTCCAGTCGGGCTCGACCAGCTCGGTCCGGCGGTAGGGGTAGGGCTGGCCGGTCTCGAGTCCGATGGCCGTCTCGATGCTCATGGGGGACCTCCTGGGTCGTGGCGCGCGGCGGTGGGTCGATTGTGTGACTCACCGCTCATCTGCGAGAGTACGAGAACACCATCCGGCAAGTCCAACCACCCGCCGGAGGATTTGCGGGTGATCGACGAAATCAGTGGAGAAGAGACAGTGACGACCTCCGTGGCGAGCGACCCGACCGGGCTGCACCGGGTCCTCGACGACGTCGCGGTGCTGCCCCAGGCCGCCGCCCGCCTCGACACCCGGCGCGAGCTCTGGCCCGACGAGGTGCGGGTGCGCGTGGAGCGTCTCAACCTCGACGCGGCCTCGTTCCGCCAGCTCGAGCGCAAGCACGACGGCGACGGCGACGCGGTCCGCGCCGAGGTGCTCGGCATCGTCGCGGCGCGGGGCAAGATGCAGAACCCCGAGACGGGGTCCGGCGGGATGCTGGTCGGCACGGTCGAGGCCGTGGGGGAGGAGTCGCCGCTGGGCCTCCGGGTCGGCGACCGCGTCGCCACCCTGGTCTCCCTGACCCTCACCCCGCTGGTGATCGAGGACGACCTGGCGCGCTGGGACGGCCGGAGCGAGCAGGTGCCCTGCGACGGCTACGCCGTGCTCTTCGGCCGCTCGATCGCGGCCGTCCTTCCCGACGACCTGGCCCCCGAGCTCAGCCTCGCCGTGATGGACGTCTGCGGCGCTCCCGCGCTCACCGCCCGCGTCGTCCGGCAGTACGCCGCCACGCGACGGCCCACCGTGGCCGTGATCGGCGGCGCCGGCAAGTCCGGCTCGCTCAGCCTGGCCGCTGCCCGCGACGCCGGCGCCGACCGGTTGCTCGGCGTCGTACCCCATGAGCAGGAGGCCGAGCGGCTCCGGGGCGCCGGTCTCGCCGACGCGGTGGTCGTCGCCGACGCCCGCGACCCCATCGCACTGCGCGACGCGGTCACCGCGGCCGGCGGCCCGGCCGACATCACCGTGGTGTGCGTGGACGTCCCCGGTTGTGAGGGCGGGGCGATCCTCGCCACGGCCGAGGGCGGCACGGTGATCTTCTTCTCCATGGCCACCTCCTTCCCGGCCGCCGCCCTGGGGGCGGAAGGCCTGGCCGCCGACGTCACGATGCTGGTCGGCAACGGGTACGTGCCCGGCCACGCGGCGTACGCGCTGGAGCTGCTGCGGGCGAACGACGGCGTCCGGCGACTCTTCGAGGAGCGGCTCTGATGGTCTCGACAGGCTCGACCAACGTGGGGTCCCGGCGGACCGTGGGACGGCTGGAGCTCGACCGCGAACGGGTCAAGCAGGCCCGGGCGCTGGCGCGCAAGGTCGGCCGGCCGGTGGTGTCGTTGGCCAAGAGGCACACGACCGTCTCGGTGGAGCGCGCCACCCTGCGCCTCGCCGGCCTGGCCGGCGCGGACCCCGACGGCACCCCGTGGGTCAACCGGCTCGCGGAGGTCGTCCGCGCCGACGTCGGGCTCGAGCACGGGGTGGCCCTGCCTGTCTGGGACGCGCTGCTGCGCGGCGAGGCCGACGACCTGCTCACCCTCGCGCAGAAGGCGGGCGCCGGGTCGGTCCGCTTCCGGCTCCCCGAGGGTCGCGACGCCACCCGGGCCACCGCCGCCTCGAGGAAGGCCGTCGGCGCCGGGATCCGGCGCATCGACCAGCGCCGCCACGAGCGCGAGCGGCTCATCGCCCGGGTCGGGGACGCCCCGAGCAAGCCGTGGATCTACCTGATCGTGGCCACCGGCGACATCCACGAGGACATCCCCCAGGCGCAGGCGGCCGCCCGCGAGGGCGCCGACGTGATCGCGGTGATCCGGTCGACGGGCCAGTCACTGCTCGACTTCGTGCCCGAGGGCGCCACCCGCGAGGGCTTCGCCGGCACCTACGCCACCCAGGAGAACTTCCGGCTGATGCGGGCGGCCCTCGACGAGACGTCGCGGGAGCTCGGCCGCTACGTCCGGCTCACCAACTACGCCTCCGGGCTGTGCATGCCCGAGATCGCGGCGCTGGCGGGGCTCGAGCGACTCGACATGATGCTCAACGACTCCATGTACGGGATCCTCTTCCGCGACATCAACCCGATCCGCACCTTCGTCGACCAGCGGTTCAGCCGGCAGGTGCACGCCCGGGCGGGGATCATCATCAACACCGGCGAGGACAACTACCTCACCACCGCCGACGCCGTCGAGGCCGCTCACACGGTCACCACCAGCCAGCTCCTCAACGAG
Source organism: Nocardioides coralli (assembly GCF_019880385.1). Lineage (NCBI taxonomy): Bacteria > Bacillati > Actinomycetota > Actinomycetes > Propionibacteriales > Nocardioidaceae > Nocardioides > Nocardioides coralli. The sequence continues at coordinate 1,863,701 of NZ_CP082273.1, forward strand.
TACTTCGGCAAGGAGGCCGGGCTCGAGGACTGGCAGCTCGGGCTGGGCCACGCCTTCGAGATCGACCCGGACATCCCCGACTCGTTCCGGCTCGAGCTGGCCCACGCCATGCTGGCGCGCGACCTCTTCCCGAAGGCGCCGCTGAAGTGGATGCCGCCGACGCGCCACATGACCGGTGACGTCTTCCGCGGCTACCTGCTCGACGGCTTCTTCAACCTCGTGGGTGCGCTCACGGGGCAGGGCATCCTCCTGGTCGGCATGATGACCGAGGCAGTGGTCACGCCGTGGCTCTCCGACCGCGACCTCGCTCTCCAGAACGTCCGCTACGTCATGAACGCCGCCGGCAACCTCCACGAGGACTTCCGGCCCGCCCCCGGCGGCTTCATCGAGAAGCGCGCCCAGCACGTCCTCGACGAGACCATCACCCTGCTCGACCAGATCGCCCACGACACCTCCGCAGCGGGCCTGCCGCCGCTGCTCTCCGCGATCGGCGACGGCACCTTCGGGCTGATGAAGCGCCCCGCCGACGGCGGCCGCGGCCTCGACGGCGTGGCCCGCAAGTCGACCAGCTACTACAACCCGGCGACCGAGATCCTGGAGGAGCGATGAGCCCGCTGCGCCCGTACGGCGACACCACCGGCGACGGCATGGTGCAGCTGTCCTTCACCCTGCCGATGCCCCACTCCAAGGTCGCCGACGGCGCCGCGCTCCAGCTGGCCAGCAAGATGGGCATGGACCCCGCCCTGGTCGTGCACAGCAAGCCGATGGGCGAGGGCTTCACCTTCTTCGTGGTCTACGGCCGGGTCAACCACCTCGTCGAGCCGGACCAGGTGACCGTGGTCGAGCGCGACTTCCCGCTGCTCACCCCCAAGGAGGCCAACGCCGCGATCAAGCGCTCGCTGCGGCGCCGGCTGGTCGTGGTCGGCGCCTGCATCGGCACCGACGCCCACACCGTCGGCATCGACGCGATCCTCAACATCAAGGGCTGGGCAGGGGAGAAGGGGCTCGAGTACTACCGCGAGCTCAAGGTGGTCAACCTCGGGGCCCAGGTGTCGGTGCCGGAGCTCGTCGAGCGCTCGCTCGCCGAGCACGCCGACGCGGTGCTCGTCTCCCAGGTCGTGACCCAGCGCGACGCCCACCTCCTCAACACGCGCGAGATGTCGGCCGCCTTCCGCGAGGCGTTCCCCGCGGGCAAGCGGCCGCTCCTCGTCGTGGGTGGCCCCCGATTCGACGAGGCCATGGCCGACGAGCTCGGGGTCGACCGGGTCTTCAGCCGTGGCACCACTCCCGGGGAGGTCGCCTCCTACCTCGTCCACCGGGTGACCGACCGCCCCACCCGGAAGGCTTCGTGATGACCAACGCCGAGGTCGGCATGACCGTGCGACACCGCCGCTACGTGCCGTACTCCCACGCCCACTACGCCGGCAACCTCGTGGACGGTGCCTACAGCCTCGGGCTGTTCGGCGACGTGGCGACCGAGATGTGCATCCGCACCGACGGCGACGAGGGGCTCTTCGCCTCCTACTCCGACGTCCAGTTCCACGCCCCGGTCCGGGCCGGAGACGTGCTCGAGATCAGCTGCGCGGTCACCAGGGTCGGCACCCGGTCGCGCACCCTCGACTTCGCTGTCCACGTCCTCGCCCGAGGCGCGGCCACCCCCGACCGGCCCGGCGCCGCGGAGGTGCTGGACGCCCCGCTGCTGGCCACCTCGGCCACCGGCACCGTGGTCGTCCCGGCCTGACCCGGCCGACAAAGGAAAATCTCTCCCACACTTGCGTGAACGAGAGGTGCGTCTGACCTGCGGGTTCGCGCGTCGTCGCAGGTGAGGGGCCGGTTGACAGGATCCCGCCCAGCAACCAAGGTGCGGTTTGTCCGTCCATGCAGTTCGTGGTCGGCGGACCGGCGTCCGAGTGATCGCGTCGGAGGTGGTCCCTCCAACGCCGTCCGATGTGGTTCGCGAAGGCCGGTCCGACGCCGCGAGTTCGGACGCGGAAGGGCCCCTGGTTCCCTAGACAACTTCCCGGGCTCTGGCAGCCAGTCGGGGGTGGGAAGGCCCGAAGGACGCAGTGGCCCTTCCGCGCCTGCCACGCCCGGCCACGCGCCTCCCGGTACCGTGAAGACGTGCTGTCCCGGACCGGCCTGGCCCTGCTGGCCGGCGTGCTGCTGGCCCAGGCCTTCGAGCCCGTCGGGCTCGTGGTCCTGCTGCCGGTGGGGATCATGGGGCTCGCGCTCGCCGTCCGCGGCCTCCCCGCGCGACGCGCGTGGCTACCGGGCCTCGCGTTCGGGCTCGGTTTCCACCTGGTGCTCCTGTTCTGGATGCGGGTGGTCGGGTACGACGCCTGGTTGGCCCTGGCCGGCCTCCAGGCGGCCTTCCACGCGCCGCTCGGCGTCCTCGCCGCCTGGGTGATGCGGCTGCGCGGGGGACCGGTCTGGTTCGCCGCCGCCTGGGTCGCGGTGGAGACCGTGCGCTCCTCCTGGCCCTTCAGCGGGATGCCGTGGGGCCGGCTGGCCTACGCGACCGGCGACACCCTGTGGCAGGACGCCCTGCCGTGGGTGGGCATGACCGGCCTCTCCTTCCTGCTCGCCCTGCTGGGCGCCCTGGCCGCCGAGGTCGTCGCCCGCACGGGTCGCGCCCGCGTGGTGGCGGCGGCTGTCGCCGGGGGAGTGGCCGTCGTCTCGCTGGTCCCGGCCCTGACCGCCTACCCCGTCCCCACCGTCGGCGACAGGCAGGTGGCCGTCGTGCAGGGCGACGTGCCGGGGGACGGCAGCGACATCCTGCTCGACCACCGGCAGGTCACGCGCAACCACGTCGAGGCCACGGTCGCGCTGGCCGGCGACGTCCGCGCCGGGCGTGCCCCCGCGCCCGACTTCGTGGTCTGGCCGGAGAACTCGACCGCGGTCGACCCGTTCCGCACCGCGGACGTCAACGCCGCCATCCGGAGCGCCAGCGACGCCATCGGCGTACCCGTTCTCGTGGGCGCGATGGTGGACTCGGGCCCGGAGAACGTGCTCAACCAGAGCATCGTGTGGGAGCCCGGCGTCGGTGCGACCGACCGCTACACCAAGTGGCACCCCGTGCCCTTCGGTGAGTACATCCCCTGGCGCGGGGTGTTCCAGGAGAACTTCGGGCGCCTCGCGCTGATCCCGCGCGACATGCTCAGCGGCACCCGGGAGGAGCCGATCGTCCTGGGTGACACCCCGGTGGCGGCTGCCATCTGCTTCGACGTGGCCTACGACGACGGCATCCACGCCCAGCTCCTGCGGGGCGGCCAGCTGGTGGTCGTGCAGACCAGCAACGCGATGTTCATCCACACCAACCAGATCGACCAGCAGTTCGAGATCAGTCGGCTGCGGGCGGTCGAGACCGGTCGTCACGTCCTCGTGGCGGCGACGAACGGCGTCTCGGGCGTCATCGCCCCTGACGGTGAGGTCGTGGCGCGCGCCGGCACCCGGACCCAGGCCGTGCTGCAGGAGCAGGTGTCCCTGGCCACCGGCATCACCCCCGCGGTGCGCCTGGGGGCCTGGCCCGGTCGGGTGGCGGTCGTCGCCACCCTGGTGGCGGCAGCGTGGTCGGTGCTCACGTACCGTCGGCCGCGACCTGGGGAGGGGGTGGATGATGAGCTCGGACGAGCGGACCGTGATGGTCGTCCCGACCTTCAACGAGCGTGACAACCTCGCGTGGATCGTGGGTCGCCTGCACGCCGCCCATCCCGACGTCGACGTCCTGGTCGTCGACGACAACTCACCGGACGGCACCGGCGCCGAGGCCGACCGGATGGCTGCGGCGGACGACCGGGTCCACGTCCTGCACCGCGCGGGGAAGAGCGGGCTGGGGGCGGCGTACCTCCACGGGTTCTCCTGGGCACTGGACGCCGGGTACGACGTCATCGGCGAGATGGACGCCGACGGCTCCCACCAGCCAGAGCAGCTGGACCGGCTGCGCAGCGCCCTCGACGACGCCGACCTGGTGATCGGGTCGCGCTGGGTCCCCGGCGGTTCCGTGGTCAACTGGCCGCTCCACCGGCGGGCGCTGTCGCGCGGTGGCAACCTCTACGTCCGCTGGCTGCTGGGCATCGGTGTCCGCGACGCCACGGCCGGCTACCGGCTCTTCCGCCGGCAGACGCTCGAGAAGTTGGACCTGGCCACCGTGCGCTCCACCGGCTACGTCTTCCAGACCGACCTGGCGACTCGGACCCTGCGTGCGGGCCTCACCGTGCGCGAGGTGCCGATCGAGTTCGTCGAGCGGGTGCGCGGTGACTCCAAGATGAGCGGTGCGGTCGCCGTCGAGTCGCTGCGCCGGATCACGGTGTGGGGGCTGCGCGAGCGGTGGGCGCAGCTCGGGCGCCTGTGGGGGCGCCGATGAGGAGGGCGGGCGTGCTGCGGGTCCTGCTGGTGGTGGCCTTCGTCGGGGTCCCGCTGCTGGAGATCTACCTGCTGATCGTGGTGGGCCGGGTCATCGGGGCGTGGTGGACGCTGCTGCTCCTCGTGCTCGCCAGCGTGCTCGGCGCCTGGCTCGTACGTCGGGAGGGCGGCCGGACCTGGCGGGCACTGACCGAGGCGCTCCGTACGGGACGGATGCCGGCGCGCGAGCTGGCCGACGGCGCGCTGGTGCTCATCGGCGGGACCCTGATGCTCACCCCCGGCTTCGCGACCGATGCCGTCGGGCTGCTGCTGGTGCTGCCGTTCTCGCGTCCGGTCGCCCGTCGGGCGCTGACGGCTGCCGTGTCACGGCGGCTGCTGGGCACCGACACAGGACGACGCCCCGGTCCTCCGACCGGTGGGCCGGTGGTCCGGGGCGACGTGGTGGACGAGTGAGGGTCAGCTGACCTTCTTCTTGCGGGTCGACGCCCGGTGCAGGTGGGCCGGCCCGATCTCTCCGCCGCGCAGCAGCTCGAGGCGCTCCTTGAGGATGTCCTCGAGCTCCTTCTCCGAGCGGCGCTCCAGCAGCATGTCCCAGTGGGTGCGGGCGGGCTTCTCGGCCTTCGCCTCGGGCTGGATGCCGGAGACGCTCAGCGACTCCGCCCCGCAGCGCGGGCACTCCCACGTCGCCGGGATCTCGGCCTCGTCCGACATCGTGATCTCGAACTCGTGGCCACGCTCGCACCGATAGCCGACCTGCTGTCGGGCCGCGAACTCGATGCCGCGCTCGTCCTCGAAGCTCTGGCCTCCGAGCCGAGCTCCACGCAGTGTGCGCTCCGCCATGAGCCACCTCCTGAACCTATGGTCCCCCGATGACCGCGCACTGAAACGTGCTGGTGAGGTGTTCCAGGACGCGGGCGTGCGGATCTTCCGCCGCTACGTCGTTCAACGGTACGACCCCCGGCGCAATTCCCCGAATCGCCGCCGAGGCGGTTCAGATCACGCTCGGGACCTTGTTTCCCGCCTCGCGGATACCCCGGGCGGTGTCGACCCGGAGCAGCAGCAGCCCACCGATGACGAAGAACACGATGAGCGCGAAGATCGCCGGCCGGTAGGAGCCGGTGAGCGTGAAGACGATGCCGAAGACGAGGGTGCCGAACCACGACGTGCCGCGCTCCATCGCGTGGTAGAAGCTGAAGTACTCGGCCTCCTTGCCGGCCGGGATGAACAGCGAGAAGTAGGACCGCGCGAGGGCCTGGGTGCCGCCGAGCACGATGCCGATGGCGACCCCGAGGGCGAGGAACGGCAGCAGCGCACCCTCGGGAACGAACAGGGCGAGGGTGACGATGACCATCCAGACGACCAGGCCGAAGAGAATCGTCCGCTTCGCGCCGATCCTCGCCGCCGCCCGACCAAAGGCGAGAGCGCCGAAGACCGCCACGAACTGCACCAGCAGGTAGACCGCCAGCACGGTCCCGGTGTCGAAGCCGAGCTCCTCCACCCCGTAGACCGACGCCTGGCTGATCACCGTCTGGATGCCGTCGTTGAAGAACAGGTAGGCCAACAGGAAGGTCAGCGCGGTGGGGTAGTGGCGCATCTCCTTGAGCGTCTGCCACAGCTGCCCGAAGCTGCGGGCGAAGACGCCGCCCTCGACGTGCTCGACGTCGCGGGGCGGCCGGTTCTTGATGCCCCGGAACGGGATGAAGGTGAAGCCCGCCCACCAGACGGCCGCCGAGAGCAGGCTGATGCGCACCGCCAGGCCCTCCTCGAGCCCGAAGGTCCCGTGGAAGCTCACGAGCACGAAGTTGAGGGCCAGCAGCAGCCCGCCGCCGGCGTACCCCATGGCCCACCCGCGAGAGGAGACCCGGTCCCGCTCGGTCTCGGTGGAGATCAGCGGCAGGATGGAGTCGTTGAAGACCGCGGCCGCGCCGAAGCAGAGGTTGGCGGCGATGAAGGACACCACGCCGAGCTGCCAGTTGTCCCCGGTCATGAAGAACAGCAGCGCGGCGAACGCGGCGCCGGCCCACGCGAAGCCCGCGAGGAGGTCCTTCTTGCGGGCCGTCCGGTCGGCGACGGCGCCCAGCGGCGGCAGGACCAGCGCCGAGATCAGCGTGGAGGTCGTCACGACGAACGCCGGGAGCGCCCCGGGCGCCACCTCGAACCAGAGCAGCCCGACCCGGTCGTCCACGGCGGCGTTCTTGGCGACGGCGATCAGGTAGGGCCCGAACAGCACGCCGGCCACCGTGGTGGCGAACGCGCTGTTGGCCCAGTCGTAGAAGTACCAGGCCCGCTGCTCCCTGCCCCCGCTCGTGGACGCGCGGTCGGCTGCGCCGGTCGTTGCACTCATGCGTTGTCCCTCCACAGCCCGCGGTCGACGAGCACGTCCCTGAGTATGTCGGTCCGGTCGGTCATCAGGCCGTCGACACCACGGTCGAGGAGCAGCCGCATCTCGTCGGGGTCGTCGATGGTCCAGCAGTGCACGTGCTTGCCGGCCGCGTGCGCGCGCCGCACCAGGCCCGGCGTGGTCACGGTCAGCGGCCCCTGCCGGTGGGGGATCTGCAGGGCGGCGAAGTGCCCGCCGGTGACGAGCGTGGCCATCCGGGCCGACGGCAGGAAGCGGAACGCGGCCACCTCGAGCGGGTGCGCGGAGGTCGCGACGCGGCCCCCGCTCAACCGGCGGAACCGCTGCAGCCGCCGGCGGGAGAACGACCCGACGAGCACCCGGTCGTGGGCCCCGTGCTCGTCGAGGAACCGGGCGAGCAGGGGTACGGCGGCCTCCGCCTTCACGTCGATGTTGAAGCGGCAGTCGGGGAAGGCCTCGAACAGCTCGCCCAGGGTCGGGATCGGCTCCGTGCCGGCGATTCGCACGTCGGCGAGGTCGGCGTGGTCGATGTCGAGCAGCCCGCCGTTGGTGCCGGTGACCCGGTCCAGGAAGGCGTCGTGGAACGCCAGCAGCACGCCGTCCCGGGTCGCGTGGACATCCGTCTCGAGGTAGCGGTAACCCAGCGCGACGGCGTGCCGGAACGCCGCCATCGTGTTCTCCAGGCCGACCAGGTGGGGGTGCGTGGCACCACCCCGGTGGGCGAACGCCAGCGGTATCGGGTGGTCGTCGAGGAACGGGTAGCCGGTCCGGGGCGCGGTCACGAACCGCAGTATCCACCCCGCGCGGCCGGCCCGGGCGGCGCCCGCGCGCCGGGTCGAGGGTCTGCCGGGGGAGGAGTACGGTCGCCACATGGACGAGTTGACCTGCCCCCGCTGCGACTCCGCCATGGTGAGCCGACCCCTCGGGACCGGTCAGGTGAGCCAGTGCCCCGACGGGCACGGCGTCTTCCTCGAGCGTGCCGAGCTCGGCAACCTCATCGAGGCCGAGAACGACTGGCACCGCAACGCCAGCCAGTCGACGGCTCCGTTGCCCAGGATCACCGCCGACATGACGGCGCCGCCCGCCTCGCGCACCCCTGCCCGGGCCTGGGTGGAGACGCTGTTCCGGTAGGCCACCGGCGATGACGCTCCTGCCGCCGGCCGGCGCCGACGACCCGCGGGAGCTCCGCGACGTCGGCCGCGACCCGGAGCGTTACACCAAGAAGGGCAAGCTGCGGCGCGACGTCTACGACCACGAGATCGAGCGGCTGCAGGAGCAGCTGGTGCAGCTGCAGTACTGGATCCAGCGCCAGGGGCTCAAGGTCCTCGTGATCTTCGAGGGCCGCGGCTCGGCCGGCAAGGGTGGGGTGATCAAGCGGATCACCGAGCGCACCAGTCCCCGCACCGTGCGGGTCGTGGCGCTGCCTCGGCCCACCGAGCGCGAGCAGACGCAGTGGTACTTCCAGCGCTACGTCGAGCACCTGCCGGCAGCTGGGGAGATGGTCCTGTTCGACCGCAGCTGGTACAACCGCTCCAACGTGGAGTGGGTGATGGGCTTCTGCACCGAGGAGGAGCACCAGGAGTTCCTGCGCTCCTGCCCGGAGTTCGAGCGGATGCTGGTCCGGTCCGGGATCACGGTCCTCAAGTACTGGTTCTCGGTGTCCTACGAGGAGCAGCGCAAGCGGTTCGAGGCCCGCAACGCCGAGCCGCTCAAGCGGTGGAAGCTCTCCGACATGGACCTCGCCGAGCACGAGCTCTACGTGCGCTACTCGATGGCGAAGGACACCACGTTCCAGTACACCGACATCAAGCAGGCGCCCTGGTACGTCGTGCCCTCCGACGACAAGCGCGCGGCCCGGCTCAACTGCATCTCCCACCTGCTGAGCTGCTTCGACTACGAGGACGTCGCCCCCGGCGTCGTCGAGCTGCCGCAGATGCGCCAGGAGCCCTACGTCCGCCCGCCCCTGCAGGAGCAGACCTTCGTGCCGCAGCGCTTCTGACCAGGGGTTAAATGTCGCGGAAGGCCTCGATGGTGGCGCCGAGCTGGTTGAGCCGCTCGGCGAGGTCCTCGTAGCCGCGGTGGATGACGTAGGTCGACCGCAGGACCGAGGTGCCCTTGGCTGCCAGCATCGCCAGCAGCAGCACCACGGCCGGCCGCAGCGCCGGCGGGCACATCATCTCGGTGCCCGTGAAGCTGCTCGGGCCCTCCACCATCACCCGGTGGGGGTCGAGCAGCTTGACCTGGCCGCCCAGCTTGTTGAGGTCGGTGAGGTAGATGGCCCGGTTCTCGTAGACCCAGTCGTGGATCAGGGTCTGCCCGTTGGCGACCGCCGCGATGACGGCGAAGAACGGGAGGTTGTCGATGTTGAGGCCGGGGAACGGCATCGGGTGCACCTTGTCCAGCGGTGCGTGGAGCACGCTTGGGTGGGTGGAGATGTCCACCAGCCGGGTGTGACCGTTGAGCGCGACGTACTCCTCGGAGCGGGTGTACTGGAACCCCATCTCCTCCAGCAGCGCCAGCTCGATCTCGAGGAACTCGATCGGGACCCGCTCGATGGTGATCGAGGAGTCGGTGACGATCGCCGCGGCCAGCAGCGACATCGCCTCGATGGGGTCCTCCGCGGGCGCGTAGTCGACATCGATGTCGATCTGCTCGCGGCCGGTCACAGTGAGCGTCGTGGTGCCGATCCCCTCCACCGTGACGCCGAGCCGCTCGAGGTAGAAGCAGAGGTCCTGGACCATGTAGTTCGAGGAGGCGTTGCGGATCACCGTGGTGCCCGGGTGGAGGGCAGCGGCCATCAGCGCGTTCTCGGTGACGGTGTCGCCGCGCTCGGTCAGCACGATCGGACGGCCCGGGGCGACCTGGTTCTCGACCCGGGCGTGGTAGCTGCCCTCGGTCGCCTTCACCTCGAGGCCGAAGGGCCGCAGCGCCGACATGTGCGGCTCGACCGTGCGGGTCCCGAGGTTGCAGCCGCCGGCGTAGGGCAGCTCGAAGTTCTCCGAGCGGTGGAGCAACGGGCCGAGGAACATGATCACCGACCGCGTGCGGCGGGCGGCCTCCTCGTCGATGTTGGACAGGTCGAGCTCGGCGGGCGGCACGATCTCGAGGTCGTTGTCGTCGTTGAGCCAGCGGGTCTGCACGCCGAGCGAGTCGAGCACCTCGAGCAGGCGGTTGACCTCCTCGATGCGCGCGACCTTGCGCAGCGTCGTGCGGCCGCGGTTGAGCAGCGTCGCGCAGAGCAGCGCGACGCCGGCGTTCTTGGAGGTCTTGACCTCGATGCTCCCGGACAGCGTGGTCGGTCCGGTCACGCGCAGGTGCGTGGGCCCGGCCCCCAGCGCCACGATCTCGGAGTCGAGCGCGGAGCCGATCCGGGCGAGCATCTCCAGGGACAGGTTCTGGTGCCCCTTCTCGATGCGGTTGATCGCGCTCTGGCTCGTGGAGAGCCGCTCGGCGAGCTGCTGCTGGGTCATCCCGCGGTGCTTGCGGGCGTCGCGGATGAGGTTCCCGATCCGGCCCTTGTAGTCCTCGGTCATGGCGGCACCGTATCTCAGATATGAGATACGGGCATCATCCGTGGGGCGGGGTGGCACCGCCTGCAAGGATGCCAGCCATGCGTGCGACCACCATCCACGGGCCGGGTGACATCCGCCTCACCGACGTGCCGACACCGGGGATCAGCAGCCCCACCGACGCGGTGGTGCAGGTGACCGCCGGTTGCATCTGCGGGTCGGACCTGTGGCCCTACCGCGGCGAGAACCCGATCGAGGTGGGGTCGACCATCGGCCACGAGTGCGTGGGAGTGGTCGCCGAGGTCGGCTCCGAGGTGCGGTCCTTCCGCCCCGGCGACTTCGTGGTCGTGCCGTTCGTCCACTGCGACAACACCTGCCCGCACTGTCGGGCCGGGATGCAGTCGGCCTGCGAGCAGCAGGGCTTCACCCTCAGCGGTCAGGCCGAGTACGCGCTGGTGCACCAGGCCGACGGCAGCCTCGTCGGCACCGCCGACCAGCCGGACGCCGAGCTCGTCCCGTCGCTGTTGACGCTCTCCGACGTGATGGCGACCGGGTGGCACGCCGCGGTGACCGCTGGAGTGTCCCCGGGTGACACCGCCGTCGTCGTCGGCGACGGCGCCGTCGGGCTGTGCGGGGTGATCGCCGCCGCGCAGCTGGGCGCCGAGCGGGTCGTGGTGATGTCGCGCCACGAGCCACGCCAGCAGCTCGCCCGCCGCTTCGGCGCCACCGACGTCGTCGCCGAGCGCGGGGAGGAGGGGGAGGCAGCGGTCCTCGAGCTGACGCGCGGGGTGGGCGCCGACGCGGTGCTCGAGTGCGTCGGGACCGATGCCGCCATGCAGACCGCCTTCGCGGTGGCCCGGCCGGGGTCGACCGTCGGCTTCGTGGGTGCACCACACGGGGTCGAGCTGCCGGTGCGCCGGATGTTCAGCCGCAACATCGGCCTCGCCGGCGGCATGGCGCCCGTACGCCGCTACCTGCCCGAGCTGCTCGACCTCGTGCTCGCGGGCACCATCGAGCCGGGGCTGGTCTTCGACCTGACGCTGCCGCTCGACAAGGTGGCGAAGGGCTATGAGGCGATGGACGAGCGCCGCGCCATCAAGGTGCTGCTGCAGCCATGACCGGGCTGGTCCTGGGGCCGATGCTGCGGCACGTCGACGAGACGACGGCCAGCATCTGGGTGCAGACCGGGCAGGCGGCGACCGTCACCGTCGAGGCGGGCGACCGGCGCGCGTCGGCTGCCACGTTCGGGGCACACGGCCATCACTACGCGCTGGTGGAGCTGACCGGGCTCGAGCCGGGCAGCCGCACGGCGTACCGGGTGCTGCTGGACGACGACCCGGTCTGGCCGGCACCCGTCGACGACTTCCCGGACCCCGTGATCGCGACACCGTCTCGGCAGCAGCAGCTCCGGCTCGCGTTCGGGTCCTGCCGGGTGAGCGTCCCGCACGACGCCGAGCACACCGACGACTACGGCGTCGACGCGCTCCGCGCCTACGCGCTCCACCTCGCCAAGAACGCCGGTGAGCGGTGGCCCGACCTGCTGCTGCTCCTCGGCGACCAGGTCTACGCCGACGAGACCAGCGACGAGATCCGGGAGTTCATCAGCCACCGCCGCAGTCTCGAGGAGCCGCCGGGAGCCGAGCTGCAGGACTACGTCGAGTACGCCGAGCTCTACCGGCTCGCCTGGAGCGACCCGGCCAACCGGTGGCTGCTGTCCACGGTGCCGACGGCGATGATCTTCGACGACCACGACATCCGCGACGACTGGAACACCAGCTGGACCTGGCGCCAGCAGATGGCGGCCAAGCCGTGGTGGCACGACCGGATCGTCGGCGGTCTCGGGTCCTACTGGGTCTACCAGCACCTCGGCAACCTGTCGGTGGCCGAGCGCGCCGAGGACCCCCTGTGGCAGAAGGTCGTGGCCCACCAGGGGCCCGACGAGCTCGACCTCACCGCCGCCCTCGACGCGTTCGCCGAGCGGACCGACGAGCAGCCCGACACCTACCGCTGGAGCTTCGCGCGTGACTTCGGCGGGACCGCGCGACTGGTGGTCGTGGACTCCCGGGCAGCGCGGGTGCTGACGCCCGAGCAACGCTCGATGATCGACGCCACGGAGATGGCGTGGCTGCACGAGCAGATGCTGGGCGGGTTCGACCACCTCCTGGTGGGGACCTCGCTGCCGTTCCTGCTGGCCCCCGGCCTCCACCACGCCGAGGCCTTCAGCGAGGGCTTGTGCAACGGGGCGTGGGGGAGGGGAGTGGCCCGGGTCGGGGAGTGGTTGCGACAGGTCGTCGACATGGAGCACTGGGCGGCCTTCCAGCCGGGGTTCCAGGAGGTGGCCGACATGACGCTCGCGGTCGCGTCCGGAGAGCTGGGCGACGCGCCGAGCACCGTCACGTTCCTCTCCGGCGACGTCCACCACAGCTACGTCGCGACCGCCGCACCGGACGCAGAGGTCAGCAACCGGGTGGTGACCAGCCGGATCCTGCAGGCCGTGTGCTCACCGATCCGCAACCCGCTCCCGTCGGCGATGCAGCGGGTCACCACCTGGGGCACCCGACGGTGGCTCGCCCGGGTCCCGCGGCGGCTGGCGCGCTGGGCGAAGGTCCCGCCGTCGCCGCTGACGTGGGGCATCGAGCGTGGTCCCTGGTACGACAACAACCTGGCGGTGCTGGAGACCGGCGACCGCGGCGGGCTGACGATGCGGTGGTACGCCGGCGACGTGACGGGTCGGGCGTCGGACGACCCCGTGATCCGGACGGTGGCGGAGTTCGAGGTGCCGGTCAGGCCGTGACCAGCGGGGCCGAGCCCGGCATCGCGACCGGCTCGCAGGTGCAGGTCTCCGAGCACGCGAGGAAGGTGTGGACCCCGTGGCCGCAGCGCTGGCACAGGAGGTCGTGGGAGAGGTGCCGGCCCGATCCGCTGTCGACGGTGTCCCACATGGCGTTCATCCTCGGGTGATGAGTCGGAAGAAGTGCGTGAGATCACGGTAGGAGCGCGCCGACCCGCCCCGTCGACGACTCGCCAGAAGTTGGTCCGCAATGACCACCCCACCTAGTCACGGCGGACCGAGGACCCCCGACGTTCGACGGGGTCGGGGCGTTCTCAGCGGGGGAGGACGCCGTCCAGCGCCGCCAGCAGCCGGTCGACGTCCTCGGCGTCGTTGTAGGGGGCCAGCCCCACCCGGAGGGCGCCGGTCGCTCCGAGCCCCAGCCGCTGGCAGGGCTCCCAGGCGTAGCAGTGACCTGAGGAGATGCTCACCTGCCGCTCGCCGAGGGCCGCGTGGACCTCCGCCGGCTCCACCCCGGCGATCGAGAAGTAGAGCGTCGAGGTCCGCCGCGGAGCCCGCGACCAGACGGTGACGCCGGGTCGGCCGAGGAGCCAGTCCTCGATCCGGCGGCGCAGCCCGTCCTCGTGCTGCTCGATGGCGTCGTACGCCGACACGAGGCGGTCGCGCCGGGGGCCGTCGCTCTCGCCCAGCGAGGCGAGGACGTCCACCGCCGCCGTCGTGCCGGCCATCAGCTCGTAGGGCAACGTGCCCAGCTCGAACCGCTCCGGCACCTCGTCGGTGGAGGGGACGAGCTTGTCGGGGTGGAGCTCCTCCAGCAGGTCGGGGTCGGCCGCGAGGACCCCGCAGTGCGGACCGCCGAACTTGTAGGGGGAGCAGGCGTAGAGGTCGGCACCCAGGCCGGCCAGGTCGGGCACCTCGTGGGCGGCGTGGTGGACGCCGTCGACGAAGACCAGCGCCCCGGCCTCGTGGGCCAGGTCGGCCAGGGCCCGGACGTCGGGGCGCGTGCCGAGGACGTTGGAGGCCCCGGGGAGCGCCACGAGCCGGGTCCGGTCGCCCAGGACCGCCTCCAGGTGCTCAGGACGCAGCTCCATCGTCTCGGTGTCGAAGTCGGCCCAGCGCACCACGGCCCCGACGCGCTCGGCGGCCTGCACCCACGGGCGGATGTTGGCGTCGTGGTCGAGCCGGGTGACGACCACCTCCTCGCCGGGTGACCACGACCCGGCGAGCGTGCGGGCGAGGTCGTAGGTGAGTGCCGTCATGCTCCGTCCGAAGACGATGCCCCGCGGGTCCGCCGCCAGCAGGTCGGCGAGCGCCTCGCGGCACGCCACGACCACCTCGCCGGCCGCTCGCTGGGGTCGTGAGTGCGGGCTGCGGTTCGACAACGGCCCGCCGAGGGCCGAGCTCACGGCGTCGATGACGGGCTGGGGCACCTGCGTGCCTCCAGGGTTGTCGAGGAAGACCTCACCACTGGCGAGGGCCGGGTAGAGGGAGCGCACCTTCGCCACGTCGTAGGCCATGGCACGTTCCTAGCAGGCCGGTCCTCGGCACACCCGGGTGTGGTCCGGGTGTGCCGAGGGTCTGCGACGTCAGCGACGCCGCATCAGACCACGGAGCAGGGTGCGCGCGCCGCGCTCGACGTCCCGGTTGGCTGAGCCGCCGGCGGCGGGACGCCCCGTCGCCGGACCGGTCGTGGTGCCGCCGACGGGTCGCCGGCGACCGCCCCCGGCGAGACGTCCGAGGATCCCTCTGAGCATGGTGTCCTCCGTCCTGTCGCCGTCGGCAGCCGGGTGGCCGACGAGAACGACGACGACGTCTCGAGCCCATCACGAGGTGCGGGGCGGTGGCTCCCCCGCAGGGGTGGAACCCGCCCTCCGTCCTGGTCGCGGGAGGTCGCCGCCCGTGGAAGGATCGTGGTGTGGCCACCGTCCCCGCCGCGGAGCAGCGGCTCCGTGACCTCGCCCTGCTGCGGCGGGTGCGCGACCGGATGGACCGCGACTACGCGCAGCCGCTCGACGTCGAGGCCTTGGCCCGGGGCGTCAACATGTCGGCGGGCCACCTCAGCCGCCGCTTCCGGCAGGTCTACGGCGAGTCGCCCTACAGCTACCTGATGACCCGTCGCGTGGAGCGGGCGATGGCACTGCTGCGCCGCGGTGACCTCAGCGTCACCGAGGTCTGCTTCACCGTGGGGTTCTCCTCGCTCGGGACCTTCAGCAGCCGGTTCAGCGAGCTCGTCGGGACCTCCCCGAGCAGGTACCGGGAGCAAGCGGCGCCGACCGGGCCGGAGATGCCCTCGTGCCATGCCCGACAGGTCACCCGACCGATCAGGAATCGAGAAGCACGGCCGCACGGACCATCACTAGCGTGACGCCCATGGACATCACCATCCACTACGCCTTCCTCCCGCACACCGACCCTGACGCCTCCCTCGCCTTCTACCGCGACACCCTCGGCTTCGAGGTGCGCAACGACGTCGGCTACGAGGGCATGCGGTGGATCACCGTCGGCCCTGCCGGACAGCCGGGGACGAGCATCGTGCTGCACCCGCCCGCCACCGACCCCGGCATCACCGAGGAGGAGCGGCGCACGGTCCTCGAGCTGATCGCGAAGGGCAGCTACACCGCCATCGCCTTCGCCACGCCCGACCTCGACGAGGTCTACGGCAAGCTGGAGGCCAGCGGCGCGGAGGTGCTCCAGGAGCCGACCGACCAGCCGTACGGCGTACGGGACTGCGCGTTGCGCGACCCCGCCGGCAACCTGATCCGCATCAACGAGGTGGCGTGAGCGGCCCGACGCGATGAGTCCGGGCCGAAGGTCCGCACGCCCGCGCCGACGACGCCCACGACGCCACACGACCGAGGAGCCACATGAGCAAGGGCCAGCAGCACCCGGCCGACCGCCACGACCTGATCCGGGTCCAGGGGGCCCGGGAGAACAACCTCCGCGACGTCAGCGTCGAGCTGCCGAAGCGGCGGCTCACGGTCTTCACCGGGGTGTCGGGGTCGGGCAAGAGCTCCCTGGTGTTCGCCACCATCGCGGCCGAGTCGCAGCGGATGATCAACGAGACCTACAGCGCCTTCGTGCAGGGCTTCATGCCCACGCTGGCGCGGCCCGATGTCGACCTCCTCGACGGCATCACCACCGCGATCATCGTCGACCAGGAGCGGATGGGCGCCAACCCGCGCTCGACGGTCGGCACCGCCACCGACGCCAACGCGATGCTGCGGATCCTCTTCAGCCGGCTGGGCGAGCCGCACGTCGGGCCGCCGACGGCGTTCTCGTTCAACGTGCCGACCCGTCGCGCGGGCGGCGTGATGAGCACCGAGAAGGGCGGCCGGGTCGAGAAGAAGGTCGTCAAGGACGCCGTCTACCTCGGCGGGATGTGCCCGCGGTGCGAGGGGATGGGCAACGTCTCCGACTTCGACCTCACTGCGCTCTACGACGAGTCCAAGTCGCTCGCCGAGGGTGCGCTGACCGTGCCCGGCTACAGCATGGACGGCTGGTACGGGCGGATCTTCAGCGGCGCCGGCCTGCCCATGGACAAGCCGATCGGGAAGTACACGAAGCAGGAGCTCGACAAGCTGCTCCACGGTGAGCCGCAGAAGATCAAGGTCGAGGGGGTCAACCTCACCTACGAGGGCATCATCCCCAAGATCCAGAAGTCGATGCTCTCCAAGGACGTGGAGGCCATGCAGCCCCACGTCCGGCGGTTCGTGGAGCGGGCCATCACCTTCACCACCTGCCCCGACTGCGAGGGCACCCGCCTCACCCGGGAGGCGCTGTCGTCGCGGGTGAACGGCAAGAACATCGCCGAGCTGTGCCAGATGCAGATCAGCGACCTCGCCGACTGGGTGCGCGACCTCGACGAGCCGACGGTCAAGCCGCTGCTCGGCGGGATCCAGCACCTGCTCGACTCCTTCGTCGAGATCGGCCTCGGCTACCTCTCGCTCGACCGGCCCGCGGGCACGCTGTCCGGGGGAGAGGCACAGCGGACCAAGATGATCCGCCACCTCGGCTCGTCGCTCACCGACGTCACCTACGTCTTCGACGAGCCGACGATCGGGCTGCACCCCCACGACATCCAACGCACCAACGAGCTGCTGGTCCAGCTGCGCGACAAGGGCAACACGGTGCTGGTCGTCGAGCACAAACCCGAGACGATCGCCATCGCCGACCACGTCGTCGACCTCGGACCGGGCGCGGGCTCCGAGGGCGGCACGGTCTGCTTCGAGGGCACCGTCGAGGGTCTCCGCGCCAGCGACACCACGACCGGCCGGCACCTCGACGACCGGGCGGCCCTCAAGGAGACCGTGCGGTCGGCCACCGGCGCGCTCGAGGTGCGTGGGGCCGACACCCACAACCTGCAGGGGGTCGACGTCGACGTCCCGCTCGGCGTGCTGTGCGTGGTCACCGGGGTCGCCGGGTCCGGCAAGAGCTCGCTGATCCACGGCTCGGTCGCGGGTCGCGACGGTGTGGTGGTCGTCGACCAGGGGGCGATCAAGGGGTCGCGACGCAGCAACCCGGCGACGTACACCGGGCTGCTGGAGCCGATCCGGAAGGCCTTCGCCAAGGCGAACGGCGTCAAGCCCGCACTGTTCAGCTCCAACTCCGACGGCGCCTGCCCGACCTGCAACGGGGCCGGGGTCATCTACACCGAGCTGGGGATCATGGACACGGTCGAGTCGCCCTGCGAGGAGTGCGAGGGGAGGCGGTTCCAGGCGGCGGTGCTCGAGTACACCTTCGGCGGCAAGGACATCAGCGAGGTGCTGGCGATGTCCGTCGCGGAGGCGGAGTCGTTCTTCGGCGAGGGTGACGCCCGGACGCCGGCGGCCCACAAGATCCTCGGGCGGCTGCACGACGTCGGGCTCGGTTATGTCAAGCTCGGTCAGCCGCTGACGACCCTCTCGGGCGGGGAGCGGCAGCGGCTCAAGCTGGCCGTGCAGATGGCCGACAAGGGCGACGTCTACGTCCTCGACGAGCCCACGACCGGCCTGCACCTGGCCGACGTCGAACAGCTGCTCAACCTGCTGGACCGGCTGGTCGACAGCGGGAAGTCGGTGATCGTCATCGAGCACCACCAGGCCGTGATGGCGCACGCTGACTGGATCATCGACCTCGGTCCGGGCGCCGGGCACGACGGCGGCCGGGTGGTCTTCGAGGGCACCCCGGCCGCGATCGTGGCCGACCGCACGACGCTCACCGGGGAGCACCTCGCGGCCTACGTCGGCTGAGGTGGCTCCGGCCCGGGTGGCGGTGGCGGTGGCGGTGGCGGTGGCGTGATGGTCACGGTCGCCGGGCGGCCCACCCGGACCGGTCCGGAGCGGACCACCTCGACGGTGAAGGTCTCCTCGGTCTCCTCGAGGGCGTCCGGGAGCAGCCTCACGTCCAGCCGGAGCACCGTCTCGCCGGGTTGCAGGACCGTCCGGACCCGCCTCGCGACGTAGTCGTCGCCGTCGGCCGTGCCGTGCCTGGTCCTCACCGTGAGCGGGATGGCCTTGCCGCTGGCCCGGGAGAGGCGCAGCTCCACCGTGGCCGTCGTCGGACCGGTGACCGGTTCGAGCACCGAGAGGTCCTCGCCCCGGATGACCGGTGGCCGGTCGACGTCGACGATGCGCACGGAGCGCTCGCGGCGGCCCAGCCGGACGCCGCGGGCGCCGCCCAGGACCACGCGGAACCGCTCGGTGTGCTCGTCGAGACCGTCCCGGCGCACGGGGATCCGGACCCGGGTGGCGAGCCTGCCGGCGGGGATCACGACCCGACGGGCGACGCGCGCCACGTCGCGCCCGATCCGGGCCGTGGAACCGCGCGTCCGCACCACCACGCTGGTGGCGCGTCCCGGCGGCCCGCTCAGCCGCACCGTGGCCACCGCGGCGCCACCCTCACGGACGCGGTCGGAGACCGAGAGGGACGCCGTCGGGGTGTGGAACCCCGGTCGGCCACGTTCGTCGAGGGCCGTGAAGCAGTAGCCGCGGGCGCGAGCGCCGCGGATCACCCGCGGGACTGCGGCGACCGAGGTGGGCGAGTGGCCGACCCCGTCGTGCTGCAGGACGATGTTCTGGGCGTTGGGCCGCAGCCCGGCGAGGATGCGGTTGGCGATCTGCGCCGCGGTGCCGCCGGCCCAGTCACGGGAGTCGACGGTCCAGAGCACCGGCACGTAGCCGGAGGCGTGGATGGCACGCAGGGCGGTGTCGTCGAGGGCGCCGTACGGCGGACGCATCAACCGGGTCGGATGGGTCCCGGCCCGGCGCAGCGCCCGCTGGGTCGCTCGCAGCGTCTGCGCCACCTCAGCGGCGCTCTGCGTCCGCATGTCTGCGTGCGCCCAGGTGTGGTTGGCGACGAGGAAGCCGGCCCGCTCGACGCGGCGCGCTGTCGCGGGGGCGGCGGCGACGCGCTGGCCGACCATGAAGAACGTGGCGGGGACCCCGGCGCGGCGCAGGATGCGCACCAGCCGGTCGGTCGGGCCGGCCGGTCCGTCGTCGAAGGTGAGGGCGACGTACCCGGAGCGGCACCCTGCCGCCCGTTCCTGCTGCTCCGCCGCTGCAGGTCCTCCGATGACGGCCAGCCCGGCCGCGACCATGCCCACCGCCGGCATCAGCGACAGGGGAACGCGTGCGCGGGGCGGTCGAGGCACAGGACGAAGGTCCGGGAACGACAGCCGTCAGGGTGCCGGAACAGGTCAGGCTTACCCGATCTCGGGGATACGGACGGTGTCGCGGCGCGGACGCCCGACGTCTTCGCACGTCTTCCGTCCGTCAGATGCGCTCGAGCACCCGATGGTCACGGAACGGGAGGACGAGGACCCCTCTCCGCCCTCTGCCACGCCTGACTGAATCGCCGATAAGCGACATTATGTCAGTATGCGGAGGGTTGACGTCGGGTGCTCTCATCCCCCGGCCAGCAGGGCCTCGACCGCTCCGTCGCGGTCCAGGTGCTCCAGCACCTCCACCGTCGGCCCCTCGAGCATCCGGTAGGCGGTGAAGAACGCGTCGAGCTCTTCGACGAACGCCGGTGGCAGGTCGGCGAGATCACGCAGGTGGTCGCCGTGGTGGTCACGCTCCGGCACGGCGACGAGCTTGGTCTCGACGATCTCGCCGACCTGCAGCCGGTAGCCCCCGATGACCCGGCACGGCATGTGGACACCCGGAAAGGTCGGTTCGTCGATCAGCACCAGGGCGTCCAGCGCGTCGCCGTCCTCGCCGTCGGCGCCGATGACATAACCGTAGTCCCCCGGGAACCCGGCCGGCCCGCCCAGCCGCCGGTCGAACCAGATCGTGCCGTCGTCGCTCGCTTCGTACTTGTTGCGGCTGCCCCGCGGGATCTCCACGACCACGTCGCAGGAGCCGGAACGGTGGCGCTGTCGGCTGGTGTGAGTCATTCCGGCCAACCTACCCGTGCCCGGGCCCCGTCCACCCGACCACCCGTCCACCAGACCACCCGCGGCGCCGGCGCGGACGCCGCTCTCCTACGATCGCCCCATGCCGACCCGCCTGCTGGCCCTGCCGGCCACCCTCCTGCTCGCCCTGGCCCTCGCCGCGTGCTCCGACAGCGGGGACGACACCGCCGCCGACCCTGCAGCTGAGGACGCACCCCAGGAGTCCTTCACCGGCGAGACGACGCAGTGCTCCTACACGGACACGGGCAGCGCCGCCCGCGACGTCGAGCAGCCGCCGACCGAGGCCCAGGCCGAGGGCGAGGTGCCGGTGACCCTCAGCACCTCCGTGGGCGACGTGTCGGTGACCCTGGACGCCGCCGGGGCCCCCTGCACGGTCAACTCGTTCGTCTCCCTCGTCGAGCAGGGCTACTACGACGACACCCAGTGCCACCGGCTCACGACGCAGGGCATCTTCGTGCTGCAGTGCGGCGACCCGACGGCCACCGGGACCGGCGGCCCCGGCTACTCGTTCGGTGACGAGGTCGCCGAGGACGCGTCGTACGGCGCGGGCACGCTCGCCATGGCCAACGCGGGTCCCGACACCAACGGCTCGCAGTTCTTCATCGTCTACGAGGACACCCAGCTGCCTCCGGCCTACACCGTCTTCGGCAGCGTCTCCGGGGAGTCCCTGGAGGTCGTCCAGGAGGTGGCCGCGGACGGCACCGAGAGTGGCGCCCCGGACGGACCGCCGAGCACCGAGGTCACGATCGAGGCCGCGGCCGTCGGCTGAGGCGGTTCAGGCGAGCCGGTAGTCCACCGGCTCGCCCAGCTGCACCGTGCGACTGACCGCACAGAGGCGGTCGCGACTCATGTCGACGGCCTTCGGCAGCATCTCCCGGGCGGCGTCGCCCCCCTCCCCCTCGGGGAAGCTGACCTCGAAGGTCAGGGTGATGTCGACGAGGTGGTTCCCGTGCTCATCACGCACCTTGTGCCCGCTCGCGGCGACCCGGAAGCCGTCGGCGAGCTCACGCTTGCCCGTGATCGCATCCACGTCGAGAGCGCTGCAGCCCGCGATCGCCGCCAGCAGCATCTCGACAGGCGTGAAGTCGGGGTCCTCTCCCCCGTTGCCGAAGTAGGTCTCACCGCCGCGGGCGTTCGTCGCCTTGAAGCGCTCGGCACCGATCTTGGTCAGCTCGACGGAGCGGAAGGTGTCGGAGGAGGTCATGGCGCAACCCTGCCAGACCGCCCCGACCCTCCCCCGTCAGCGCGTGCGCAGGCGCAGGGTCCGCCACCGACGTCGCGATGTCTCCGACCGGGCGAGCTCCACCGTCCGCAGCATCGCGAGCTCCTCGTACGAGTGCGTCCGCGCGTCGACGATCCCGAAGGACAGGTACTGCGAGGTCATGGTGGCGCTCGTCCCTTTCCGGCCGATCCAGCGGCCGATCGAAGTAATAGATAAGTGCGCTTGCGCGACCCTTACATCCTAGGTCGGACCGGGGGCCGCCTCCGCATCGCCGACCACGTGATCTCGCGCACCACCCACGACCGCCCGGCGGAGGCGATCACCAGCGGCGGCGACCTAGGCTGGGGCCGTGACGCAGACCCACCGCCCCGGCCCCACCCTCCGGGTGCGGACGCGTGAGCTGGTTCCCGGCACCGAGCGCCCGCGCGAGGACCGCGTCGCCGCCGAGGAACCCCTGGAGGTGCGTCTGGGCTGGCCGGGCCGGGCCGCGCAGCGGGTCTGGGTGACGATGCGGACGCCCGGTCATGACTTCGAGCTCGCCGCCGGCTGGGTCGTCCACGAGGGCATCGCGCCGCCCCACGCCCTCCGGACCGTCGCCTACTGCACCGACGTGGAGCTGACGCCCCAGCAGGAGCTCAACGTCGTCACCGTGACCCTGGCCACGCCGCCCACGGTCGACCCCACGACGAGACTCGGCGCCCAGAGCAGCGGCTCCTCGGCGTGCGGGGTCTGCGGCAAGGACAGCATCGAGGCCGCGCTCGCCACGCCGCTCGCACCCGCCTGGGCCGGGCCGGTGGCCCCGGCGGAGGTGGTGCGCGCGATGCCCGCCCGGCTCCGTGATGAGCAACCGGTCTTCGACATCACGGGAGGCGTGCACGCCGCCGGGCTCGCCGACGCCGACGGCACGCTGCTCGCGGTGCGTGAGGACGTCGGGCGCCACAACGCCGTCGACAAGGTCACCGGCGCCCGGGTGCTGGCCGGCGAGGATCCCGCCGCCGCCCTGCTGGTCGTCAGCGGTCGGGCGGGCTTCGAGCTCGTGCAGAAGGCCGTGGCCGTCGGCACCGGTGCCCTCGTGGCGGTCGGGGCACCCTCCGCCCTGGCGGTCACGCTCGCCCAGCAGGCCGGGATGGCCCTCTACGGCTTCACCCGCGACGACCGCACCGTCCGCTACGCCTGACCCGACTTGTGTGCGCCGGACCCATGGGGCACGGTGGACAGGGTCCTGTACTCCAGATCGGAAGCGAGCGACATGCTCACCCTCACCGAGAACGCCACCGCCGTGGTCAAGGGGATCGCCGACCAGGTCCCCGAGGCATCGGGCCTCCGCATCACCGGCGGACCCGCCGAAGAACCGTCCCTCGAGGTCGCCCCCGCCAGCGCCGCCGAGCCCGGCGACCAGGTCGTGGAGCAGGAAGGGGCCACCGTCTACCTCGACGAGAACGCCGTCCTGCTGCTCGACGACAAGGTGCTCGACGCGCGCGTCGACGAGGAGGGTCGGGTCGAGTTCGCGCTCGGCCAGCAGGGCTGACTCCCGCTCCTGGCGGCGTGGGACCGCCGGCCTGTCGGCGGTCCCACCTACCGTCGGGGCGTGCGCCTGCTCCACACCTCCGACTGGCACCTGGGCCGGTCCTTCCACCGTGAAGGACTGATCAGCGCCCAGGCGAGCTACGTCGACCACCTGCTCGAGGTGGTCGACCGCGAGCGGGTCGACCTGGTCGTCGTCTCGGGCGACGTCTACGACCGGGCGCTCCCCCAGGTCGACGCCGTCCGGCTCGCCGACGAGGCGTTCGCCCGGCTGGCAGCGAGCCGCGCCCGCGTGGTGGTGACCAGCGGCAACCACGACAGCGCCCAGCGGCTCGGCTTCGGCAGCCGGCTGATGGACGCCGCCGGGATCCACGTGCGCACCGACACCGGCGCCGTCGGTGATCCCGTCGTCCTCGAGGACCGACACGGTCCCGTGGCCGTCTACGGCCTCCCCTACCTCGACCCCCGGCTCCTGCGCGAGCCGTGGCAGCTGTCCGTGCCCTCCCACGAGGCGGCTCTGACCGAAGCCATGCGCCGGGTGCGGGACGACCTCGGCCGACGCGCCCGACACACCCGGTCCGTGGTGCTGGCACACGCCTTCGTCGCCGGTTGCCGGCCCAGCGACTCCGAGCGCGACATCAGCGTCGGCGGCGTCTCGATGGTTCCCGTCTCCGTGTTCGACGGCGTCGACTACGCCGCGCTCGGCCACCTCCACGGTCGGCACGTGCTCACCGACACGGTCCGCTACAGCGGCTCCCCGCTCGCCTACTCGTTCTCCGAGGCCGGGCACCACAAGGGGTCGTGGCTGGTCGACCTCGCGCCTGACGGGTTCGGCAGAGCCGAGTTCGTCGACGCCCCGGTGCCGCGGCCGCTCGCGGTCCTGCGGGGTGGCCTCGAGGACCTCCTCGCCGATCCGCGACTGACGCAGCACGAGCGGTCGTGGGTGCACGCGACCCTGACCGACGACCTCCGGCCGGATCGGGCCATGGAGCGGCTGCGGCGTCGCTTCCCCCATGCACTCTCCCTCGCCTTCGAGCCGACCGCCCCGCCGGCCGAGGAGGCCGCGGTCGCACGGACCCAGGGGCGCAGCGACCACGAGATCGCGCTCGACTTCGTGGCGGAGGTCCGCGGTCGGCCCGCCACCGTCCCCGAGGCTGCGTTGCTGCGCGACGCCTGCGACGCGTGTCCCGATGATCCGGATGCCGACGTGGTGGCGCCGGTCAGGGCGTCGTGAGGATCCACCGGCTGGAGGCGACGGCCTTCGGCCCGTTCGCCGACCGTGTCGCCGTCGAGCTCGACCAGCTCTCCGACGCCGGGCTCTTCCTGCTGACCGGCGCCACTGGTGCCGGCAAGACCAGCGTGCTCGATGCCATCTGCTTCGCTCTCTACGGCGCCGTGCCGGGCGACCGACAGACCGCCAAGCGGCTCCGGTCCGACCACGCCGCACCCGGCGTCGCACCCGAGGTGACCCTGGAGCTGACCGTGGCCGCACGGCGGCTGCGGATCGTCCGCTCGCCGGCCTGGGTGCGACCCAAGCGGCGCGGCACCGGCACCACCCAGGAGCAGGCCCGGGTCCTCGTGACCGAGCGGGTCGACGGGACGTGGCAGCCGCTCGCGACCAGGCTCGACGAGGCCGGGCACCTCGTCACCGGCCTGCTGGGGATGAACCTCACGCAGTTCTGCCAGGTCCAGCTGCTG
Organism: Nocardioides coralli; assembly: GCF_019880385.1. Lineage (NCBI taxonomy): Bacteria > Bacillati > Actinomycetota > Actinomycetes > Propionibacteriales > Nocardioidaceae > Nocardioides > Nocardioides coralli. The sequence continues at coordinate 1,888,556 of NZ_CP082273.1, forward strand.
CCCCAGGGGCGGTTCCAGGCGTTCCTCCGCGCCGACTCCCGCGAGCGGCACGACCTGCTCCACCAGCTGTTCAGGACCTCGCGGTTCGTGGCCGTCGAGGCATGGCTGCGCGACCGGCGCCGCACGCTGCGCCGCGATGCCCGAACCCACCACGACCGCGTCGCCGGCCTCGCCGGCCGGCTCAGCGAGGCAGCCGGCGAACCGCTCCCCGCCGCCTGGGACCCCCACGACCTGTCACCGGTCGCCGAGGAGCTGCTGGCGTGGGCGACCGACGTGCTCGCCCGGGCCGCTCAGGCCCATGCCGACGCGCTCCTGGAGACCGTGGCCGCCGAGGAGGCCGACCGGGAGGCTCACGTCGAGCTCGAGAGGGCCCGGAGCCACCACGACCGGCAGCAGCGGCTCGCGCGTGCCCGACACGAGCACCGCGAGCTGACGGAGCAGGAGGTGACCCACCAGGAGCGCTCCCACCGGCTCGCGGTGGCGCGTCGCGCCGCCACGCTGCGGCCGACCCGTGCCGAGCAGGCCCGGACCGCCCGGGAGCATGCGATGACGCATCAGCGGGCTGTGACGGCGATGGAGCGCGCCGCGACCCTCCTCGCCCGCGACACGCTCGCTGACAGCGAGCTCCCCGCCCTCCACCGGCAGGTCTCAGACCGCGTCGCCCAGGCGCGGGCCCAGCTGCCGCTGGCCGACGAGCACGCCCGGCTGGAGGCCGCGACGGCCGTCGACCGCGCCGATCGCGACCTGCTCTCCGCAGACGTCGCCGCCGTCGAGGACGAGCTGGCCACCCTGCCCGACCAGCTGAGGATCCTGCAGGCCGACCACGAGCGGGCGCGGGCCGCTGGTGACCGACTCCCCGGTGCCCGGCAGGCCGCGGAGAGGGCGGCCACCCTGGTGGAGGCCGCCCGTCGCGCCGACGAGCTCACCGCCCGGCGCACCGACGCCGAGCAGCGGTGGCGCGAGGCGGTCGACGCCGCCCAGGACCTCCGCGAGCACTGGCTCGGGATCCAGGAGCGCAGGCTCACCGGCATGGCGGCGGAGATCGCCGGCGGCCTGGCCGTGGGCGCCTGCTGCCCGGTGTGCGGGTCCGCCGACCACCCACGGCCGGCCGAGGCCGCCCCCGACGCGCCCGACGCCCAGGCAGAGCGAGAGGCCCGCCGTGCCGTCGACGACGCGGAGGCCGAGCGTCACGCACGTCACGGGGCGGTCCGTGACCTCGACACGGCCATCGCGCTGGCCCGGGAGCAGACCGGAGGACGCGACCTGGCCGAGCTCGAGGCCGAGGCGACCCGCGCCGCCGAGTCCGCACGCCGGCTAGAGCAGGAGGCCTGCCGCCTCGAGCAGGCCGCCGCCGGGCTGCAGGAGGCCGAGGCCGCCCACGAGCAGGCCACCACACGACGTTCCGACCTCGTCGCCCGGCGGGCAGCCACCGACGCGGCGCTGGCCGAGCGGCTCGATCGCGCCCGGTCGATCGCCGCCCAGCTCGAGGCATTGCTCGCCGACACCGGCGCAGAGACGCTCCCCCAGCTGGTCGAGCAGCTCATCGCGGTGGAGGACGCCTGTCGCGAGGCAGTCCTCGCCACCGACGAACGTGACCGCGCAGCCACGGCGGCAGCGGAGGCCCGCCGCCGCGCGGAGGACTGCGCGGCGGAGGCCGGCTTCGGCTCGCTCGAGGAGATCGGGGCGGCCGAGCTGCCCGACGAGGAGATCACCGCGCTCGACGACGCCGTGCGCCGCCACGAGGTCCGGCTGGCGGCGGTCCTCGAGGTGCTCGGCGATCCCGACCTGCTGGCCTCCGAGGCCGTTCCCGAGGTCGACCTCGTCGCCCACGAGCAGAGTCGTCACACCGCGGCTGAACGCCTCTCCGCTGCCCGCGCGGCGGCCAGCCGGGCGGAGGAGCGCACCGCCCGCCTCGCGAGCCTGGGTGGCGACCTCTCGGCTGCCGCCGCGGCCTGGGGGCCGGCCCGGGACCAGCTCGCGCTCGTGGACCGGATGGCGACCCTGGTCGACGGCAGCGACGCGGACAACCGGCTCCGGATGCGGTTGTCCGGCTACGTGCTCGCCTACCGGCTCCGGCAGGTGGTCGCCGCGGCCAACGAACGCCTGGTGGGCATGACCGACGCCCGCTACCGACTCGAGCACAGCAGCGACCGTGGTGCCGGCGAGACCCGCGGCGGGCTCAGCCTGCGGGTCCGCGACGACTGGACGGGTGAGTCGCGTGACCCGGCGACCCTCTCCGGTGGCGAGACCTTCGTGGTCTCGCTCGCCCTGGCGCTCGGGCTGGCCGACGTGATCACCCACGAAGCGGGCGGCGTCGAGCTCGACACCCTCTTCGTCGACGAGGGGTTCGGCACCCTCGACGCCGAGACCCTCGATCACGTGATCGACATGCTCGACGGTCTGCGCGACGGCGGACGGGTGGTCGGGGTGGTCAGCCACGTCGCCGAGCTGCGCGACCGGATCCCGGCCCAGCTGCACGTGCGCAAGACGCGGACGGGCTCGACGCTCCACCCCGGGGGCGTGGGCTAGGTTCTCGTCGTGACCCCGACGCTCGACCCGACGTTCCTGGACCTCCCCTACCGCGCCCTCGGCGACGTCGCCCTCCAGCGCGCCAGCGAGCTCGGGGCCGACCACGCGGACTTCCGGTTCGAACGGGTGCGCTACCAGCACCTCGGGGTCCGGGACGGCGTGCTGCAGGGAGCTGCCGACAGCGAGGACCTCGGGTTCGCCGTCCGCGTGATCCACCGTGGCGCCTGGGGCTTCGCCGCCGGCGTGGTCCTGACCCCGCAGGAGGCGGCCGCCGTCGCGGAGCGCGCTGTCGCCGTGGCGGTCGTCGCCGCGGACATGACCAGCACGCCCGTCGAGATCGCCGACGAACCGGTCCATGCCGACGTCACCTGGGTGTCGGCGTACGAGCAGAACCCCCTCGAGGTACCGACCGCTGAGAAGGCGGACCTCCTCATCGGGTGGACTGACCGGCTGCGCCGGCACGCGGCCGTCCAGCACGCGACCGCGTCCCTGCAGCAGGTGCAGGAGAACAAGTACTACGCCGACCTCGCCGGGACCCGGACCACCCAGCAACGGGTCCGGCTGCAACCCCACTTCGAGGCGATGGGCACCGACGAGGCCACCGGCGTCTTCGACTCCATGGCCACCCTGGCTCCCCCCGTGGGACGCGGCTGGGAGTACCTCACGGGGTCGGGGTACGACTGGGACGCCGAGCTCGCCGAGGTGCCGGAGCTGCTGGCCGAGAAGCTCGTCGCGCCCACGGTCACCCCGGGCACCTACGACCTCGTCATCGACCCGTCCAACCTGTGGCTCACGATCCACGAGTCGATCGGCCACGCCACCGAGCTCGACCGGGCCCTCGGCTACGAGGCGAACTACGCCGGCACCTCGTTCGCCACCTACGACCAGCTCGGGTCCCTGCAGTACGGCTCGCCCCTGATGCAGGTGACCGGCGACCGCACCACCGAGCACGGGCTCGCCACCATCGGGTACGACGACGAGGGGGTCGCCACCCAGGAGTGGGACATCGTGCGTGACGGGGTCCTGGTCGGCTACCAGCTCGACCGCCCGATGGCCCGGATGAAGCCCGAGCTCAACGGCGGACGTTCCAACGGTTGCGCCTACGCCGACTCACCGGGCCACATCCCCATCCAGCGGATGGCCAACGTGTCACTGCAACCCGCCGCGGAGGACATCGGCCTCGAGGACCTCGTCGGTCAGGTCGAGAACGGTCTCTACGTCGTGGGCGACAAGTCCTGGTCGATCGACATGCAACGGTTCAACTTCCAGTTCACCGGACAGCGCTTCTTCGAGATCCGCGACGGGCGGCTGGGCGGGCAGGTCCGCGACGTCGCCTACCAGGCGACCACGACGGAGTTCTGGGGCTCGCTCGCCGCGGTCGGTGGGCCCGCGACGTGGGTCCTGGGCGGTGCGTTCAACTGCGGCAAGGCCCAGCCCGGCCAGGTCGCTGCGGTCAGCCACGGTTGCCCGGTGTCACTGTTCCGCGACGTCCGCATCCTCAACACCAACGACGAGGGAGGCGCCCGATGACGACCACCACGTGGACTCCGCAGTCCCTCGTCGAGCAGGCGCTGGCGACCACGACGGCCAACCACTGCGTCGTGATCGTCCGTGACACGACCGCTGCCAACCTGCGCTGGGCCAACAACACCCTCACCACCAACGGCGTCACGCACGGGGTGGACGTGACGGTGGTGAGCGTTGTCGAGCACCCCGGAGGGATGGCCTCGGGCTCGGTGAGCGGCAGCGCGACGACCCAGGCGCAGGTGGCCGGTCTCGTCGCCGCGGCGGACGCAGCTGCCCGGGCCGCCAGCCCCGCGGAGGACGCGCAGCCACTGGTCGCCGGTCAGGAGTCGCCGGACTGGGAACAGCCACCGGTGCCGACGGACATCACGGTGTTCGACCGGTTCGCTCCCGCCCTCGGTGAGGCCTTCGGGACCGCCGGGGCCGCCGGTCGCACGCTCTACGGGTTCGTCAGTCACGCGCACACCACCACCTACCTCGGGTCCACGACGGGTCTCCGGCTGCGGCACGTGCAGCCGACCGGGCACGTCGGGTGCACCGGCAAGGACCGCAGCCTCACCCGGAGTGCCTGGGTCGGCGGGGCGACCCGCGACTTCTCCGACGTCGACGCGCTCGCCCTGGAGGCCGAGCTCGCCCAGCGGCTGGCCTGGGCGGAGCGCCAGGTCGACCTGCCGGCCGGACGCTACGACACCGTCCTGCCGCCGACGGCCGTGGCCGACCTGATGATCGACGCCTACTGGTACGCCGGCGCGCGGACCGCCCACGAGGGCCAGTCGGCCTACAGCCGCCGGGGCGGCGGCACCCGCATCGGCGAGCGGATCGCCCGACCCGGCGTGACCCTCTACTCCGACCCGCACGAGCCCCACCTCGAGTGCGCACCCTTCGTCACCGCGGCCACCTCCGACAACGAGCAGTCGGTCTTCGACAACGGCCTGCCGCTGGGACGCACCGACTGGATCGCCGACGGCGAGCTGCGTGCGCTCCTGCAGACCCGTCACTCCGCGGGGCTCACCGAGCAGCCGGTGACGCCCTACGTCGACAACCTGGTGCTGTCGGTGGAGGGCGGGACCGGTGACATCGACACGATGGTGCGTGGCATCGAGCGCGGGCTGCTGATCACGTGTCTGTGGTACATCCGCGAGGTGGACCCCCAGAGCCTGCTGCTCACGGGCCTCACCCGCGACGGGGTCTACCTGGTCGAGGGCGGGGAGATCACCGGGGCCGTCAACAACTTCCGGTGGAACGAGAGTCCCCTGGAGCTGCTCAACCGGTTTACGCACGCTTCGGCCACGGTGCCGAGCTTCAGCCGGGAGTGGGGCGACGACTACTTCTCCCGGACCGCCACGCCCGCGCTGCGGATCCCCGACTTCAACATGAGCTCGGTGTCGCAGGCGCGGTGAACCCCACCGGCCAGGGTGACCGCCTGCCAGCACGGCCGGACCACCCCGGGCCGGATCAACGCAGGCCGGATCAACCCGGGCCGGGCCGTCGGGGTGCGCCGCCAGGGATGGGCGCCTCGGCGTCGTAGGGAGTCCGCGTGTAGACGAAGGTGGCGCACTCGAGGTGCCTGACGGTGCCGTCTGCCCGCCGGTGCACGTGCAGCGTCTCGCCGCGGTGGTAACCGGACACGCCCCGCAGCCGGCCGTCGTGCAGCTCGAAGCGCTCCCCTGCCCGGTCGGGCACCGCCAGGCTGCGCAGGTCCAGGCCCTCGTTGTGCCAGCGCAGCTCCAGGGCGGAGTTCCCCCAGAACCACAGGCCCGGGAGGCCGGCGACCTCGGCAGGCAGGGAGCTCGTCGGCCGCCAGGGGGCGGGAAGGTCGTCGACGAAGTCACCGTCGATCAGGTCCATGACCAGACGTTCGGGATCGATGCCCGTCGTGGCGTTGCTCAGGACCACACCCCCGATGCCGGAGCCGGGGTCGACGTAGAGGGCGGCCATGAAGCCCGGCATCGAGCCGCCGTGGCCGATGAGCACTCCCCCGGCGTTGGCCGAGAGACGCAGACCCAGGCCGTAGGACTCCTCGACCGGGCGCGACATCTCGGTGAGCGACGCGGGAGCGAGCACGTCGGGCCGTGCGCCAGACAGGAACTGCCCCCACGTCACCAGGTCCGCGACGGTGGACCACAGCTGCCCGGCCGGCGCCATCGCACCGGTGCTCGTCAGCGGCTCGAGCGCCCGGATGCCGGTGAAGTGGTCGACGCTCCACCCCGGCTGCGCCCCGGGCCGGGGCAGGTAGGACGTGCGGGTCATGCCCAGCGGGCCCAGCAGCCGCTCGGCCACCACCTGGCGCCAGGGCTGGCCGGCCAGCCGGGCCACCACCTCGCCCAGCAGGCCGTAGCCGAGGTTGGAGTAGTGGTAGTACTCCCCCGGCGCAGCAACCCGACCGCTTCCGTCGTTGGCCGCGAGCAGAGCGGCGATGTCCACGCCGCGGGACCGCTCCCACCACGGACCCGCTGGCTCGCTCTGCATGCCGGAGGTGTGGCTGAGCAGGTCGCGGATCCGGGCATCGGCGTACCCGACGTCACCCAGGTGGCGTCCCAGCGGGTCGTCGAGGTCCAGGCGGCCGGCGTCCCGCTCCTGCATCACGAGGACCGCCGTGAGCGTCTTGGTGATGGAGCCGATGCGGTACTGGCCGTCGATGCCGGGGCAGTCGCCCGACGCGCCCGCCCAGACGACGCCGTACCGGTCGAAGACCGCCCCGACGACCGACGTCAGGCGCCCGTTCGCCTGGGCGAGGTCGAGGCAGTCCTGTCGCCGCTCCGTCACGGGGCGAACCTACGCGAACGCCTCCGGCGGCGGGCAGGCGCAGACCAGGTTGCGGTCGCCGTAGGCCTGGTCGACCCGCGCGACGGGTGGCCAGTACTTGTCCGCGTCGATGCCCGCCGGGTAGGCCCCCAGCTCGCGGGGGTAGTCGCGGTCCCAGTCACCGACGAGCGCCCGCCCGGTGTGGGGCGCGTGGCGCAGCGGGGACTCCTCGGCGCTCCACTCCCCCGCGGCGACCCGGTCAATCTCGCCACGGATCGCGATCATCGCCGCCACGAACCGGTCGAGCTCGGCGAGGTCCTCGGACTCGGTCGGTTCGACCATGAGGGTGCCGGCCACCGGGAAGGACATGGTCGGCGCGTGGAAGCCGTAGTCGATGAGCCGCTTGGCGACGTCGTCGACGGTGACACCCGTGTCCTTGGTGAGGCCACGGAGGTCGAGGATGCACTCGTGGGCAACCAGCCCGTTGTGTCCGCGGTAGAGCACCGGGAAGTGCTCGTCGAGCCGTGCCGCGACGTAGTTGGCCGCCAGCACGGCGACCGAGGTCGCCGTGGCCAGCCCGGCCGCGCCCATCAGCCTGACGTAGGCCCACGAGATCGGCAGGACGCCGGCGGACCCGTACGGCGCCGCGCTGATGGCGCCGATGCCCTCGCGCTTGGGGTGCTCGGGGTGCATCGGGTGCGAGGGCAGGTACGGCGCCAGGTGCTGGCGCACGGCCACCGGCCCGACCCCGGGCCCGCCGCCGCCGTGCGGGATGCAGAAGGTCTTGTGCAGGTTGAGGTGGGAGACGTCGCCGCCGAACTCGCCCGGTCGCGCGTGACCGAGCAGTGCGTTGAGGTTGGCGCCGTCGACGTAGACCTGCCCGCCGTGCTCGTGGACGACCTCGCAGAGGCGGGTGATTCCGTCCTCGTAGGCCCCGTGCGTGGAGGGGTAGGTCACCATGATGGCGGCGAGGTCGGCGGCGTGCTCCTCGCACTTCGCCTGGAGGTCGTCGAGGTCCACCGACCCGTCGTCGGCCGCCTTCACCACCACGACCCGCATCCCGGCCATGACCGCGGAGGCGGCGTTGGTGCCGTGGGCCGAGGACGGGATCAGGCAGACGTCGCGCTGCTCGTCGCCGCGCGCCCGGTGGTAGCCGCGGATGGCCAGCAGCCCGGCCAGCTCGCCCTGGGAGCCGGCGTTGGGCTGGATCGACACCCGGTCGTAGCCGGTGACCGTCGCGAGCCAGTCCTCGAGCTGCGCCACCAGCTCGCGGTAGCCGATCGCGTCGTCGGCGGGCGCGAACGGGTGCAGGTCGGCGAACCCCGGCAGGGAGACGGGCTCCATCTCGGTGGTCGCGTTGAGCTTCATCGTGCAGGAGCCGAGCGGGATCATGCCGCGGTCGAGGGCGTAGTCACGGTCGGAGAGCCGTCGCAGGTAGCGCAGCATGGCCGTCTCGCTGTGGTGGGTCGAGAAGACCTCGTGGGTGAGGTAGGGGGTGGTGCGCCGCAGGGCCTCCGGGATCGCGTCGCCGGTGGCCTGGTCGAGCGCCTCCAGGTCGGTCGCCTCCTCCTCCCCGAAGGCCCCCAGCACCGACTGCAGGGTCGCGAGGGTCGTGCTCTCCGAGGTCGAGATGCCGATCCGGTCGTCGTCGACGAGGCGCAGGTGGATGCCGTCCTCGCGGGCAGCGGCCACCACCTCGGCGGCGCGGCCCTCCGCGCGGACCACGATGGTGTCGAAGAACTCGTCGGTCTCGACGACGTGACCGGCCTGGCGCAGGGCGGCGGCGAGGACGGCGGCGTAGCGGTGGGCCCGGGTGGCGATCGCCCGCAGCCCCTCGGGGCCGTGGTAGACGGCGTACATGGAGGCGACGACGGCCAGCAGCACCTGGGCGGTGCAGATGTTGGAGGTCGCCTTGTCGCGGCGGATGTGCTGCTCGCGGGTCTGGAGGGCCAGCCGGTAGGCAGGGCGTCCCTCGGCGTCGACCGAGACGCCCACCAGGCGCCCGGGCAGGTGTCGCTCGAGGCCGGGGCCGACCGCCATGTAGCCGGCGTGCGGGCCGCCGTAGAACAGGGGCACCCCGAAGCGCTGCGAGGACCCGACGACCACGTCGGCACCCAGCTCGCCGGGCGCCTCGAGCAGGGTGAGGGCCAGCAGGTCGGCGGCGACCACGGCGAGCGCACCCCGGTCGTGGGCGGCCTCGATCAGCGGCCGCGGGTCGCGGACCCTGCCCTCGGCGCCGGGGTACTGGACCAGCACGCCACACAGGTCGCCGTCGGGCAGTCCCCCGTCGAGATCGGCGACGACGACCTCGATGCCCATCGCCTCGGCGCGGGTCCGGACCACGTCGATGGTCTGCGGCAGCGCGTCCGCGTCCAGCACGAACGGGCCGCTCGCCGACCGCTTGGCGCGACGCACGAGCGTCATCGCCTCGGCCGCGGCCGTGCCCTCGTCGAGCAGCGACGCGTTGGCGGTCGGCAGGCCGGTCAGGTCGCCCACGACCGTCTGGAAGTTCAGCAGTGCCTCGAGCCTGCCCTGGGAGATCTCGGGCTGGTAGGGCGTGTAGGCGGTGTACCAGCTGGGGTCCTCCAGCACGTTGCGCCGGATGACGGGCGGCGTGATCGTCGGGTGGTAGCCCAGGCCGATCATCGACTCCGCGGGGCGGTTCTGGGCAGCGAGGGCGCGCAGCTCACGCGCCACGGTCGACTCGTCGGCGGCGTCGGGCAGCGCGAGGTCCTCGGCGCTGCGGATGGCGCCGGGCACGGCTGCTTCCATGAGGGCGTCGAGCGAGGCGTACCCGAGCGTCTGGAGCATCCGCTCGATGTCGTCGGGCCGTGGACCGAGGTGGCGGTCGAGGAAGGGCGACGCGGCGTCGAGCGCCCTCAGGCTGGGGTGGTCGGACACGGGTGGCTCCTCGGATCGGCTGCAGTCGTCTCGATCGATCGGCCTCCCCCTCTGTCGCCCGTACGGCGGGCTCCAGAGTTGCCTGGCCCGCGCAGTCCTGGCGCCTGAGAGGTTCCGGGGAGGAGTTGCCCCTTCGGCGCTCCGTACGCCGGCCCACAGGCGCGACGCGGAGACTCTCCCGCGCGGGTTCGTCAGCGGTGCCAACCTACCACCGCGACCGCGAGGTCCTCGGTTCCTCGCCGGTCGCAGGTGGGGAGCCGCGGTGGCTCAGCCGGTCTGGCGGGCGGCCCGACGGGCAGCGAGCTCGTCGCCCTCGACCGGGGCGTCGTCCTCGGCCGTGCGCTCGCTCGGCAGCTCGGCGAGGGTGCCCTCGATCTCGCGCCACACGCCGCCGATGGCGATGCCGAAGACGCCCTGCCCACCCTGGAGCAGGTCGATGACCTCGTCATTGCTGGTGCACTCGTAGACCGAGATGCCGTCGCTCATCAGCGTCACGCGGGTCAGGTCGTCGGTGCCGCGCTCGCGCAGGTGCTGCACGGCGGTACGGATCTGCTGCAGGGAGATGCCTGCGTCGAGCAGTCGCTTGATGACCTTGAGGATGAGGATGTCGCGGAAGGAGTAGAGCCGCTGGGACCCGGAGCCCTTGGCCCCGCGGACGCTCGGCTCGACCAGGCCGGTGCGGGCCCAGTAGTCCAGCTGGCGGTAGGTGATGCCTGCGGCGTTGCAGGCGGTGGGGCCGCGGTAGCCGGTGTCGCTGGGCAGCGGCGAGACGTCGTCGGTGAAGAGCAGCCCCTGCTCCTCGGCCGCCTCGGCGGCCAGCGCGGTGTCGTCGTGGGCTGCCCGCTCGGCGCCGTCCGGCTCGAACTCGTTACCGGCCACTCGTTCCTCCTGCTGCTACTCCGTTGGGCGTAACTCCCGGGGAAGACCGGACCGCGGATCACGAGGTGGTGACCACAACGGTGGAGTTACAACAGAGACAGTTCACGGTAGGCCGCGCGCCGGGGGTGGTCAATCAGGACGGCGGCGTGTCGCAACCCTCAACCTCAGCTTGAGGATGAGGGAGGCTCCGGCGACTCGAAGTCGTCGGGTGAGACCTGGTCGAGGAACTCGCGGAACCGTTCGACCTCGTCCTCCTGCTCGGCCGGGACCGCCAGCCCCACCTCGTCGAGCACGTCCTCGCTGCACACGATCCGGGACCCCGTGCGCAGCGCCAGCGCGATGGAGTCCGAGGGCCGGGCGCTGACCTCGGCCCCAGAGGACAGCACGAGCGTGGCGAAGTAGACCCCGTCGCGGACGTCGGTGATCCGCACCTCCGAGAGCTCGTGGCCCGTCGCCGCCAGCAGGTCCTTCAGCAGGTCGTGGGTCAGCGGTCGGGGCGGCACCACGCCCTGCTGCGCGAAGGCGATGGCCGTGGCCTCGACCGCCCCGATCCAGATCGGCAGGTAGCGGTCACCGGCCACCTCGCGCAGCAGCACGATCGGGCTGTTGGAGGGCATCTCCACCCGGACACCCATGACATCCACTTCGCGCACGCCTTCACCCTACTCCCCGCTGGTGCACCCGGGTCGGGCCCTCAGACCGAGCGCAGGCCGGCCTTGACCAGGGTCGCGTGGAGGCGCACCGAGAGCGCGGCGATCTCGCTGACGGTCTCTTCCGCACGGGCCTTGGCGGCCGTGTCGCGGCCCCGCTTCTGGGGCGCCACGACCTGCTCCACCAGACCCACCTCCCGGTCTGCCGCGGTCTTGAAGGCCCGGAGGTGCCGGGGTTCGAACCCGAACTCGGACAGCTCTCGGGCCGTCCGCGCGATGACGAGGGCATCGGTGTCGTAGTGGCCGGTGCCGACTCGGGGCACGATGAGCCCGAACTGCTCGAGCTGGTCGAGCAGCCCCTCGTCGATCTCGGCGATCTTGACCAGCTCCTTGCGGGAGAGCCGGATGTTGTCTTGACGCGCGAACGACCCGGCGCTGGGCAGCCCGTCGGCAGCGAGCGCCACCTGCGGGACGGTCGGCACCACCGAGTCGATCGGCGGCGGCTCGAGGCCACGGTCGATGGCGTCGAGGTGCTCCCCGATGACCTTGAGCGGCAGGTAGTGGTCGCGCTGCATGGTGAGGATGTAGCGCAGCCGCTCCACGTCGGCGTGGGTGAACTTGCGGTAGCCGGCCGGCGTCCGCTCCGGCTTGATCAGACCCTTGTCCTCGAGGAACCGGATCTTGGGGATGGTGACACCCGGGAAGTCCGGTCGGAGCCGGTCGAGCACCTCCCCGATGTTCATCCTGGCCCCGGGTGACCCGGTGGCAGGCTGGGTCATCACTGCCCCGAGTGGCCCGAGAAGAACACCAAGCGGTACTTGCCGATCTGCACCTCGTCGCCGTCGTTGAGCTGCACCTTGTCGATGCGGTCCCGGTTGACGTAGGTGCCGTTGAGGCTGCCGGTGTCGCTCACGGTGAACGACTCCCCCTCACGGTGGAACTCCGCGTGCCGGCGGGACACCGTCACGTCGTCGAGGAAGATGTCGCTGTCGGGGTGGCGGCCGGCGCTGATCTCGTCGGCGTCGAGGAGGAACCGGCTGCCCGCACCCGGACCCCGCTGCACCACGAGCAGGGCGTGCCCCGGCGGCAGCGCGTCGACCGCGGCCGCGTCCACCGGGCTCAGCTGGCGGTCCGAGGTGTCGGTCTTCTCCCGGGAGACACCGAAGGTGATGGTCGCGGTGCCCTCGGCGGGCGAGTCCGGTGCGTCGGCAGTGACCAGGCGGGTCCCGCACTGGGAGCAGAACCTGGCCTCGTCCGGGTTCTGCTTGCCGCAGGCTGTGCAGTACGGCATCGGAAGTCCTCCACGATCGTCAAACCCTCACCAGGGGGCTGAGGTTGATGGTTGTCCCGAACCTATCAGCACCGGCAGCGCCGGCACGGGGGAAAGAGTCAGGAGTCGAGCGTCCCCTGGTAGGCGGTCGCGTCGAGCAGCCCGTCGGTCGACCCGCTGTCGGCCGGCACCAGCTCGAACAGCCAGCCACCGCCGTACGGGTCGTTGTTGACCAGCTCGGGGGTGGCGTCCAGCGACTCGTTGCGCGCCACCACCTCACCGGACACGGGAGCGAAGATGTCGCTCACCGACTTCGTCGACTCCAGCTCACCGCACGGCGAACCTGCCTCGACCGACTCGCCGACCTCGGGGAGGGAGACGTAGACGATGTCGCCGAGCGCGTCCTGGGCGTAGTGGGTGATCCCCACCCGGATGGAGCCGTCGCTCTCGCCGGGCTCCCGGACCCACTCGTGCTCGGCGGTGTACTTCAGGTCTTCGGGGTACACGGGCTCTCCTCGTCGCTGGCGTGGGCGGGACTCAACGCCTGCAGGCTAGCGGCTGGGGCTCAGGACCCCGAGCCGGGTTGGGTGTAGTCGAGGCGCTGCGGCTCGACGACGGACTCGATGTCGAGCGACTGGAGCTCCTCGATCTGCACCGAGGCCCCGTCGCGCTCGAGCTGGTCGACCGGTCCGTCGGGGAAGACCATGCCGCCGTGGAGCGTCGCGGGGTCGCCGATCACGTCGATGACGTAGGGCGGCTCCAGCAGGGTGCCGTCGACGTAGATGCCGCCGACGCCGTCCTCGAAGGACGTGGAGGCGATCACCCGCACCTGCCCGTTGACCTGCATCGCCTCCGCGAACGCGGTGCGCATCTCCTGCACGGTGTCGAGCAGCGAGTCGATGTCGACCTGGCCGGTCTCCTCGGTGATCGTGACCCGGATCCCCGGCCCGGTCACCGGCACCGTCCCGGCCAGCACGGCCAGCGCGTCGGCCTCGGCCCGTGCCTGCTCGATGGCCGCCTGCTCGGCGCTGGTGTCGCTCTGCAGCTCGGCGCGCGTCTCCTCCAGCCGGGCAAGCTCGGCCTCGGCCCGTTGCGTGGTGCCGGCCAGGCCGTTGAGGACGTCGATCAGGGCCTGCTCGCGGTAGCCGGCATAGGTGTCGTCGACCTGGTAGGACCGCATCTGGGTGATCGCGGCGAAGCCGACGACGGCCAGCAGCAGCCCCACCACCAGCTGCTGGCGGGAGGGGTGGCGCAGCGCGGCGAGCAGACGGCGACGGCCACCCGTCCGCTGGTCACCGGTGTCGGTCGACGGCTCAGGCATGGAACAGGTGACGGCGGATGGCCGCGACGTTGGAGAAGATGCGGATGCCGAGGACCACGATGACACCGGTCGACAGCTGGCCACCGACCCCGAGCTGGTCACCGAGGTAGACGATCGCGGCGGCGATCACGACGTTGCTGAGGAACGAGACGACGAAGACCTTGTCGTCGAAGATGCCGTCGAGGTAGGCGCGCAGGCCACCGAAGACGGCGTCGAGGGCCGCCACCACGGCGATCGGCAGGTACGGCTCGAGGCCCAGGGGAACGTCGGGCTGGAAGATCAGCCCGAGCACGATCCCGAGCAGCAGTCCCAGGGCTGCGATCACTGCTGCTCCTCCTCGACGCCGGCCCGCCCGCGCTGGTCCGCGGTCCCGGCCTCGACGTAGCTGAGCCGGCGCTGCAGGGCACCCGGCAGGGTCATGTCGTCGACATTGTCCATGGTGTACTCGAAACCGAGCTGCTCCGCCAGGGAGAAGAACTCCGCGCCGTGGCTGGTGTCGAGGAGCCGGGCCTGCAGGTTGCTGCTGTCACCGATCGCCCGCACGAGGTAGGGCGGGGTGAGCGGCATGGTGTTGACGTGCACCGCCCGGCCCACGTTGCGGATCGGCCCGAGCGGGTTCAGCCGCTGGTCGTTGATCGCGATCGCCTCGGCCCCGGCCTCCCACAACCCGTTGACGAGCTTGGCGAGGTCGGCGTCGGTGACCTGTTGGACCGGGTCGCCGTTGGGGTTGCCCGACACCTGGACCCGCACCCCCTCGCCGCTGGCGGTGCGGTAGCCGGTGCTCAGCTCGAGCCGGCGTACCTGCGCCTCGGCCTGCTGCCGGCTGGCGGTCAGCTCCGTGACACCCTCGGTCAACGCGCGGTTCTCGCGCCCGAGGTCGGCGATCCTGGCCCGCAGGTCCTCCAGCGCCCCCCGCTCGGTCTCGATCCGCGCGATCAGCGTCGCTCGTCCCGCGTCCGTGATCTGCTCGCTGCGAGACGTCTGGACGGCGGCGAGGCCGATCAGGACGCCGAAGACGACGACCGCGGCGCCCGCGACCATCCGCGACCGCGGCGGCTCGGCGGGGGCACCCTCGGCGGCCCGCCGCTGGGCGGCGACCCGGTAGTCCTCCTCGAGCGCCTGCTCGGTGATCAGGGACAGCAGGGGCGTCGTGACGTGGGCGGGCAGCTCGCGCTGGCGGGTCTCAGCCATCGGGCGCTGCCACGCGTCTCGGCGTCGTCTGGACGTAGCGGAACACCTGGTAGGCGTAGAGGATGCCCGCCCACCAGTAGAGCCCGATCCCCCACACGGCGAACGCCCAGCCGAAGACGTCGGCCAGGGTAGGGATCACGCCGTCACCGTCGCCGAGCAGCAGCAGCGGGAAGGCGTAGAGCAGGTTGAAGGTCGCGGCCTTGCCCAGGAAGTGCACGGGAAGCGCGCTGGCTCCCCGGGTGCGCAGGATCGGCACGAGGATCCACAGCAGCGCGTCGCGCAGCGGCAGGATCACCGCCACCCACCACGGGATGATGTCGCGCAGCGCCAGGCCGAGCACGACCGCGAGGATGTAGAGGCGGTCCGCGACCGGGTCGAGCACCTGCCCGAGCCGCGAGAACTGGTCGAGTCGACGGGCGAGGTAACCGTCGAGCCAGTCGGTGAAGCCGGAGACCATGAGCAGACCCAGCGCCCAGGCGTCGGCCTCCGGACCGAGCACCAGCCACAGGAAGACCGGCACTCCCGCGAGGCGCGCCACGCTGAGCAGGTTCGGCACGGTCCACACGCGGTCGTCACGTGTCGAGTGGTCCGCCAATGGTGTTCTTCCTGCGTGTCGTGGGTGCCGGTGCGTCGCCACCCTATCCGCCCGACGCGCGCCGACCGGCGAGGTCACGCCGGCTCGTCGTGGTGGGCCGCGTCGCGGATCTCCCCCACCAGCTCCTCGATGACGTCCTCGAGCGTCGCGACCCCCTGCACCGCGCCGTCGTCACGGACGACCAGGGCCATGTGGGCACCCCGCTGGCGCAGCTGGGTGAGGGCGTCGTGGAGCCAGTCGCCCTCGCGCACCGGCGCGAAGGGGCGGACCCACTTGTCGTCGACCACCCGGTCGCGGCGCGCCTCGTCGGTCTCGAGCACGTCCTTGATGTGCAGGTAGCCCACGAGCTGGTCGTCCTCCGACACCACCGGGAACCGGCTGTAGCCGGTCGCCGCGCACAGCGACTCGACGTCGGCCACGGTCGACCCCCGGCGGACGGTCGCGAGGTCATCGGCGGGCATCAGGACCTCCGCCACCGTCTTCTCGGTGAACCCGAGGGCACCGGCGAGCCGGTCGTACTCCTGCTGCTCGAGGAGGCCCTCGCCCCGGGACTCCTCGACCAGGGCCGCGACCTCCTCACGGGTGTAGCTGGAGCTCACCTCGTCCTTCGGCTCCACCTTGACCGCTCGCAGCGTGGCGTTGGCGATCGCGTTGAGTCCCCGGATCACCGGGCTCAGCACGGTGACCACGCCCATCATCGGCGGACCGAGGATGAGGGCGGACTGCTCGGGGCCGGCGATGGCGATGTTCTTGGGGACCATCTCGCCGAGCACGACGTGGAGGTAGACCACGATGGAGAGCGCGATCGCGAAGGCGATCGGGTGGAGCAGCTGGTCGGACACCCCGAGGTCGTGCAGCAGCGGTTCGATGAGGTGGGCGACGGCCGGCTCGCCGACGGCACCGAGGCCCAGGGAGCACACGGTGATGCCGAGCTGGGCACCGGCCATGACGAGGCTGACGTTCTCCATCGCGCGCAGCGTCGTCCGCGCCATCCGTGACCCCTCGAGGGCCCGCGGCTCGATCTGGCTGCGTCGTGCCGACACGAGCGCGAACTCGGCGCCGACGAAGAACGCGTTGGCCAGCAGCAGCACGATCGCGATGGTGATGGCGGTGCCGGTGCTCATGGCGTCTCCTCCCCCGCGGCGGTCCCCTGCAGCAGCCGGAGGGCCAGCCGGTCCACGCGCAGGCCGTCCATGTGCAGCACCGTCAGCGTGGCCAGCTGCTCACGCACCTCCTCCGGGTCCGAGCGGTCGGGGACCGGCACCTCGGCCACGTCGCCCGCCGACGGGATCCGCCCCAGGGTCTGCATCACCAGGCCGGCCACCGTGTCGTAGTTCTCGTCCTCGGGGAGCTCGATCCCGGTGAGGTCCTCGACCTCGTCGGGCCGCAGCAGCCCGGAGAGCAGCCAGCTGCCGTCCCGGCGCTGCCGGGCGCGCGCGCCCAGCCGGTCGTGCTCGTCGGCGATGTCGCCGACGATCTCCTCGATGACGTCCTCGAGGGTCACGATGCCCGCGTGGCCGCCGTACTCGTCGAGGACCACGGCCATCTGGAAGCCGTCCTCGCGCAGCAGGTTGAGCAACGGGTCGAGCCGGATGGTGTCGGGCACCACGATCGGCTTGACCATGATGTGCTTCACGCGGGTGGTGGCCCGCTCCGGGACCGGCAGCGCCACCGCGTTCTTGACGTGGACCGTCCCGACCACCTGGTCGTCGTTGTCGAGCACCGGGAACCGGGAGTGGCCGCTCTCGCGGGCCAGCTCGATCACCGCAGAGGCCCGGTCACCCTCCTCCAGGGTCAGGTTGCGCACCCGCGGGGTCATGATCTCACCGGCGGTGCGGGTGCCGAACTCGACCGAGCGCTCCATCAGCTCCGCGGTGGGGGCGTCGAGGGTCCCCTGGTCGGCCGACCGCTGCACGAGCGAGGCCAGCTCGCTCGAGCTCCGCGCCGAGCGGAGCTCCTCCTGCGGCTCGACCCCGAGACGGCGTACGAGCGCGTTGGCGGAGCCGTTGAGCAGGCGGATCGCCCCCCGGTTGACCGCGGTGAAGCCGCGCTGGAAACCCTGGGTGGCCCGAGCGGTGGCCAGCGGGCGGGCGATCGCGAAGTTCTTGGGGACCAGCTCGCCGAACAACATGGTCAGCACGGTGCTCAGCGTGAGCGCGATGCCGATGGCGACCGGCGTGACCGCGCCGCGGGGCAGGCCGGCGCTCTCGAGCGGGTCGTCGATCAGCCGGGCGACGGCGGGCTCGGCGAGGAAGCCGATCGCCAGGTTGGTCACGGTGATGCCGACCTGTGCCCCGGAGAGCTGCGTTGACAGCGACCGCAGGGCGCTCTGCACGCCCTGGGCGCGGTGGTCACCGGCAGCGGCAGCCTGGTCGACCTGGCTCCGGTCGACCGTGACGAAGGCGAACTCCGCCGCCACGAAGAGCCCGCAGGCCACGATCAGCAGCAGCGACGTCGCCAGGAGGAGCAGCTCGGTCACGGGAGGCGCTCCGGGGCGGACGGTTCGGGTGAGCGGCTACTTTGAGGGCCGTCCATGAAGCTGTGTCGTTCCTTCGATCGGGGTCGGAGGAGGCCACTGTACTGACTTTGCCGGTTCTCCCACGCGCCGGGCTGCCGCGACCTAACCTTGCCGGTGGCGGCGTCACCACCCCCCGGACGCGGCCACCAGGAGATAGGCATGACGGTGGCTCCCCAGGCCTCGCGCGCGCGCCGACGCGTCCTCGGCGGCTACTCCCGGCTCGTCGTGAGCCGGTTCACCTACGGGCTCACCCCGGGCCTGGCCAAGCAGGTGCGCTCCCGCGGTGGGGCCACCGACTGGTTCGAGTGGCAGCTGCAGCCCGAGAAGATCCGTGACCGGGGCGTGGCGGACCTCGCGGGCTGGTGGCCCGGCCTGGCCTTCTCCGGTGCCGACGCGTGGAACCGCCACGTCAGTGAGGTCCAGCCCGGCTGGACGCTGATGTTCGACTACCAGCGCTGGCTGTTGCTGCGCCGCATCAAGACGCGGCGGCAGGTGCACGAGGTGATGACGGAGTTCTGGGAGCACCACCTCAACGTCCCGGCCAACGGCGAGCCGTTCTTCGTGCACCGCAAGGACTACGGCGACACGATCCGCTCGCACGCGCTGGGCCGGTTCGAGGACCTGCTGCAGGCGGCGATCACGCACCCGGCGATGCTCATGTACCTCGACCAGGCCGTGTCGACCGCCAAGCACCCCAACGAGAACCTGGCCCGGGAGATGCTCGAGCTCCACACCGTCGGCCGGAAGAACCACACCGAGGACGACGTGAAGAACACGGCGCGCATCCTCACGGGGTGGCGCGTCGACCAGTTCAAGACCTGGGAGCCCTTCTACGACCAGGCGGCTCACGCCACCGGGCCCGTCCGCGTCCTGGGCTTCAGCGACCCCAACGCCAGCCCGGACGGCCGTGCGGTCACGCGCCGGCTGCTGACCTACCTCGCCCACCACCCCGCGACCGCGGAGCGCATCGCCCACCGGCTGGCGGTGAAGTTCGTCCGTGACGACCCCCCAGCGGGTCTCGTCGACCGGCTGGCCCGGGTCTACCTCGACAACGACACCGCGATCCGTCCGGTGCTGCGGGCCCTCGTGGACTCCCCGGAGTTCCGGGGCTCGAAGGGGTCCAAGGTGAGGACACCGAGCGAGGACGTGGTGGCGACCTACCGTGCCCTGGGTGTCAAGGTGAAGCGCCCCACCGGCGACAAGAGCGCTGCCCACGCGATTCTCTGGCAGACCGGCAGCCTCGGTGCCTTCCCGCAGGCGTGGCCCCGTCCCGACGGGCTGCCGCTGACGAACCAGGCGTGGTCCTCCCCCGCCCGGATGATGGCCTCGATGCAGGTCCACTGGGCCATGGGCGGTGGCTGGTGGCCCAAGGAGGACGCGCGCTACCGGAGGCCGGCCGCGTGGGTGCCGCGCTACCCCATGCGCTTCGACCGCCTCGTCGACCACCTGTCCCGGACGATCCTCCACCAACCCGCCACACCCGTGCTGCTGCAGGCCTGCTGCGAGGCCACGGAGATCGGCAAGCGCGAGCGCATCACCCGCGACCATGCCCTGATCCGGTGGGGCATGCCGCGGCTGCTCGCCACGATCCTCGACTCCCCGACCTTCTACACCCGGTGACGCCATGACCGACTCCTGCTGCCCCGAGTACGCCGCGATGACGCGACGTGGCCTCTTCACCGGCGTCGCCCTGGCCGGTACCAGCACCCTGTTCGGCTCCACCCTGCTGACCACGGCGGCCAGCGCCGCCGGGGTCGCCCGGTCGGTGCTGGTCGTGGTGTCGCTGCGGGGCGCGGCCGACGGGCTCTCGCTCGTGGTCCCCCACGCCGACCCGGTCTACTACTCCGCCCGGCCCCGCATCGCCGTACCGTCCAGCGCCCTGCTGGCCAAGGACGGTTTCTTCGGGCTCCACCCCGACCTCCGGCCGCTGCTCCCCTTGTGGCAGGCCGGGAGGATGGCGGCGGTCCACGCCACCGGGCTGCCGGTGGCGAACCGTTCCCACTTCGCGGCCATGGAGGAGGTGGAGGACGCCGACCCGGGGTCCTCGGCGCGCGTCGGCTGGCTGAACCGGCTGCTCGGGACCGACGGCGACCGCTCGCCGCTCCAGGGTTTCGCCGTCGGTGGCGGCGTCGCCCCGACCTCCCTGCTGGGACCCGAGCCGTTCCTCGCCGCCGACGACGTCGACGACCTGCGGATCGCCGGGGACGACGAGTGGGACCCGCAGGGTCGCCGCGTCCGGTCGCTGCAGACCATGTGGGACGGTGCGCCGGCCGAGCTAGGCGGGGCGATGCGGTCGGTGTTCCGCGCGATCCGCGACCTCCAGCCCGTCCGGCAGACGCCGGCCGGCCCCGCGAACGGCGCCAGCTACGGCAGCTCGGACCTCGGGAGGGCGCTGCAGACCGCGGCGCGCGTGATCAAGGGGAACGTGGGCGTGGAGGTCCTGACCGTCGACCACGGCGACTGGGACATGCACACCAACGTGGGGACGCTCGAGTGGGGACGGATGCAGAACCTCACCAAGCAGCTCGGCAGCGCCCTCGCCGGCTTCTTCACGGACCTGGGCAGCCACGGTGACAACGTGACGGTGGTCGTGCTCAGCGAGTTCGGCCGCCGGGTGAAGGAGAACGCCAACGTGGGTCTCGACCACGGTCACGGCAACGTCATGTTCGTCCTGGGGGCGGGGGTCCGGGGTGGGCAGTACTACGGCACGTGGCCGGGTCTCAGCGGCCAGCTCGACAGCGACCTGGTGGTGACCACCGACTACCGCGCAGTCCTGTCGGAGGTCGTGGCGGCCCGGTTCGACGTCAGCACCGCGTCGGTGTTCCCCGGCTACACCCAGGCCGAGAGCCTCGGGCTGATGAGGTCGTCCTGAGGCCACCGGACGGTCGCGAGGTGGGTCAGGCCGAAGCCCACCCGCCTGAACCATTCCCCCCGGGCCCGGCGAGGCGTAACGTCAGGGCCATGCGACCCCAGGGCGCCGCCGCCCACACCGGCGCCGACGGAACTCACCGATGCTTTGTCTACGACGATGAACGACAGTTCCGTGCGCTGGCACGTCGCTTCCTCATCGAGGGCGCCCAACGAGGCGACCGCCTGTTGTGCGTGGGACCTCTCGCGGAGGCGACGGCCCACGACCCGGACGGCCTTCCCGACGCGGAGAGGCTCCTCTCCTCCGGCAGCCTGACCGTGGCGGCCGCCGACGCCGTCTACACCGGCGACCTGCGTGACCAGCTCACCTACTACGAGGACATGACCAGGAAGGCCCTCGCCGACGGCTACTCCGGCCTGTGGGTCCTCGCAGACCTGTCCGCCGTGGAGGACGTCCACCTGCAGCTGCGCTGGGAGCACCTGGCTGACTACTTCATGGGCACCGGTGCGGGCATGTCGGCGCTGTGCGCCTACCCCCGGGACGGGCTGTCGGCGTCGGGGCTGGAGGACCTGGCGGCGGTCCACCCCGCCAGCGGAGGAACGGCGACGGAGCCGGCGTTCCGCTTCTTCTTCGACCAGCACCGGCTGGTCCTCACCGGTGAGCTCGACGCGTTCGGCGTGCACCGGTTCCAGCGGCTGCTCGACGCGAGCCACGCCGGCGAGGAGCCGGTGACGGTGGACGTCTCCTCGTTGAGGTTCATCGACGGGCACGCCTCGGTGGTCTTCGAGGCGTGGCTGCGCGACCTCGCGCGGCGGACGTCCGTCGAGCTGATCGGGGCGACTGACGCCTTCCGCCGACTTTGGGGGATTCTCGGGTTCTCGCGGTGGCTGCCACCTGCGCTGACCGAGGTGAGGACGTGACCGGGGGTGCCGGCATGCCCGTCGCGAGCCTGGAGGGGTTCCGGCACGAGGCCTACGTCTACGACTCCCCCGCGCAGTTCGCCCGCGACATGACCAGCTTCGTCCTCGACGGCCTGCGGTCCGACGAGAACGTCGCTGTTGCGGAGACCCAGGACAAGATCGAGGTCCTGCGGGAGCACCTCGGCGAGGACGCCGGTGCCGTCGAGTTCTTCGACATGGTCGAGATCGGCCGCAACCCCGCCCGCATCATCGCGGTCTGGGAGGACTTCGTCCGCCGCAGCCAGGCCGCCGGGCGTGGCATGCGCGGCATCGGGGAGCCCGCCTGGCCCGGCCGGCGGTTGCTCGAGCTCGGTGAGTGCCGGCTGCACGAGCTCCTCCTCAACACCGCCTTCGACGGCGGTGCGCCGTGGTGGCTGGTCTGCCCCTACGACGCCACCCGGTTGCCGGAGGAGTCGGTCGTGGAAGCGCTGCGGACCCATCCCAGCCGTCTCGAGTCCGGGCTGAGCCACACCAACCCCGGCTACGACGCCGCGACGGTCCACGAGGCGTTCGCCGAGCCCCTGCCCGCGCCACCCGAGCACGCGGTCGTGCACCACTTCGACGAGACCACGGTCGTCGGCGTCCGAACGGTCGTGGCCGACCACGCCGCCGCCCACGACCTGCCGCCCTCGACCCGGGACGCCCTCGTGCTGGCCGCGTGGGAGGTGGCCGTCAACAGCGTGCGGCACGGCGGTGGCGCCGGTTGGGTGCGGCTCTGGCAGGAGCCCGAGGTGCTCGTGTGCCAGTTCGAGGACGCGGGCCGCATCACCGACCCGCTGGTCGGTCGTCGGCCCCCGTCGCTCAACGGTCACGGCGGTCGCGGTGTCTACCTCGCCAACCACCTGTGCGACCTGGTGCAGCTGCGATCCAGCGCGGACGGGACCACGGTCCGGCTGCACGCCTGGCTCTGACACCGCTGGTCGGCGGGTCTGCGCTGGCGTCCCACCGCCCCCGGGACGGGGCCGCCGCCGCTCGGCGGGCGCCCGTCCCGGTGCGGACTCGAGCGGGTCAGTCGGTCGCGGTCGGACGCCCCTCGGCGACCCAGGCCTTCATGCCGCCGTCGAGGTGGGCGATGTCGCGGTAGCCCAGCTCGCGGAGCGCCATGGTGGCGAGCGCCGAACGGCCGCCCGAGGCGCAGAAGAGGATGGTGCGGCGGTCGGGGTCGAACTCGGCGCGGTGGTAGGGGCTGGTCGGGTCAGCGTAGAACTCCAGCATCCCCCGCGGAGCCGACACCGAGCCGCTGATGTGTCCCCCCTCCCGCTCGCTCGGCTCGCGCAGGTCGACCAGCAGGCAGCCGCGCTCCTGCTCCACGGCGACCTCGGCAGGTGTCAGGTTCTCGATGTGCGACTTCGCTCTGGTGACGAGGTCGACGACGGTGGTGGTCATCTCGGGCTCCTTCGTGCGGTGAGTGGAACCCCAGCCTCGTTCGCGGCCGCGCCGACAGCATCCGTGGTGTCACCGTGGTTTTCGCGCTGCCCTACCGTCTTTCCCGGGGTTGCGACTCAGGGCACCAGCTCACGGCGCACGGCCTCGCGCACGGCGGCCACGCGCGAGGAGCAGCCGAGCTTCTCCAGGATGTGCCGTACGTGCATGTCCACGGTGCGGACGCTGAGGAAGAGGGCCGCGGCGATCTCCCGGTTGGTCTGGCCGAGGGCCAGGTGGCGCAGCACCTCCAGCTCCCTGCGGGTCAGGCCGTGATCGGCCAGCTCCCGGGCTGCACGCCGACCGAGGCGGCGGTCGACGGGTTCACCGAGCGCCGCCAGCTCCTCGGCGCACGCCCGCGCGAGGGGACGGGCACCCAGCAGACGAGCCGTGTGGTGGGCGCTCGTCAGGTGGTGGATCGCCTCACGGCGCCGGCCCAGCGCCGCCTCGATCCGGCCCAGGCAATGGGTGGACAGGGCCGACTCGTAGGGCGACCGCATCTCGGCGATCAGGTCGACGGCTCGTGTCATCAGGACGGCAGCTCGGTCGAGGTCGCCGTCCGCGGCGGCGAGCTCGGCCCCGCAGTGAGCCACCGTGGACAACACCTTGGGTGCAGTGTTGTCGCGCGAGCGCCGGGTCGCTGCACGGTGCACCTCCGCGACCTCCTCGGGCGAACCGACGCCGGCCACCCACGTCGCCGCCCAGCGGAGCGCTGGCAGCGAGTAGTGGCTCTCGTCACTGGCGGCGCACAGGACCAGCAGCCGGTCGACCAGCTGCCGGGTGGTCTGCTGGTGACCCTCGAGGGCGGCCAGCTGCGCCAGCCCCCACACCGCGCCGATCTCGATGCCGAAGACGGCGTAGGCCTGTCCGAAGTCGGCGGCCCGACGGAGTGCGCTGCGCGCACGGCGTACGTCGCCGCGCAGGGCTGCGACGAGCCCCGCCTCCTCATCGGCGACCCGCCGGACGAACACCTGCACGTCCTCGTCGCCCCGGACCCGGTCGCACACCTCGAGCACCCGGTCCCACTCTCCCATCAGCCGCGCCACGGGCGAGGTGCAGACGTAGCAGACGGTCTGCAGCTCCGCGAGGTCGTGACCGGCGCACAGGTCGACGGCCTGCTGGTAGGTCTCCAGGGCGGCCACGTAGTCAGAGGCGTACTCGAGCGCCTCGCCGAGCTCGTACACCGCCTCGGCGGAGGCGCCGGCGAGCTGCGCCGTCATCGCCTCCGCGACGGCCGCCCGCGCCAACGCCACTCCTCGCGCACCCTCGCCGAGGGCCGATCGGGTCGCTCCCTCCAGCGCCATCGCCGTCAGTGCCACGGTTCGCTTGCCGGCCGTGGTGGCCAGCCGACCGGCCGCTTCCGCCTCGTCCAGGGCGCGCGAGAGGAGACCGGCCGCCTTCAGCCGCTGGGCGAGCGCCAGCCGCTCCTCCGCGGCGGAGCCCGGGTCGTCCGCCGTCTCGTAGGCCTCGGCGGCCAGGTGACGGTGCTGCAGCGTGGCGTCGACGTCGCCGAGCATCTCGGCAGCGGTGGCCGCACGCCGGTGGGCGTGGGCCGCACGGGCCGTCGAACCGGCGACGCGGTGGTGGTCCGCGACCTCACGCCAGGTGCTGCTCGCCAGCTGGAAGTCGCCGTGCGCCTCACAGCAGTCGGCCAGCTGCTCCTGCGTGCGCACGCGACCGTCCGGGTCGACGCCCGCCGGCCACAGCTCCAGCGCTCGTCGCGCAGCCACGGTCGCGTCGCGCAGTGCCTCCGCGGCGCAGTACTGCTCGAGGGCACGCAGGAACAGGTGACGGGCACGGTCCGGCTCGTGGGCCGCTGCCCAGTGCTCGGCGACCACTGACGGCGGGGAGGAGCGGCGTTCGAGGAGCTCGGCCACCTCGCGGTGGATGCGACGGCGCTGCGCCCACGGTGTCGCCCGGACCAGGGCCTCGCGCACCAGCCCGTGCCGGAATGCGGCGACCTCCTCGTCGAACTCGACGAGTAGTCCGTCGTCGAGAAGTGCGTCGACGGCGAGGGGGTCGGTGAGAGCCTCGAGCACGGCCAGCTCGACCTGGGTGCCCAGCACGGCGGCGTACCGGACGGCGTCGGGGTGCTCGGCACGCAAGGTCTCGGTCCGTGCCAGGACGGCGTCCAGCAGGGTGTCGGGCAACGGGGCGTCCTGCCGTGGTGTCGTGTCGGCCTCCCGCGCGTCGAGGTGCGCGCGCAACAGCTCCTCGGCGAAGAAGGGGTTGCCGTCACTGCGACGGTGCACGACGTCCACCAGCGCGTCCTCGACGGGTCCGCCCGTGACCGCCTCGGCGAGAGCCCGGGTCTGGTCGGCGGTGAAGGGCTCGAGGACGATGCCGACGGGATCCCGTCGCCGGCGGAGCTCGGCACGAAGGGTGCGCACCGGGTGCTGCCTCGGCAGCTGGTCGGACCGGTACTCGACGATCACCAGCAGGGGCCGGTCGGCCAGGATCTCGTCGGCTCTGGCCAACAGCTCGAGGGTGGCCGCGTCCGCGTCCTGACAGTCCTCGAGGTGGGCCAGGCAGGGCTCCCGGCGCGACTCGGCGAGCAGGCCGTCGAGGATCGCCGTCGCCAGCTGCGGGCCCTCGACGGGCTCGGTGGGGGCGAACGCGGTCAGCGGGGCGTAGGCAGGAGCGCCGCGCATCGCCCGCGCGTGCACGACCCGGCCGTCGAACCGTTCCGCCACCCCGGTGACCAGCGACGTCTTGCCGACGCCGGCCTCGCCGCTGAGCAGCAGCACGCCGCCCTCGCCCGACGCGCAGCGTCGGACGCGGTCCTCCAGCATCGCCACCTCGGCCTCCCGGCCGATCAGGTGCACGCCGCGCGCCACAGCCGCATCCTAGGCAGCCGGAGCCGGTCGCGGGCCGGATCGACCCGGCCTCGGCGAACCGGAGGAGCACCCGTGAGGGAAGGAAGATGGCACGCCTGGCGCTGACCTCGTCGACCCCGGGCGCCTTGCCGTGCCTCCGCACACTGGAAACGTGACCGAGCCGCGACCCTCCGTCCCGGTGGAGCCTGTCAGCGAGGACGCTCCACCGTTGCGGGGTCCGGTCGTCATGTCACAGGACTGGCGGGACCTGGCCTACCTGCACTGGGCCGTGGACCCCGACCGGGTGGCCGACCGGATGCCGGCCGGCGTACGCCCCGACGAGCACGACGGGCGGACCTACGTCGGGCTCGTGCCCTTCACGATGGTCGGCGCCGGACTCGGGCGTGGTCCGGCCGTCCCCTGGCTCGGCACCTTCTACGAGACCAACGTCAGGCTGTACTCCGTGGACACGACCGGTCGCCGTGGCGTGGTGTTCCTCAGCCTCGACAGCAACCGGCTGGGCGTGGTCGCGGGCGCGCGGCTCGCCTTCGGCACCCCCTATCGCTGGGCGCGGATGAGCCACGCCGTGACGGACGCCGGGCGAACCCCCGGGTCCCGCGAGGGCGAGGTGCACACCTGGTCGGCGGTGCTGCGTGACCGGCTCGCCCGGCCCCGCGGGGCGACGAGCCGGGTCCGGCTCCGCGTCGGTGCGCCACGGGAGCCCACGCCCCTCGACCTGTTCCTGTCCGCACGGTGGGGCCTGCACACCCGGGTGGCACGGCGCACCCGCTATGTGCCCAACCAACACCCGCCCTGGCCGCTGCACGCCGGTGAGCTGCTCGAGCTGGAGGACCAGCTCGTGACCTCGGTCGGCTTTCCCGACCTGGCCGCCCGCCCACCCGACCACGTGGCCTTCAGCCCAGGTGTCCACACGGTCTTCGGGCTGCCGGTCGACGCCCGGCGTCCGCGCCGCTGAGGATCAGTGGCGTTGCATCTTCGCGTCGAGCTCCGCGAGGAGCTCCGGCGTGACCTCGGTGATCCCGTGGACGGTCGCGGCGTGCTCGGCGATCTCTCTCAGCATCTGCTGCCGGTCGACGTTCTCGAACCGCGCGGTGCAGCCGGGGATCACGTCGTTGCAGGCCAGCGTGTAGGTCATCTCGCCCTCCCTGTGCCGGGGCGGCCGCCTTCCGGCCACCCGGTGGCTGCCCCCCATCATGTCACCGCGACCCCGGTGCGGGGCGTCACCGCAGGCCGATGGTGACCTCGCGGACCGTCCCGTCGTCGAGCAACACGCGCAGCCGGTAGGTGTATCCCCGATCGACGTCGTCGGTGTCCCAGGCATACCGCCACGCCCCGTCGCGCCAGCTGAGCAACCAACCTGATGAGCCGCGGCCCCGGTAGAAGGCCTCGTTCACGGGGGCCCTGGTGCGGTCCCCGCGTACGGGGGGCAGCCACACCGGCCGGATCACCGGCTCGACCGTCACGCCGTGCGCGTCGGTGATCTGCATGGCCACCGGGACCAGGCTCGGACGCCGGAAGACGCTCATCGCCTCCCCCGGGGAGATCGCCGGGTCGTTGACCGGCGGCAGGAAGCCGTCGACGCGGTAGACGACCCGGTAGCGGACCCGGGTCGCGCTGCTGTTGCCGGCCTCGTCGACCGCCTCTGCGGTGGCGACGAAGAACCCGACGCCGTTGCTGTTGCCTCCCACCTGGGTGATGGAGCAGGGCCCGGCCAGGCCCGACAGGGCGTCGGTGGCCGCGCAGTCGGCCTCGGGCACCTCACCCAGCGTGTACGTCGCGCCGTCGGTCGGTCCGTTGACCTCGACGTGCGGCGGGGTCAGGTCGAGCTTGATCCCGTTCACCTCGCCCGTGCCGCAGTTCGCCGGCTCCGCCAGGTCGCACACGGGAGGGGAGGTCGCGGTCACCGCGCTGCCCTCATTGGTGACCTCGGTCGGGGGCGGGAGTGCTCCGACACCCGAGGGGTCCGTGGCGGACCAGTCGACCGACACCGGGGCGTTGTACCAGCCGTTGGCGTCGGGCGGGCGCTGCAAGGTCCCGGTCACCTCCGGCGGGGTGCGGTCGCCCTCGGGCACGACCGCGATGCCACCCGGATCCACGATGCGTCCGTCGGCGACGCCGTCGGCGTCACCGACACCGCCGTCGGTGAGGGTGATCTCCACCCGGTCGGCGAACACGGAGACGCGCTCCGACGGCAGCGTGGACCAGGTCTCGGTCGTGGGGTCGTACTTGGCGTAGCCGTTGACGCCCGTGGTGTCGCTGGTGTGGATGGTGAGGACCTGGTCCGTCCCGGGCGGCTCGATGCCGCTCAGCGTGAAGGACGCCAGGCCGGCCGGCAACGTCGTCCCGGCTGGCGGGGGCGTCGGCAGCGTCGCGGGGTCCAGCGTGCTGACGTCCTCCAGCGTCGTCCCCGCCGGCGCTGCGATCGTCACGTAGGGGTCACCCGGGTCCGTCGAGCCGTTGGCCGGCAGCGAGGTCACGTGGGCCTGGTCGACGTCCAGGGTGCCGTCCCCATTGCCGTCACCCCCGTTGGGGCCGAGCGCCTCGAGCAGGTCCGGGACCCCGTCGTCGTCGTTGCTGGCGCCGGGTGCCCCCGCGAGCACGACGTCGCGGGGCACGATCCAGGTGTACTCGTTGTCGGTCGCACCGACCTGGATGCGGTGCTGGGTGTTCGAGCCGTCGAGCGTCAGGTAGCACTCCCACCCGTCCGCGCCGGCGACGGCAGGGAAGTCGACGGGCCCCGACCCGGATCGTTGGACGTCGAGGTCGCTGCCGCCGTCGGGCCAGTCGGAGCAGTACACCGAGAACTGGGCCGTGGTCGGCTGCGCGAGGTCGTCGACGAGGTGGACGCGGGCCGGCACCCACGGTCCGAGGTCGAGCACCGTGTCGGCGGAGATGTCCACGGTCCCGGCGTCGAGGACGAATTGGCGCCCGTTGGTCGAGGAGCCCGTCGCCGTCACGTGGTACTGGCCGGGTGACACCGGGACGGCGTAGGTGCCGTCGGGGCCGACCTCCGCGTGTACCACGAGGGCCGTGCCGCCCTGTCCCTGGTTGACCGCGTCCACGACGTCGATCGAGACAAGGTCCGTGTCGGCGTCCGGCAGAGCGACGGTCCCCGACAGCGTGACCGGGGTCGGGATCACCACCTCGACGACGTTGCTGCCGCTCGGGTCGACGACCAGAGGACGGTACTGCGGCGTGCCGGCGGCGGGGGACACGGTGAGGTGACACCCCTCCTCCTCGGCGGTGTCCAGCGTGACCGGGAAACCCCAGAGGCCCAGGTCCCCCGACCCCGTGGCATGGCTGTTGAGGAGGAGTCGCTCGCGGCTGTCCTCTCCCTCGAACCATCTGCTGGGGAACCGGTCGAAGCAGCTGAGCACGGCCCGTCCCCCGCGCGGTGTGCCGTCCGGTCCGACGAGTCGAACGGTGACGGGGCGGTGGTAGGCGGCGTCGAGATCCACCACCACATTGGCGGTGCCCACGCTCACCTCCTCCTCGAGCCAGGCCTTCGTGCCCCTGTCGGGCCAGCTGCCGGTGTGGACGTCCGCCTTCACGAGGTAGTCGTCGTTCATGGGTACGTCGACCGAGTAGCCGCCGTCCAGACCCACGTACGCCCATGCGACTGACTCCCCGTCCGAGGCCCGCAAGACATTCACGAAGTTCTCGACCGCGCCCCCCTCGCCGTCGGTCGAGAGCGGCCCCGCGGGAGTGCTGATCGTGCCCGAGATCGTGACTGTCCCGGCAGCGCTCGCGCTGACCGGGACGAGGAGGCTGGCGGTGGCGACCAGCAGGGCCACGAGCCCCACCCTGAGCGCTGACGGGCGTACGAACATCGTGGATTCCCCGGTCCGGTGGTCGCGCGACCACCACAACCGGGGAGCGTGGCACCCGGCCGGAGCACGGACAGGAGTCAAGACCAGCAGATACCCAATCGCGGTTAACTCTGCCGGTTGCGCGGGCCCCCGGAGATGCAGTCAGGGACGGCCCCGATCGCGCCGGGACCGCCCCTGACGAGCGTGTGCCATCCAGTCGGGCTGACAGGATTTGAACCTGCGACCCCTTGACGTTGCTTAGGCACTGTGACCGTTCTCGGCGTGATGCGCCACATTAGGCGCTGACCTGCGGAAACTGTGTCTTGCACTCTTGTCGTTTCTTGAGCTATTCAGGCCGCCACTGGCCGATTTTGCCGGCGTTTACGACTAGTAAGCGTCCATCGTGTGACCGTTGCGGCTACCGGTGGCGCACCGGGACCACCCAGCGAAACGCGCTGAGGAAAGATCGGCGACACCAGCACGTGGATGAGCAGTGGCAGCGCTGCATCCCGGCCGCCTCGGCGGCGCGTGTCGCGACTGCTGCACCCAGGTAGAGCGTGAACACGATGACCGCGCCGAGTCTCATCGTTTCGAAGGTACTCCCCGCGACGGGCACAGCTCGCCGACCAATCATGCGTTCGGCGCGATGATGTGACAGACCTGGCCGTCGGAGCAGTCGGCGGGATCGAGCCGGTCACTGCGGCTGATCAGGCCTTCGATCTCCGTCTCGAGGTCGGCGAGCTCACGTTGCCGCTCACGGATGTCGTCCAGCTTGGCCAGGAGCAGGGAGTGGACGTGCTCGCACGGCACGGCTCCGTCGCGTCGCAGGTCGAGGATGCTGGCCAGTTCGACCAAGGTGAGCCCGGCCGCCTGTCCGCTGCGGATGAACGCAAGTCGCGCGAGGATCGAGGCGTCGTATTCGCGGTATCCGTTCGTCCCGCGCTGCGGTGGCGGCAGCAGACCGCGCCGCTCGTAGAAGCGGACGGTCTGCGTCGGCACGTCAGCCGCGGCGGCTACCTCTCCAATGCGCATGGCTTCACCCTACGACTTGACCTTGCACCGCGGATCAAGGTTTAGCGTGGCGGCATGGACATCACGCTGCTCTACTTCGAGGACTGCCCGAACTGGAAGCTCGCTGACGAACGCCTCACCGCGCTTGCCGCGGAACGACCGGACATCCACCTGTCCCGCCACCTCGTCGACACTCCGGAGGAGGCCGTGCGCACCGGCTTCAACGGTTCTCCTAGCATTCAGGTGGACGGCGTGGACGTCTTCGCGGAGCCCGGTTCCGCGGTCGGCCTCTCCTGTCGCAGGTATCCGACACCGGACGGGTACGAGGGAGCGCCCACGCTCGAGCAGCTGCGGACGGTCCTGGCCGATGCGTGACCGTCTCGCGACCCTCGGGCCGATCGCTGCGGTCGCCGGGGCACTGGGGCTGTGCTGTGGGCTTCCGGTCCTCCTCTCGCTGGGAGTCACCGGCGCTGTCGCAGGATGGTCATTACAGAGCTGGACCCTCCTGAGCCTCGGGCTCCTGCTGGCCGCCCTCGAGGGCCCGGATCCACCGACGCCGGAGGCACGACCACACGTGCCACCGACCAGCAGCGGCCGTCTCCAGTACGGCAGCGACCGCCGAGCCCACATGCAACGCCACCGATCCCTCCGGCACAGACAAGGAGATCAACCTATGAGCCAGCACTTCGACCTGATCGTCATCGGCGCCGGCATGGACGGGGTCGCGGCCGCGAACAAGTGCGCAGCCCAGGGCTGGGGAGTGGCCATTGTCGACTCGCTTCCCTATGGAGGCACGTGCGCGTTGCGTGGGTGTGACCCGAAGAAGATCCTGCGCCGCGGGGCCGAGGTCATCGACAGCGCGCGGCTGATGCGCGGCCGGGGCATCGACGACGCGGAGCTTTCCATCAACTGGGCCGACCTCATGAAGCACAAGCACGGCTTCACCGACCCCGTCCCCCAGAACATGGAAGACGGCTTGAGCAGCAGCGGCGTCACCACCCTCCACGGCCACGCCAGGTTCACCGGCCACCGCCAGCTCGAGATCGACGGCGTCCGCCACGACGCCGACCGCTTCCTGGTCGCCACCGGCGCCCGACCCCGCCCGCTGAACTTCCCCGGCCACGAGCACCTCATCGACAGCACCGACTTCCTGGATCTCGAGGAACTCCCTTCGCGGATCCTGTTCGTCGGCGGGGGCTTCATCTCCTTCGAGTTCGCCCACATCGCCGCCCGGGCCGGCAGCTCGCCCGTCATCGTCGACCGCGGCGAACGGCCGTTGAAGAGCTTCGACCCCGACCTCGTCGAGCTCCTCGTCGACCGCGGCCGAGAGGTCGGCATCGACCTGCACCGGACCACCACCATCGTCGACGTGCAGACCCGTGACGGCCACTACCAGGTCACCCTCGAGCACGCCGGCGCCCACGAGACGATCGAGACCGACCTCGTGGTCCACGGCGCGGGACGAGTCGCGGCGCTGGCCGACCTGGGTCTCGACGCCGCTGGTATCGACTGGGGCGAGCACGGCATCCACGTCGCCGAACACCTGCAGAGCACGACCAACCCCGCCATCTGGGCCGCCGGGGACTCCGCTGACACCGCGGGGATGCCCCTCACCCCGGTCGCGGTCTCCGAAGCCAAGGTCGCCGCCTCCAACATGCTCAAGGAGAAGACCACCATCCCCGACTATGCCGGCATCCCGACAGCGGTCTTCACCATCCCCGAGCTCGCGCGAGTCGGCATGCTCGAGTCCGAGGCCCGCACAGCCGGGATCGACCTCGCCGTGCGCTACTCCGACACCAGCGGCTGGTACTCCAACTACCGCATCGGGGAGACCACCGCGGCCGCCAAGATCCTCATCGACCAGTCCACTGACCAGATCGTCGGAGGGCACCTCCTAGGACCCGAGTACGGCGAACTGGTCAACACTCTCGGCCTGGCCATCAAGGTCGGTCTCACCACCCGACAGCTCAAGTCCGCCACAGCCGCCTACCCCACCATCGGATCCGACCTCGGCTCCATGCTCTAGGTGCGCTGACCGCCGTCTCGACACGTTCCGAGGCAATGCCCGCCACGCAGACAGACGCCGGCCCGCCGGTCTGTAGCCGAGGCCGCTGCAAGCGGATTTGAACCGAAAAGCCTCTGGACAACTTCGGCGCCCAGATCGCACTACCGGATGACTCGGATCCCTTCGTGAAACCTCGGGCTGCTGGGGAGGTTCCCCTTCGGACGGCTCCAGACTATGGGACTGTCTCGGGATGGTGCCCTGTCGTTTCCGATGACCTTCTGATGACCCTGTGCAATCCCCCGGAGCTAGGAGGTGAGGCGGGCCAGTGGAGCTGGACACCGGCTACTGGGAGCCTATAGAGATGAGCGAGGACCGGGAGCACGTGGCAGCGGAGGGCACAGCTTCAAACGGAGACACCTGGGCGCTGCTGTACCGGCCTGGAGGCGAGGGCGGGAGGCACTACTTGGCGTTGCTGGTGAACGGGGAAGAGCGCGAAAGCGGGTCCGGTTTCGACATTCCTGACACGACCGAGATCGGGTTCGGAGGTGGGCTGACGCCAGGGCAGGGCAACTACTACCTGTACGGCCTCGTCACCTCCCGGATCCACACCGTGCGCGCAGAGGGCCGCACGGGGCGTGGGCATTCTGACGTGATGACCACCGCCCTTTCCCGAGCATCGGCCAACGACGGAGGTGCCCTGCGCGTGTTCGTTGTCGTTCGCCCGCCGGTCGAGGACGTGAGCGCCCTTGTGGGACTGGATCGAAAGGGGCGCACAGTTCAGCGAATCCCGTTCCCGGGGATCGATGATCGTTCCTGACGCCACGCCCGCTGCTTGGCAAAAGGCTGGTTCGCGTCAGGCACCACCGCGCCCGCCCCCTACGGTGCGCTGCGACTTTCCAAGAGGACGGACCAGAGCCCCGGGACGAAGCGGCGCGGTTCATGACACGTCGAGGACGATCCTTTGCTCCGGTCGCAGCTGCAGCT
Organism: Nocardioides coralli; assembly: GCF_019880385.1. Classification (NCBI taxonomy): domain Bacteria; kingdom Bacillati; phylum Actinomycetota; class Actinomycetes; order Propionibacteriales; family Nocardioidaceae; genus Nocardioides; species Nocardioides coralli. The sequence goes on from NZ_CP082273.1 coordinate 1,922,575, forward strand.
CGGCAGGGTTGCCAGCCACCCGGCGGCCGTTGACAGTGACCGACACTCCGTTGTCGGTGGTGACGCCGCCGATCTGGTCCTCACTGAGCGGCACGTTCCACTGGGTGAAGAGTTGGCCGAGGGTGAAGGTCTCACCGACGGTGTCGGCCTCGATGTGGATGGTGCCGTCGCTCTCATGCGTGTGGACGGCCGACATGGCGCCGGTGCTGGGGTCCACGCCGATGTTGGGAGGGATGAGTACCTGCTCGCCGTCAACGACGATGCTGAGGGTGGGGTGGTAGTGCTCGGCGGTGCCCATCGGTCCGAGGTCGAGTCCCGCCGCCTCAACCAGGCCGGGGACGTCGTCGACCGGCGCCGGCCAGGGCGGCATCGTCGCGGCGGCGCCGCGCTCCTGCGCCACGGGGACTGAGCCGTCCCCGTCACCGGCACATCCGGCGAGGGCGAGCGTCGCGACGGTGGCCAGGCTCATCACCACGGTCGTCGATCGGATTCGCACGTTCACGACCCCGATGCTACGAGAGCGCTGGCCGGGGACGGTCGTCAGCACCGGTCGACACATCCCGGTGCGGAGACCGGACTCGGCTCGATTCTCGGGCCGGCATTCGCCTGCGTGCCTCGCGTGGTGAGCGATGCGACGGCGCATCGGGTGAGGCACCATCCCGCTGCCGCCAGCAGCCGCTTGAGCGGCACGCTTGGCGTCGTGCGTGTGAGGTCTCTCATCGCGCCGTGCTGGTGAAGCGGCGTAGCCGCAGGCTGTTGGCCACCACCGACACCGAGGAGAAGGCCATCGCGGCGCCGGCCAGCATCGGGTTGAGCAGTCCGGCTGCGGCAAGGGGTAGCGCGGCGACGTTGTAGCCGAAGGCCCACGCCAGGTTGGTCTTGATGACCGTCAGCGTCCGCCGGGACAGGCGGATGGCGTCGGCGGCCGCGCGGAGGTCTCCACGGACCAGGGTGAGGTCGGAGGCTTCGATGGCGACGTCTGTGCCGGTGCCCATCGCGAGGCCGAGATCGGCCTGCGCGAGGGCTGCGGCGTCGTTGACGCCGTCGCCGACCATCGCGACCGTGCGACCTTCGCCCCGCAACCGCTTCACGACGTCGACCTTCTCGGCCGGCAGCACCTCGGCGATCACGTCGGAGGCGGCGATCCCAACCTCGGCGGCCACCGCGCGGGCCACTGTCTGGTTGTCGCCGGTGAGCAGGATCGGGCGCAGCCCCAAGTCGCGGAGCTGGCCGATCGCTTCGGCCGAGGTCGGCTTGACCGCATCGGCTACCACCAGCACCCCTCGGGCGTGGCCGTCCCATCCGACGGCGACAGC